>JAZRPM010000036.1:0-25321 GCA_045649185.1 Candidatus Ornithomonoglobus sp. | reverse complement strand
TGGTGCCACATATCAGGTACCGATGGAGGTTCGTCCGGAGAGACGTCAGACATTGGGATTAAGATGGCTCACACGCTACTCAAGAGAAAGAAATGAGAAGACCATGAAGGAAAGACTTGGAAACGAAATCATGGGCGCTATCAAGGGTGCTGGTAACTCAGTTAAGAAGAGAGAAGACACTCACAAAATGGCTGAGGCTAACAAGGCATTCGCACACTATCGTTGGTAATACACTAAGTATTTTCACTGAAAGGAGGAAAATATCAGAATGGCTAGAGAAGTTTCACTCGAAAATACAAGAAATATCGGTATCATGGCGCACATCGATGCCGGTAAAACAACAACAACAGAGAGAATCCTTTACTACACAGGTCGTATCCACAAGATGGGCGAAACACACGACGGTGCAGGTACAATGGACTGGATGGCACAGGAGCAGGAGCGTGGTATCACAATCACATCAGCTGCTACAACTGCTTTCTGGGAGAAGAAGGAAGGCTATAAGAGTGGCATAAGACACAGAATTAACATTATCGATACACCGGGTCACGTTGACTTTACAGTTGAGGTTCAGCGTTCACTTAAGGTTTTGGACGGTTCTGTTACAGTTATGTGTGCTAAGGGCGGTGTTGAACCGCAGTCAGAGACAGTTTGGAGACAGGCTGACGATTACAAAGTACCGAGAATGATATACGTTAACAAGATGGATATCATGGGTGCTGACTTCTACCACGTTGTAGACATGGTTCACGAAAGACTTAATGCCAACGGTGTTCCGATTCAGTTGCCGATAGGTGCTGAGGACACATTCAAGGGTATCATTGACCTTATGGAGATGAAAGCGGAGGTTTATTACGATGACCTCGGTAACGACGTAAGAGTTGAGGAAATCCCTGCTGATATGCTTGATAAAGCACAGGAATACAGAGATTCAATGGTTGAGGCTATCTGTGAAACAGATGAGGAGCTAATGGAGAAATTCTTCGAGGATCCGGAGTCAATCACAGTAGACGAGCTCAAGGAAGCTTTGAGAAAGGCTACAATTGAGAACCAGATCGTACCGATGCTCTGCGGTACTTCATACAGAAACAAGGGTGTTCAGATGCTTTTGGACGCTGTAATTGATTACATGCCGGCTCCGACTGACATCGCAAACATCAGAGGTATCAATCCTGATACAAACGAGGAGGAGGAAAGACCTTCAACTGATAAGGCTCCGTTCGCATCACTTGCGTTCAAGATTGCCACAGACCCGTTTGTTGGTAAGATTTGTTACTTCAGAGTTTACTCAGGCGTAGTTAACGCCGGTTCATACGTTCTTAACTCATGCAAGGGTCATAAGGAGCGTATGGGTAGAATATTGCAGATGCACTCAAACGAGCGTAAGGATATCGATTGCTGTTACGCAGGTGATATCGCTGCTGCAGTTGGTCTTAAGAACACAACAACAGGTGAGACACTTTGTGACGAGGATCATCCGATTATCCTTGAATCAATGGAGTTCCCGGAGCCTGTTATCCGTGTTGCAATCGAGCCCAAGACAAAGGCTGGTCAGGAAAAGATGGGCGTAGCTCTTGCAAAGCTTGCAGAAGAGGACCCGACTTTCAAGACATATACAGACGAAGAAACCGGTCAGCCAATCATCGCCGGTATGGGTGAGTTGCACCTTGAAATCATCGTTGACAGACTTCTCCGTGAGTTTAAGGTAGAAGCAAACGTTGGTGAGCCTCAGGTTTCATACAGAGAGGCAATTAAGAAAGAAGTTAACATCGAGCATAAGTATGCCCGTCAGTCAGGTGGTAAGGGTCAGTACGGTCACGTACTCCTCAAGCTTGAGCCGTTAGAGGAAGGTAAGGGCTACGAGTTCGTTAACGCAGTAGTCGGCGGTGCTATTCCGAAGGAATACATTCCGGCAGTAGACGCAGGTATCCAGGGTGCTATGCAGTCAGGTGTACTTGCAGGCTACAACGTAGTTGATGTAAAGGCTACATTGTATGATGGTTCATACCATGAAGTCGACTCATCAGAAATGGCGTTTAAGATTGCCGCATCAATGGCATTCAAAGAGGGTATGAAGAAAGCTGACCCGGTTATCAAGGAGCCTATTATGCTTGTTAACGTAATAGTTCCGGACGATTACCTCGGCTTTGTTATCGGTGACCTCAGCTCAAGACGTGGTATGGTAAAGAGCCAGGAATCACGTTCAGGCGGTATCACACAGGTAACAGCAGACGTTCCGCTTTCAGAAATGTTCGGTTACGCTACAGTTCTTCGTTCAGGTACACAGGGTCGTGGACAGTACACAATGGAGCCGTCACACTACAGTGAAGTTCCGAGATCTATCCAGGAAAAGATCATGAGCGACAGAAGCAAGGGTTAATTCCCTGAAAAATGTGTAAAAATAACCAAAACGGAGAAAAAAACTCCGTTTTGGGTATAAATTTTCAAAAAACACTTGATTTTTTGGAAAAAAAATAGTACAATACAATTATAAGTGTAAAATTACAACTTTATTTATTTTAAGGAGGAAAAATCCAATGGCAAAAGCTAAATTCGAAAGAAATAAGCCGCATGTTAACATCGGTACAATCGGTCACGTTGACCACGGTAAGACAACTCTTACTGCTGCTATCACAAAGGTATTGGCTCTTAAGGGCCAGGCTGAGTTCTCAGCTTATGACAACATCGACAAGGCTCCGGAAGAGAGAGAAAGAGGTATCACCATTTCTACAGCTCACGTTGAGTACGAGACAGACACACGTCACTACGCTCACGTTGACTGCCCGGGCCACGCTGACTACGTTAAGAACATGATCACAGGTGCTGCTCAGATGGACGGCGCTATCCTCGTTGTTTCATCAGCTGACGGTCCGATGCCGCAGACAAGAGAGCACATCCTTCTTTCAAGACAGGTTGGCGTTCCCTATATCGTAGTATTCATGAACAAGTCAGACCAGGTTGACGATCCGGAGCTTCTTGAGCTCGTTGAGATGGAAATCCGTGACTTGCTTTCAGAGTATGACTTCCCGGGTGACGATATTCCGATCGTTGCAGGTACAGCTCTTGGCGTTCTTGAGTGTGACTCATCAGATGCAAGTGATCCTGCATACAAGTGTATCCTTGACCTTATGGATGCTGTTGACAGCTACATCCCGACACCGGAGAGAAAGGCAGATCTTCCGTTCTTGATGCCGGTCGAGGACGTATTCTCAATCTCAGGCCGTGGTACAGTTGCTACAGGTAGAGTTGAAAGAGGTCAGGTAAATACAAACGATGAAGTTGAAATCGTTGGTCTTACAGACGAGAGCCGTAAGGTAGTAGTTACAGGTCTTGAAATGTTCAGAAAGACTCTTGACTACGCAGAGGCTGGTGACAACGTTGGTGCACTTCTTCGTGGTGTTGCTAGAAACGAAATCGAGCGTGGACAGGTACTTGCTAAGCCGGGTTCAGTTAATCCGCACACAAAGTTCAGCGCTGAGGTTTACGTTTTGACAAAGGACGAAGGTGGCCGTCATACACCGTTCTTCAACAACTACAGACCGCAGTTCTATTTCAGAACAACAGACGTTACAGGCGTTATCAACCTACCCGCTGGTGTAGAGATGTGTATGCCTGGCGATAACGTAAAGATGGATGTTGAGCTTATCACACCTATCGCTATCGAAAAGGGTCTTCGTTTCGCTATCCGTGAGGGTGGTAGAACAGTTGGTTCAGGCGTTGTTTCAGAGATCGAGGCGTAAGCTTTAAATAGTTTTTGAAACTTTGGGTACAGCCGAGTGATCGGCTGTACCTTTTTTCACAAAAGGAAAAGGTGAAATTATGAGCGGAACAAAAGTAGCTTTAAAAATAACAGGTATAATTGTCGGCATAATTGTAGCGTGTATATTGCTCGGAATGTTTGTCGGTGCACCGATATTCAAGGGAATGAAATACAATAATGCACAGAAGCTTGCCGAAAACGGACAATACGTTGAGGCAGTAGCAGAGCTTCAAGGCAATATGGACAACTACAAGGACGCAATCGTTAAAAAACAGGAGTATGCATTAGAGGCGGCAAAGCAATATATCGAACAAGGCGACAAAGAAAACGCCCTTTCATATCTTGACTATGCTATATCGCTTAATGCAGACAAAAACCTCACAGACGAAGCAAAAAAACTGTTTGAAGAAATGTTAAAATAATGAGTAAAACACAGAACGTGGTTCTGTGTTTTTTGTTGTAAAAATATAGACAAATAATTTTTATTGTGATATAATGGATTTTGCCAAACGAAATTCAATATTGACCTTTTGTTGGGAATTTGTATTTTTTTATCTTTTTGGTAAAAATACAAATGCTCTGTTTTTTCATATTCCCGATTTAAGGTATGAATTTTGTTTGGCGACAATCAGAGCTATGTGTTTTTCAGTGTGTGGCTTTGGTTGCTGCACACTTTTTTAATAAGATAAAAAGGAGGGGAATGTAAATCACAGCGAAAAAGGTGCAAACAGAAAAAAGAAAGGGTAATAAAAAATGAAAAAAACAATAAAAATAGCTTTTGTGCTTACAATTTTTACAGCATTAATGATGTTTGGTGCAACAACACACGCATCAGATACTGTCAAATCATCGTACATACAGACGTATAATGGTAAAACTTATACAAGTGTTAAAAATCTTCCTAGTGGTAAAATAGAAGACAGCTCGGTGAGAGCTCTTCCAAGCTCTATAAAGAAGAGAGACTACATATATAGTTTTGCAATTTATTATGATAAAATTTATTATGTTACTGGATATGAGGGTTCAGATTGTGTTCTCGGCTATATCTACCGATGCAATCTTGACGGCTCAGGCAATGAATTAATTGCAAATAATGCAGATGCTCTGACCGACTTTTATTTATCAGATGGATGTATATACTATCAGGTTTTATATGATTATGGTAATTCTTATGGAAGATATCTCAACGGCGGAGTAATGATGATAAATCTTAATAACGGATGGTATGGTAAAATTATTACAGACTGGGATGCTGGATTGGTAAATGTTCTTGACGATAAGATTTTTTATTCCGTAAGTAACGGCTATCACCTTATGACATCAAGAGGAAGATATATAGGAGCAAATTCAAGCAGTGACATTGAAGTATATGCTGATACAGTCGTAGGGGCAGCCGGATATAAAGGAGAATATGGAGCTATATATAAATATAATTGGAACAAAAAATCACAATGGATTTGTAATGTACCGCGTTCTATAACAGGTGCAATGGCTGTTTATTACCAATATCCGGTAGTGGTCAATGTATCAGGCGGTTATATTTATTATGTTATAGGATTTACTCCGAACTATTCATATAATTATGCATCTCCTAACCAGGCATTGTTTAGGGTTCCGGTTTCAGGTGGAAACAGTACCCTTGTAGCAAAATGGTTTGTTTCATAAAAACCAAAAAGACCTCAATCTGAGGTCTTTTTCGGTTTTAAAACACTTTTTCAATAAAATTTCTTCCTATATTGTATACATCATTTATCATTTCGGGAAGTGCTGAGTGCGGGAGTGGGTTTTTGCCCATACCAAGCTCTACTGTGTAAGCTTCTTTATGATATTCTTGAATGTAGTAGTCCTTTGCTCCTCCGAAGGTTGCTGTTCCGTCGGGGACGGTTGCTTTATATCCTGTTCTTTTAGCGACGAACTCTGCGTTTTCTTTTGCGGATTCACTCTCCAAACCGTTAAAATCATAATATATCTCCTTTCCCTGCGAATGGAATGCTATAAAAAGCTCCGGCTCCGTTTTGCGTAAAAGGTTCACAACTGCACGAGTTTCAGGCTCGGATTCGGGGTATTCACCACCGTATTTTGTGGGTGCCGGACCGTCACATATACTTTCCCATTTTGCGTTAAAATTATGATTTATATCAACACCCGAAGCGTTAGCCTGCCAAACCTTTTTAAAATCAATAATACCTGTGTGCTTTATAATATCACGGTGATACGCATTTTTCGGATTTATTCCGTTAATTGCAATCTCAACTCCGTCGGGATTAACCATCGGCACAACCAAAAGTCGTAGCTTGTTATGATATTCCGCCATTTCGGAAAATCGTTTTGCAAACTCAATAAGTGCTGTGGCAGTTAAATATTCAAGCCCGTGAAATGCTGCCGCAAACACGGCACACGTTTCTCCGTTGCCCAGCTCAATGCAAAAAATGTTCCGTTTCTCAAGCGAATTACCGATAACCGACACTTTTTTGAAACCCTTAATTTCCTCACAAACATAAGAATAATCGTACAATTTACACCACCTCTATAAAATATATAAAATTTTTTTAAATTTATGCAACCTTTTTCGTATCTCAATCGTATTAATAATGTAAACGTCAAAGAGACGAATAAAAAATAAGGAGAAAAAAACAATGAACAAGAAAATTATTTCATTACTTATGGGCGTAGCAATGCTCGCATCATCAGTGCCGGCAATGGCAACAACAGAGGGTATCGTACAGGGCGATATCATGCTTATATCGGAAGAACCGATAGTTGAGGAGACAGTAGTTGAGGAGAACACATACGAGGGTACAGTTTCAGCAATCGAGGAAGCAGTTGTAACAATCTCAATCGATGGTATGGACGTAACTTTTGTACTCGCAGAGGGTGTAGAGCTTGGCGAAATCGCTGTAGGCGACAAGGTTTGTGTAACATCACCGTCACCGCTTCAGACACGTGACATCAAGTCAGCTACATCAATCGAGAAGATTGAAGAGGTTGTAGTTGAAGAAACAGCAGTTTCATACTTCAGACACATGGGAACAGTATCAGCTGTAGCAGAAGGAACAGTTGACGTTGTAATTGACGAAATGACAGTTACATTCGCAGTAACAGACACAACTGCAATCTACACAATCGACGGCGAAAAAGCAGAAGCTGTTAAAGAGGGCGATATGGTAATCGTTGCATCAACATCACCGCTTATGTCACGTGACATCAAGGAAGCTGCTGCAATCGTTATCACAACAGAAGAGTCACAGACATCAATCTATGTTGATACATTCAACAAGGCTGAAGAAGGTCTTCTCTCAGCAGACGGCGACCTCGTACTTAACATGGAAAATGCAGACGAGTACGACGGCAAGAAGCTTCTCGTATTCTATGATTTTGCAACAATGAGCCTTCCTGCACAGACAAACCCGACAAAGGTTGTTGTTCTTGAGGATGTAAAGGCAGCAGAAAAGGTTACAATTTCATTCAACGTAGGCAGCAGCATGATAAACATCAACGGTGAAGAGGTTGAGGTTGAAAAGCCATACATCGTAGGCGTAGGCGTAACACTCGTTCCGATGCGTGTTATTTCAGAGTCATTTGGCGCAGAGGTTAACTGGGACGGCGAGACAAAGACAGTAACAGTTGTAGATGGCGATACAACAATCGTTGTAACAATCGGTTCAAAGACAGCTACAGTAAACGGTGAGGAGAAAGAGCTTGAAGAAGCTCCCGAGCTCACAGAGAACGGCTTCACAATGATTCCGTTGAGATTTATCTCAGAGAACCTTGGTGCAACTGTTGGCTACGTTCACGAGACACAGGCAATCTCAGTTGAGAGATAATAAAGTTGACAAAAAAATTAAAATGTGGTATACTTACGGGAATCGCTGAATAGACTTATAAACAGCACCTCAAAATAAAGGTATACCGCACTCCTGAAAATAATCCTCTTTGGCGGCGGTTACCGACAAGGAGGATTTTTTATGGAAAAAAAGATAGCAAACAAGGTTTCGGTAATCACGATAATAATAAATTTAATCTTATCTGTTTTTAAGTTTGCGGTTGGTGTCCTTGGAAACTCACAGGCGCTTATTTCCGATGCGATACATTCTGCATCGGACGTTGTTTCGACGGTTGCGGTTATGTTCGGCATAAACCTTTCGTCGAAAAAGTCAGACAATGCACATCCGTATGGCCATGAACGTATAGAGTGCGTGTTTTCAATCATTCTTGCAATGATGCTGTTTATAACGGGTGTGGGGATTGGTCTTACGGCAGTTAAAACGATAGTGAGCGGAGCAGAAATTGAGATACCCGGCAAAATAGCACTCATAGCGGCGGCGGTATCAATCGCCGTAAAGGAATGGATGTACCACTACACAAAGCGAACGGCAGATAAAATCAACTCATCATCAATGCTTGCCGATGCGTGGCATCATCGCTCGGACGCACTCTCGTCTGTCGGCTCTTTGATAGGTGTCGGCGGTGCACTTTTGGGGTTCCCGATTTGTGAGCCGATTGCAAGTATTGTGATTTGTATATTTATCGCAAAGGCGGCGGTTGATATATTTATTGATGCCGTCAACCGACTTATCGACCGTTCCTGCACAGACGAAGAAACAGAAAAAATACGTGAATGTATAATGGAAATAGAGGGTGTATTGCAGATTGATAAGCTTATGACTCGTCGTTTCGGATCGAAAATCTATGTCGATTTAGAGATTGCCGAGGATGCGGAGATAACACTTCTTGAAGCACACAAAATTGCCGAGCGGGTACACGATAATATAGAAGAAAAAATCCCGGAAGTTAAACACTGCATGGTTCATGTAAACCCAATGACAGAGGAATAATCCTCTGTCATTGGGTTTTTTAATTACCTGCTATTGCATTTTGTGGGTGCGTGTGGTATAATTGTTTTCAGGAAGTGATAAGTATGAAAATCGAAGTTTTACAATTTGACGGGATACAATACCTGAAAGCTTATCCCAAGAACTACGAAGACGGGAAAAAGTACCCGATAATTGTATTTTTACACGGTGCAGGTACTCGCGGAACAGGTGTTGAGGTGTTAAAAGAAAACCCATATTTTGCTACCGCAGAAACCTATGAGGATTTTCCGTTTATCACAATCGCACCGTATTGTCATGAGGATACATGGTATGATAAGCTGGAATTCCTAAAGAAGTTGGTTTATAATGTTGCACAATCTGATTTTGCCGACAGCGAGAGAATTTATCTTATAGGCAACAGCATGGGCGGTTACGGAACGTGGCAATTGGCTATGAGTATCCCTGAGATGTTTGCGGCGATTGTTCCTATTTGCGGCGGAGGAATGTACTGGAATGCACCGACGCTTGTAAATGTGCCGGTATGGGCATTTCATGGCGGAAAAGATTCTGTTGTATACATGGAAGAATCGCAAAAAATGGTTGATGCAGTCAACAAAAACGGCGGAAACGCAAAGCTTACCATATATCCTGACCACTATCACGATGTATGGACTGATACATACAAAAATCCCGAAGTTTTTAAATGGTTGCTTTCCCACACAAATGAAAAT
The DNA here is from genome assembly GCA_045649185.1 of Candidatus Ornithomonoglobus sp. Taxonomy (GTDB): domain Bacteria; phylum Bacillota; class Clostridia; order UBA1381; family UBA1381; genus Ornithomonoglobus. The sequence continues at coordinate 16,016 of JAZRPM010000036.1, read as the reverse complement.
GCTGTGGAAATAGTTGATAAATATAATGATGAAAAAATATACGGATAAAAAGAAAGGAACAGATGAAGATGGCTAAATTATGGGGCGGACGATTCAGAAAATCGACCGATACAAAGGTTGACGATTTCAACTCGTCAATTCGATTTGATAAAAGAATGTACAAGCAGGATATAAAGGGCTCAATTGCACACGCAACGATGCTCGGAAAGCAGGGCATAATCCCGCAGGCAGATGCAGAGAAGATTGTATCAGAGCTTAAAAATATCCTCGCAGATATTGAGGCAGGCAAGGTAGAGTTCTTGATTGATGCCGAGGACATACATATGAATATCGAAAAAATCCTTACGGACAGAATCGGTGACGCAGGAAAAAGACTTCATACCGGAAGAAGCCGTAACGACCAGGTTGCGCTCGATATACGTATGTATTTAATGGACGAGGCAGAGGAAATTTCGGAGATGCTAAAGCACACGATGTCAGTGTTTTGTGACCTTGCAAAGGAGAACACTGACACCATTATGCCCGGCTATACACATCTTCAGAAAGCGCAGCCGATAACGTTTGCACATCACGCAATGGCATATTATGAGATGTTTAAGCGTGACTACCAAAGACTTTGTGACTGTATAGAGAGAACCAATGTAATGCCGTTGGGTTCCGGTGCATTGGCAGGTACAACGTATCCGCTTGACCGTGAGGCAGTGGCAGAAATGCTTGGATTTGATGCAATCACAATGAACTCACTTGACGGAGTTTCAGACCGTGATTTTGTGCTTGAGCTTGCAAGCTGTCTTTCAATTATAATGATGCATATGAGCAGATTTTCAGAAGAGCTTATTCTGTGGTCATCAAACGAGTTCTCGTTCGTTGAAATGGACGACGCGTTCTCGACCGGCTCATCAATTATGCCTCAGAAGAAGAACCCCGACGTTGCCGAGCTTATCCGTGGCAAGACCGGCAGAGTTTATGGTAACCTTATGGGACTTCTCACAATGATGAAGGGCATACCCCTTGCATATAACAAGGATATGCAGGAGGACAAGGAGCAGATTTTTGACAGTATCGACACTGTTAAGCTGTGCCTGCCCGTGTTCTGCGATATGATAAGCACAATGAAGGTCAACAAGGCAAAAATGTACGAGGGCGCAAAGGGCGGTTTCACCAACGCAACCGATGCGGCAGACTACCTCGTTAAAAAGGGACTTCCGTTCCGTGATGCACACTCGGTTATCGGAAATATGGTTTTCTACTGTATCGAGCATAACAAGGCGATTGATGACCTTACAATGGACGAAATGAAATCGTTCTCGGATATAATTGAGGACGATATATACGATGCGGTTTCAATGGAAACTTGCGTAAACGACCGAAACGTTATCGGCGGTCCAGCAAAGGAAATGACACAGAGAGCAATAGCAAAGGCAGAAAAATTTATAAAGGAGTGCAAAATCTGAATAAATCAACCCATATAGCACTGATACGCTCACTCGCATAGACAAACTATAGCCTCGTTCACGTATCAGCACTATCTGTGCAAATTATTCAAATTTTGCTTTGCACTATCAGACATAGAAAGGAACAAATAAAATGAAATACGGATTAAACCCCCAATATCTTATGAAAAAAATTCCGTTTGAAACGGTTCTTGAAATGGTTAAAAAGGCAGGCTTTACTGACCTTGACTATCAGCCTGATTACAGAAGGGATGACTGGGAAAGCAATGCATACAAGGAAATTGATGCCATAGCAAAAGCAGGACTCTCTATACATCAGACACATTCACCGTATAACCGTTACGGAACAGATACGCCGGAGAATTACAAGATATATCTTGAGCGTTTGTTCCGTGAAACGGAAATGGCAGGTGCAAAATATATGGTAGTGCACGGTGACGAGTTCGACTTTGACAATGTGGAATATACACCGGAAAAAGCGTTAAAGCATAACTATGAGCTTTTTGCACCGTATGTTGAGCGTGCGGCAAAGAGCGGTATCAAGGTAGCATTTGAAACTGTGTTTGAGGATAGTTTGTCAAACGGCAAGGATGCACCGAGATTCTGCTCAGACTTTGACGACCTCTGTGCAATGATAGACAAGTTCAATGCAGATAACGTATGCTGTTGCTGGGACTTTGGTCATGCAGGTCTGTCGTTTGGCGATAAGCACGCCGAAAACATCGAGAAGATGGGCAAGCTCATAGAATGTACACACGTTCAGGACTATGGTCACGATGACGACCTTCATTTACCGCCGTTTCTGGGTGAGAACGACTGGAACGCTTGTATGGCGGCGTTAGGTAAAACAGGCTATAAGGGCAACCTCACATACGAAATGGTGTATGGCGCAATCCCCGAGGCTTTGGGCGATGCATTTGTCGCATACCTCAAGAGCACAGCAGAAGTGTTAAAATCATTGATGTAAAAATAAAAAGGCTCCCTTGTGCAAAGGGAGCTGTCAGCATAGCTGACTGAGGGATTGATGTTTTATATTCAAATTACAACCCCTCCGAGTTGCTACGCAACTCACCTCCCCTTACACAGGTGAGGCTTATTCGTAGCTGACTGAAGGTGCTCTGAAAACCAAAAGGGATACGGCATATATGCCGTATCCCTCTTTTACCGTATTCTTTACACACACTATTGTATATAGACTTTAATATAAATCTTTAACTGTTGCGTCTATTACAGGATTATTATTACTGTTCCAGATAAATACCTTAACAGTAGCTGCATCGTCAGCTGAAACAGCTGTTGTGACTGTTGCTGCAACATTCTGAACATCAGCAGCAATTAATCTGCCTTCGCTGTCATATGTTGCAATGTAAATCTTATCTCCTGTTGTATCAGCTTTGTTAATTTCGAGTGTTACAGTATCCTTTGCTGTTGAAACCTGTTTTACAACATAGGGAAGGATAACCGGAGCAGGTTCCCAAGCCAATGCCGGAAGACCTGCATTGATGTTTTCCCCGTCCTGCCAGCCTTCAAGGCTTTCAAATACACCAGCTATTGTTTCTACAGATGCGCCTGTTGTACCAAAGTAAGTACCTTCTTTAAGTTCGCTTTTGTAGGTACTTGTTCCTTCTACTGTTGCCATTGTTGAGTAACAATTAGTCAGAACTACCTTTTCAGGATCAAATGTAAAGCTATCAGTCAACCAGCCAAATCCGAACTGTGTGTTGGTAGCCACTGCGTTTGTTGTATTTGCATAGCAGTTAGTAATCTTTACCGGACGTGCATTAGCATCGTTATAGGCAGTAAAACCACCGATAAATCCGCAGACTGCCTTTTTGTTCGTTCCGCACTGCAATTCGACATTATCCACATAACAGTTTGTTATTTCAACTGATTCCATATTATCTGCAGCATTTCTGGGGTCAATATAACCTACAAATCCTCCGAGAACTGCCTCGAGCTTTTTAGTGCCACTACTAAAAGCTGTTGTCTGTTTTACGGATGAATTCTTCAGGTAGCAGTTTGACACTTTTGTTCCGTGACCTAACTGACCGACAAATCCACCGATAACCATTTTATTCGAAGCCGGAGCTGTCTCCGTGCTTGCTCGGTTTGCATGCACCAGTGTAAATTCCTCAATTCCGAGATCCTTTATCTCTGCGTAGCGTGCCAAACCGAAGAAACCACAGAATTGGTTTTCTTCATCGTCGATTGTAAGGTTTCTTACAACGTGATTATTACCGTCAAAAACACCGGCAAAGATACCGGCAGTACCGGTTGAGTTAGATTTTCCTATCGGAGTCCAAAGATTATCCTCATAATCAATGTCATTTTCAAGGCTGAAGCAAAGCGGTACGTTTGCAGCCGCAGTGTAATTGTTTACTGTATCTGCTGCGAGCTTAAGCTCTGCTGCAGTTGTAATCTGATACGGATCTTCTTCTGAACCGTCACCGTCTGCAAATTCTGTTGCTGCTACGCCGTCCCATGGCTCTGCTGCCACTGTTTTGATCTCCCAACCGAAGCAGGGATAACCATCGTTTACAGTTGCATCTGTTACATAGCCAACTGCTGTCATAGCCTCAACAAGACCTGCCTTTGTCATACCTGTTGTACCAAGTGATGTAGTTGCATCATAATCCCAGGTAGTCTTGTGCGTTCCGTCAGTATTCGTAGCGTCCGTTACTGTTGCTATATCGTCTGCTTCTGCATAACAATTGGTTGCTGAAGTAGCTGTTGAACTTCCCTTTCTGGAAAATGCATAAAACGCTGTTCTTTCAGCTGAAGCCTGAGTAGTAAATGTCTGTGCAACGTAGCAGTTAGTAAACGTTGTCTTCGCATTGCCGGGAGTAGCTGCAAATCCGCCTATAGTATCCCGATAACTTGGTGAACCTTGTCCTGCAGTTATTTCTGTATTATATACATAACAGTTGGTTAACTGCGGATTCTGTCCGCCGGCAGTAGTACCAAAGAAACCACCAATATTTACATAGTTTCCGCTGCCGCCGTTCTGTGACAGAGTTGCATTCTTCACAAAACAGTTGCTAATAACTGAATTTCTGTTAATGCGTCCTATAAAGCCACCCATGGCATTGGGTCTGCCTTTCCAGCCGCTTATGCTTTCGTTGTAATCCAAATTGTTAATCACCTTTACACCGTTAAGTCCAAGCTCATTAACAGTACCGCCGTTAGAACCGGTATCGCCTATACATCCGAAAAAGCCCAGATTAGGTTGGGCTGTGTAGTTCGAGTAGTTATCCTCGTTCAGCTCTATGTTAATGTTGCTGATAACGTGTTTATCGCCGTTAAAAGTACCTGTGAAAGGCACAGCACCATAGGGAGCTATCGGTGTCCACGGCTCATTGTTAAGGTCGATGTCTGATGTAACCTTAAAGCATGCATCAGCTTCGCCGTTTGCGTTTGCATTGATTAAGTCTCTTGCGAGCTTAAGATCTTCTGCAGTTGCAATGATGTACGGATCGTTCTCTACGCCTGTACCTGAAAGTGTCACTTCAGCATTTGCAATCATTGCCGGACACATTCCGATAACAAGAGCGAGAGATAGTAAAGTTGATATGATTTTTTTCATAATCATTTACTTCCTTTCTTTGTTTTTTGTTTTGTTGAGTTTATTATACATTATATATTATATAAGTAGAAAAATTGAAAAACAAGAAAAAATGCAACAAAAACAGGAAAAAATGCACCGCAGGACGGGCAATGTGCACAATTTCTGCAAAAAACGGGAAATTTCGCCAGATTTTTGTACAGATAAAATTCATCACAGCTATTGACAAAACATAGAAATGGTAGTATAATACAACCGATACAGAGAAATGGAGACGTATCAAAACAAACGTGTTTTTGTTTTGGTGCGTCTTTTTTTGTGGAAAGGAAGAGATAAAAAATGTATGATGTTGCAGTAATCGGTGCAGGTGTTGTCGGCGGTATGATAGCAAGAGAGCTGTCACGCTATGACCTTAAAATCTGCATACTCGAAAAGGAAAATGATGTTGCAATGGGTGCAACAAAGGCAAACTCGGCAATAGTCCACGCAGGATTTGATGCTAAAGAGGGTTCGCTCAAGGCGAAGCTTAACGTTAAGGGCTCGGAAATGATGGCAGAGGTTGCAAAGGAGTTGGGAGTTAAGTATAAGAACAACGGCTCAATAGTAATTGCTTTTGATGACGAGGACAGAAAAACTGTAGAAGGCCTTTTGGAAAGAGGTAACAAGAACGGCGTAAAAGGTCTTGAAATCCTTGAAAAAGACGCTTTGAAAAAGCTTGAGCCCAACATTTCAGATAATGTTGTATGTGCACTCTATGCACCTACAGGCGCAATAATATGCCCGTACGAGCTCACCGTTGCGGCAATCGGAAATGCAATGGATAACGGTGCAGACTTTATCCGTAATTTTGAGGTAAAGGCAATAGAAAAAACTGCTGACGGATACAGTGTTGTATCAGACAGCGATAAAGTAGAAGCGAAATTTGTTATAAACGCCGCAGGTGTTTATTCTGACACTATTGCAAAAATGGTCGGTGATGACAGCTTCACAATAACACCCCGACGTGGTGAGTACATACTTCTTGACAAGGAATGTGGTACACTTGTAAACACAACCGTGTTCAGAACACCGAGCAAGATGGGTAAGGGTATTCTCGTTTCGCCGACAGTTGACGGTAACCTCTTAACAGGCCCGACGTCGGTGGATTTGGAGGATAAAGAGGATAACACCACAACTCCCGAAGGTTTTTCTTCTATTATAAAGGAAGCGAACGAGAACGTTGACGGTATTCCGTTCAATAAGACAATAACATCGTTCTGCGGTTTGCGTGCAACAGGAAGCACAGGCGATTTCATAATAAACTCACCGGCAGAGAACTTTATAAACGTTGCAGGTGTTGAGTCGCCCGGACTTTCAGCATCACCTGCAATTGCAGAATATGTAAGAGATATTTTAAAGGACCTTGGTGCAGAGCTTAATAAGAAAGAAAACTTCAACCCGTACCGTGAACCGATGCATGGATTCCGTGAAATGTCAATTGACGAGAAGAACGAAATCATCAAGAAAGACAGTGCATACGGCAGAATCATTTGCCGATGCGAAACGGTAACCGAGGGCGAAATATTGAAAGCAATCCGCACAAATCCACAGCCATTCGACCTTGACGGCGTTAAACGTCGCACCAGAGCACAGATGGGCAGATGTCAAGGCGGATTCTGCAGTCCCTACATTATGGAACTGCTTTCCGAAGAATTGGAAATCCCGTTTGAAACTATTACGAAGAGTGGCTGTGGGTCTGCCCTTATAACTGGCAAAACCAAATAAAAATCCGAATAAATCACCCATCTTGCGCCTTTGTGCTCACTCGCGTACCAGTGTACAGCTCGTTCGCCTAAAGACGCAATCTGAATAATTTATTCGAATTTTGAGTTTTTACTGATTATAAGGTCTTGATTTTGAAGTTTTAGAATGAAAGGAATAAAAAAATGACAGATTTAGTTATTATCGGTGGCGGTCCTGCCGGAATGAGTGCGGCGGTTGCGGCATACGAAAGCGGTATCCGTGATATACTGATACTTGAAAGAGATAATGCACTCGGTGGTATATTACAGCAGTGCATACATAACGGTTTCGGACTTCACAAGTTCGGCGAGGAGCTTACAGGCCCCGAATATGCGTGGAAATATGAAGCAAAGGTGCGTGAGCTTGGCATACCGTTCGAGCTTAACACTATGGTACTTGATATATCGGAAGATAAGGTTATAACTGCAACAAATGCAGAAAAAGGCGTGTTCCAGATACAGGCACGTGCGGTAATTCTTGCAATGGGTTGCCGTGAGCGTGCAAAGGGTGCCTTAAATATCGCAGGCGCAAGACCTGCAGGAATATACAGTGCAGGAACAGCGCAGTAGCTTGTTAATATGAAAGCCTATATGCCGGGCAGAAAGGTCGTAATTCTCGGTTCGGGTGACATCGGTCTTATTATGGCACGCCGTATGACACTTGAGGGTGCAAAGGTAGAGGCAGTGTGTGAGCTTATGCCGTATTCGGGCGGTCTTGCACGTAACATTGAGCAGTGTCTTAATGACTTTAACATACCGTTGAAGTTGAGCCATACAGTGGTTAAAATCCACGGCAAAAAGAGAGTTGAGGGTGTAACAATCGCAAAGGTTGACGAAAACCGTCGTCCGATTGCCGAAACAATGGAATTTATCGAGTGTGACACGCTTCTCTTGTCAGTAGGTCTTATCCCCGAAAACGAGCTTTCAAAGAGCGCAGGCGTGAGCCTTGACAGAATAACAAGCGGTGCAGTTGTTGACCAGGACAGACAGACATCGTGCGAGGGTGTGTTTGCGTGCGGTAACGTTTTGCACGTTCACGACCTTGTTGACTTCGTTTCAGAGGAAGCTGAAATTGCAGGAAAGAGTGCGGCGGCATATATAAACGGCGAGGCAGCGGAAAAGATTTGCGTAAACCTCAAAACTGACGGCAAGATTCGTTATACCGTACCGCAGACAATCACTGCCTGCAAGGATATATCTGTATATTTCCGTGTTGCCGATGTTTACAGAAACGTAAAGATAAATGTTTACAACGGTGACGAGCTCATTTTCTCAAAGAAAAAGGCAAAGGTTGCACCGGGCGAAATGGAAAGCATAAAGCTTCTTTGCGACAAGTTCAAGGATGCAAGCGAGCTTATGTTTAAGTTAGAGGAAGCATAACGGCAATGGTGGGTGTTGCCATGGGAGGCATTTTGAGTCCTCCGCAGGCAATTCCCATTGGCGTACAGTATGGAAAGGAAATAACTATGAATACAAAAAGAGAACTAACATGTATCGTCTGCCCGATTGGTTGCAGTCTTGTTGCAGAGCTTTGTGACGGTAAGGTTGTATCGGTTACAGGTAACACCTGCCCGAGAGGAAAGGTGTATGCAGAAACCGAGTGCGTAGCACCTATGCGTACAATAACAACAACCGTAAAATGCAAAAACGGTGAAATGCTCCCCGTTAAAACTGCAACTCCCATACCCAAGGGAAAAATGGCAGAGGCTATGGAAATTATAAATAAAGCAAATCCGGACTTGCCAATTTGCGTGGGGGATGTTATAATAGAAGATGTATTTGGCAGTTCGATAGTAGCTGCTAAAAACATGGCGTAAAAACAGGCGTCGCATCTCACCACTTGGCGGCGCTCGCTGGAAAGGAAAGGTGGCATCCGGATGGGCACAGTAATTGCGGCGGTAAGAACCGAAGCCGAGTTTGAAAAGGCAATAAAATCGCAGGTATCGACAGTTTTCATGCTCGCACCCAATATTGATAATATTGAAAATCAAGCCGAAAAGGCACACAAAGCAAACAAAACATTTTTTATCCATATAGACCTTGCAGAGGGAATCGGTAAGGACGAATACGGAATAAAGTTTGCCAAAACCAAGGGTGTTGACGGCATAATCAGTACACGTACTGCACTTATAAAGCATGCAAAGTCACAGGGCTTGCTTGCAGTACAGCGGTTTTTTGTGCTTGATTCACATTCTGTCGGAACAATTGTCGAATCTGCAAAAACGTCAAAGGCAGATATGATTGAGCTGATGCCCGGAACGGTAACAAAAGTAATCAGACAGATAAAGGCAATTTTCGGCACACCAATTGTTGCCGGCGGACTTATTGAAACAAAAGAAGAAATTGCAGAAGCTTACAGAAGTGGGGCAGTAGCGGTGTCTACGGGGAGAGTGGAATTATGGACTTAAAAGATAAAAAACTGTTCTTATTGGATATGGACGGAACAATCTATCTTGACAACGACCTCTTTGACGGTACGCTTGATTTTCTCGAACACGTGAAAAAGAGCGGGGGAAGATACATCTTCCTCACAAACAACTCCTCAAAAAGCGTGGAAAAGTACATAGAAAAGCTTGCGTCTCTCGGAATAGAATCAACTGCTGATGATTTTCTGACCTCAACCGATGCAACGGTGCTTTATTTAAAGAAAAAGAACTACAATAAAATATATGCGTTCGGAACGGAGTCGTTTAAGGAGCAGTTAAGAGCTTCTGGACTTCCTGTAACGGACGAGCTTTGTGACGGTATCGACTGCCTTTGCATGGGCTTTGATACGGAGCTTACATTTAAAAAGCTTGAAGATGCGTGCATATTGCTCGGAAAAGGCGTTGACTATATCGCAACAAACCCCGACTGGGTATGTCCGACGTGGTACGGGTTCGTTCCCGACTGCGGTTCGGTTAGTGAGATGCTTTATAATGCAACAAAACGCCGTCCGACGTTTATCGGCAAGCCTGAACCGACCATGGCAGAGCTCGCTTTGGAAAAAACAGGATACCAAAAAAAAGACGCAGTTCTTATCGGTGACAGACTCTATACCGACATCGCCTGCGGTGTAAATGCAAAAATAAGTACAATTTTTGTTCTGAGCGGTGAGGGAACACTCGAAGATTTGGAGAAAAGTGAGGTCAAACCACAATATGTTTATGGGGGTATAAAAGAAATATACCAAGATATTGTGTTTTAGTAAAAAAAGTATTGAAAAATGCCCAAAAATGTGTTACAATGGTATATGTGAAAGGTGTACACATTTTTGGGCTATTTTTATGCAAAGTTTGACTTTTTTTTAGCAAAAAAGTCTTTACAAAGCCAAAAATTTAGTGTATAATAAAAAAAGAAACCAAAACAAAACAAAAATAAAACAAAAAAGAGAGGGTTGAAATTATGTATAAGTCAGAGTACGAAATCAAAAAAGAATTATGTGAAATCGGAAGACGCATTTACAACGACGGATTCGTTGCTGCAAATGACGGTAACTTCTCGGTTAAGATCGACGACAATACATATTACGTAACACCGACAGGCGTTTCAAAGGGTTATATGACTCCGGATATGATTTGTAAAGTAGACGGACAGGGTAACCTTAAGGAGAAGAACGGTCAGTGGAAACCGTCATCAGAGTTCAAGATGCACTTGAAGGTTTACCAGCAGAGACCGGACGTTAAGGCTGTTGTTCACGCTCACCCGCCGATTGCTACATCATTTGCAATCGCAGGTATAGCACTTGACAAGCTTATAATGCCTGAGGCTATCATTTTCCTTGGTGCAGTTCCGATTGCACAGTACGGTACTCCGTCAACAATGGAGATTCCCGAGTCACTCGAGCCGTATCTTCAGGACTATGATGCAGTTCTTTTGGCTAACCACGGCGCATTGTCATTCGGTTGCGATTTGAACACTGCATTCTTCAGAATGGAATCAACAGAGTTCTACGCAAAGCTTCTTATGTATTCAAGACTTCTCGGCGGTGAAAAGGAAATCCCGTGCGGTGAGGTTAAGAAGCTTATAGATTTGAGAAAGCAGTTCGGCGTACCAGGAAAGCACCCGATGGAGAAGCTTTGCCCGGGATGCTATGAGGACGGCACATGCTCAATGTCACCGTCAGATGCTAACGATAAGTTTGGCTATGAATCAGGTGCAGCATATCACGGCTTCCAGCCGCTTCCGTCACAGCAGTGCTCATCAGGCTCATGCAGCTGTGGCAGCAACACTGATATGGAAAAGATTGTAGCAGAGGTTACAAGACGAGTACTTGAAAAGTACAATAAATAATAAAAGACTTAAAGGACAAGGGGCGGCACCGTTATGAAAACAATTGACGAGCTATTGTCACAAATTGCGAATAATACGGGCGTCCAACCCCCGAAACCGTCCGTAGAAGAACCTACATATAAAAAAGAAGAAAAGAAACCCGACACATCGCTTGTCGGAACGAAACCGTTGCTTTCTCTCGCACTTGCAAAGGAGATAATCTACTGCGTTGAAAAAGGTGCAGAGGGTATGGGCATAAATGCAGTTATTGCTATAGTAAATGCCGACGGCAGACTTGTGGCGTTTGAGGCTATGGATAATTCGTATTTAGCATCAATCACTGCGGCACAGGATAAAGCATACACGGCGGCGGCACTGAAGATGCCCACCGAAAAAGCTCTTGCCGAATCACGTGGCGGAATATTTGACGGATTGTCAAACGGAAACGGAATTCTTCTTCTCGGCGGCGGTAACCCGTTATTCGTTAACGGTGAGCTTGTCGGGGCAGTAGGAGTATCGGGCGGAACAAAAGAGCAGGATATTGAGCTTTCAATGCTTGGTGTCCGCTATCTTGAAGAAAGATTAAGTCTATAAAGGAGGCAGCAAAGTGATAGATGAAAACAAAGTAAGCCAGCTTGTTAAAGACGTGCTTTCAGAAATGAATTTATCGGATGTGAAGCTTCCCTCTCCGCGTAAACAGCTTGGTGTTTTTGACACCATGGAGGAGGCGCTTGATGCCGTAAACAAGGCATATACACAGTTCCGTAAATATAACAAGGCACAGCGTGAGAACATCATCAAAGAGATTAGAAAGCTTACTCATGCCGAAGCTGAAACAATGGCAAAGCTTGCTGTTGAGGATACAAAGATGGGTAATGTGTACCACAAGATTTTAAAGCATCATCTTGTGGCTGACAAAACACCCGGTACAGAGGATCTTGATACACGTGCAATGTCAGGCGATGGCGGTCTCACACTCGTTGAGATGGCACCCTACGGCATAATCGGTGCAATAACACCGTCAACAAATCCGAGCTGTACGGTTATCTGTAACAGTATAGGAATGCTTGCAGGCGGTAATGCGGTTGTATTTAACCCCCACCCCCACGCAAAGAAAATTTCAGCATATGCAGTTGACCTTGTAAACAGAGCAGTTCTTGCAGCAGGCGGTCCGGAAAACGTAGTAGTAACAGTTGCTAACCCGACAATGGATTCATCAAAGATGATGGTTAACCATCCGTCAGTTAAGCTATTGGTTGCAACAGGTGGTCCGGGAGTTGTAAAAATGCTTCTTTCATCAGGAAAGAAAGCAATCGGCGCAGGTGCAGGTAACCCGCCGGTAATCGTTGATGAAACAGCGGACATCAGAAAAGCCGCAAAGGATATCATCGACGGTTGTACATTTGATAACAACCTTCCGTGTATTGCGGAAAAAGAAGTTTTTGCACTCAAAGAGATTGCAGACGAGCTTATACATAATATGCAGAAGCACGGTGCTTATCTTCTTACTCCGGCACAGACAAAGAAGCTTGAAGATGTAGTTTTAGTCTGGACAGAGAACAAGAAGGGCGAAAAAGTCCGCACAATCAATAAGGACTGGGTTGGCCGTGACGCAAAGAAAATCATTGCACAGCTCGGCATAGACGTGCCTGAGGATATGAGATGTATCATCTGTGAAACAGACTTCTCTCACGCATTCGTTCAGACAGAGCTGATGATGCCGATTTTGCCGATAATAAGAGTAAACAACTTCGACGAAGCTGTTGAAATGGCTGTAAAGGCAGAGCACGGCAACCGTCATACAGCACATCTTCATTCAAAGAATGTTGACCATATGACACAGTATGCAAAGGCAATTGAAACAACAATCTTCGTAAAGAACGCACCCAGCTATGCCGGTATCGGCTTCAATGCAGAGGGTTGGACAACGTTCACAATCGCAGGTCCTACAGGTGAGGGTATAACATCACCACGTAGCTTCACAAGATTGAGGAGATGTGTATTGTCGGATGCACTCTATATTATATAAGGAAAAAGGAGTGAAAGACATGGCTATAAACGAAAACGAAATCGCTGCGTTGGTCCAGCAGGTAATTAAAGAAATGACAGGTTCAGCACCTGCATCAGCTCCCGCTCCGAAAATGGCAGGAGCAGTACCCGCGACCTCAAAGGCAGCAGTACTTACAGAACTCGGTAAGTTTGAAATCAAAGAATACCCCATCCCCGAGCTTGGCGACGATGATATCCTCGTTAAGGTAGAGGGGTGCGGTGTCTGCGGTACAGACGCTCACGAGTTCAAGAACGACCCGTTCTCACTAATCCCCGTAGTTCTCGGTCACGAGGGTACAGGTGAAGTAGTAAAGGTTGGTAAGAACGTAAAGGTTGACAGCGCAGGCAAACCCCTTGGCGTTGGTGACAAGGTTGTTACTTGTATGATATTCAATGACAACCCCGACATCACAATGTTCGACCTTAACAAGCAGAATGTCGGCGGTGCAGACGTTTACGGACTTATTCCGGACGACGATATTCACCTTAACGGCTGGTTTGCAGACTATATGGTAGTAAGAGGCGGCTCAACAATATTTAACGTAAGTGACCTCGACCTCGATTCAAGAATACTTATCGAGCCGTGTGCAGTACTTATTCACGCAGTTGAGCGTGCAAAGCTTACAAATATATTGAGATTCAACTCAAGAGTTGTTGTTCAGGGTTGTGGTCCTATCGGACTTATCTGTATCGCAATTCTCCGTACAATGGGTATTGAAAATATCGTAGCTGTTGACGGTAACGAGCAGAGACTTGAATTTGCAAAGCGTATGGGTGCTGATGAGACTGTAAACTTTATGGAGCATAAGGGTATTGACGCACTTGCAGATGCTGTTAAGGACGCATTCGGCGGCTACTACGCAGACTTTGCGTTCCAGTGCACAGGCTCACCTGTAGCACACGCAAACATCTATAAGTTTATAAGAAGCGGCGGCGGACTTTGCGAGCTTGGCTTCTTCATAAACGGCGGCGACGCTACAATTAACCCGCACTTCGACTTGTGTGCAAAGGAAATCACACTTGTTGGTTCATGGGTTTACACATTAAGAGATTATGCAACTACATTCGACTTCTTAAAGCGAGCAATCGCTATAGGACTTCCGATTAAGGAGCTTATCACTCACAGATACGGTCTTGAGGAAATCAACGAGGCACTTAAGACTAACCTTGAGCAAAAGGGCTTGAAGGTAGCTATCATAAATAAATAAAAGAGGTAGTGGACTATGAATAAAGCAATCGGAATAGTTGAGATGTTCGGCTTTGTAACAGCGGTAACTGCGGCAGATGCAGCAGCAAAAGCAGCAGATGTAAAGATTATCGCAATTGATACAAACAAGCCGGCAAACGCCGAAACTGTAGAGGTTCCGTTAATCACGGCAATCAAGATACAGGGTGAGGTATCAGCTGTAAAAGCCGCAGTTGACGCAGCAGTAGAAGCTGCAAACACTGTTTCGGGCGTTATCTGCAGTCACGTTATCTCAGGTCCGACAAAGGACACACAGAAAATGGCTGAACGTACATCGGTCGGCCGTGACATTGTCGGAAAGATAAAAAACAACGCGTAAAGGAGGAAATTGCCAATGCAGGCATTAGGATTGATTGAAACAAGAAGTCTTACCGGGGCAATTGACGCAACTGACGCGATGACAAAGACAGCAGATGTTAAGTTGATAGGCACCGTAAAAATCGGCTCAGGACTTGTAAACGTAATCGTTACAGGTCAGGTGGCAGCGGTAAGAGCAGCAGTAGCGGCAGGAAAAGCAGCAGCAGAGGCTGTAGGCGAGGTTTACGCAACACACGTAATACCCCAGCCGGATGACTCGGTTGCAAAAATTCTTCCGTCATTCTATTAAAAGGAGGCAGAAAAAATGAGTGCTGAATTTTCAATAGGAATGGTAGAGGTAAGCGGCCTGGGCGATGCGATTTTAATGCTCGATGATATGTGCAAGGTTGCAGATGTCACATTCGCCGCAACAGAAAGAAAGCTGGGCGGCAGACTTGTTACAATAGTTGTAAAAGGTGAGCTTACAGCGGTTAAGGCATCAGTTGATGCAGGTGAGGCAAGAGCAAGAGAGCTTGGAAGCTTCAAGGCTTCACAGGTTATTGCAAGACCTCACAACGAGATTCTTCCCTACTTGCACTTAGACAAGAAGGTAGTTAAAAAGCCTAATTCAGAAACAGCGGCAACACATGTTGGACCCGTAGCACAGAAAAAGGCACCTGCAACTAAGAGCAAGGCTCCTGCAAAAAAGACGGGAAAAAAAATAATGAATTAAGACGCGAAAGCGTTTTAATATAAAAAAACAATATTAACAATGTAAATTTTAGGGGCAAAGACCCCGGAAAGAAATAGGAGGAAAACAAAATGGCAGTAGAGGCATTAGGAATGGTAGAGACAAGAGGTCTTGTAGCAGCAATCGAGGCAGCAGATGCAATGGTAAAGGCAGCTAACGTACAGCTAATCGGAACAGCGAGACTCCGTTCAGGTCTAGTTACACTTATGGTTAGAGGCGACGTTGGTGCTGTTCAGGCTGCAACAGATGCAGGTTCAGCTGCAGGCGCTAGACTTGGTGAGCTAGTATCAGTTCACGTTATTCCTCGTCCCCACGGTGACGTTGAGAAGATTCTACCCACAGTTTAATAGATAGAATTTACATATTCATAGAGTACCTATGCGCCCGATAGGGCGTATAGGTACCATCTATTAAAACTAATCGGTACATAGGAGGGATTTTGAGTGGCATCATTAGAAGAACTTATTGCTAATGCGGTAATTGATACCCTTAAAAAGCAAGAAAGTGATGACGTAATAAAAATAGGAGTTTCCGCAAGGCATGTTCACCTTTCAGAGAAGGATTTATATGCTCTTTTTGGCGAGGGCTATCAGCTTACTAAGAAAAAGGAGCTAATGAGTGGTCA
>JAZRPM010000035.1:0-30208 GCA_045649185.1 Candidatus Ornithomonoglobus sp. | reverse complement strand
CACGATACGCATCCAAAGTTCTTTCAAATCTTTTTTAGGTGCTACACCATTTGACTTGATAAATCCGGCAATATCGAGATAACTTGAACCGTCTGATAAGTCGGATCGTAGCCATGTCGTTCTGTGAGCCAAGGAGTTGGGAGCTCTAATTGTCTTCCTAAGACCGCTTGGCCTCCGACTTCACGATACGCATCCAAAGTTCTTTCAAATCTTTTTTAGGTGCTACACCATTTGACTTGATAAATCCGGCAATATCGAGATAACTTGAACCGTCTGATGATGAAGCACCATCTGTTTTGCCAAGCATCGTCATGGCAGATGCAAAATGTATTCGCTTATCTCCATCACGGTCAAATCGTTTAACAATAAATGTACTTCCTAACTTAGAGAAAGTTTCAAGTTTAGATTCGGGAACATTGAGAGAACACAATCTTGCCAAATCGTGAGCAACCTTTTCCCAGGCACCTATATTGAATTCATCATTCTTTGATGGAAACTTTGCAATCCAAAGCTCTCCATTGGTATCCTGAATTGTTGCCTTTGGTCTTGCTCCACCAAGAGAAGAACCTGGCTTTAACAATTGATTTAACCATTTTTCATTAAGCAGATTTTCTTCGTTTTCAAAATTCCTTGATGCTTCTTCAAGTGTTCTGAGTGTTGCCCAAGGGGGAGCAGCAGTTTCTTTATCATCAGACAAAAATGGTCCATTTTCATCTTCTTTAAATCGTATTGCACCCATTCGAGTTTCATCATATACACCAAGCAAATAATCACCATCGGTCAATTTTCTTGGCTTACGCTTTTCTTTATCTGCATAAATTCTTTCACGGCGTTGCATCAAAACACGTCCCCAACGGTCAGGGGATGAGTCTGCAAATATTCCAAAAATGCTTTTATTCACAGGATATTGTCTGCCTGAATAAAACTGCAACTCCGGATCTATTATGCGACTTCTATCGTATTGAACAAGCCAATCTGCATCAAATTCAAAAGAAAAGTTATCAGAGCCCTTTCCTTCACCAACATACAGTCTGCCCATCAAATTTGATTCGTCCGAGTTAAAGCTTTCATAAACATAAATTGTTTTTTGATTGAGTGCCATATTAATCCTCCTTTCGAGGTGCACGCTTGCGTACTGTCAAATTTAAATCCTGAATGGTTCTTCCTAAGGTGTCATCTTTTGCAACAAGTAATAAATCTTTATCCATACCATTCAAGGCATGAAGCACTGCGGCATATATTCCGATAGCAACAGTCTTGTCGCCCTTTTCCACTTTCCATAAAGTTGCACGACTTATATCTGCCCTTTCCGCCACAAGTTCAACTGAAAGATTTCTTCGGAGTCTTGCAAGTTTTATCTGCTCGCCCATAGTATTTAGTATATCCTGAGTAGCGGGTAATATATCAACGGTCTTTTTAGCCATCAAAACACCTCCTAATGTTTATTATTATATACTATAATTTTGATTTTGTCAATTATAATAAACATTATTTCCAAAAAATATTATTTGCATACAGAACGCGGATGTTGGGTCTGACAGCCGACAATATTATTGTAATGACAGATTTGGGTTAACCCTAACATTGATGACGTTTGGGGGAATTTAAAGGGTAGAGGAACGCAGAATTCCCCTACCCTTTTTATCGTTTTTAATCCAATTATTCAATTCCCCTGTAACCATGTTTTTCTGCATGACCCAACAAATACAAAAATGCAAATGCCGGAATTCTTAATAACTCTTTTCCATCACTTGTATTATGAACGCCAAAATCTGATGCATTTTTTGTAACAACAATCGCAGCAGAGGCTTCCTCACACAGTTGTGCAATAGCATCTTCATCTGCAATCGGAGCACCCTCTCTGTATTTTACCTCAATTAAAATATTCTTAATATTAGGATAATCAACTACAACATCGATTTCTTTGTTCTTTCTACCTCCACGAAAATAGCCGATCGATGTGGCGAATGGATAATAAAAAGCAGCTACGTGCTTATAAACAGTTGTTTCTACCACTTTACCCATACCTGTGGGATCAGTCATAATTGAGTCATCCATCAATACGGCGTTACGAATCGCTGCATCTGCTATATAAATTTTAGGTCTTGCCTTAAGCACTTTTTTGCCTGCCATATCCACAGGCCAACTCTGATATATGAGATTTGCACTCTCAAGATACTGAATGTAATTTTCCACCGTCGTACGCGAAACACCGTTTAACTCTTTTGTGATTGCCTCTATTGACACTATTTCCGATGACACATTACACAAGTATAAGAAGATTCTTTCAAGCTCTGTTGCGTTTCTTATATTATACAATGACGGAAGGTCACGTTTCAAAACTTTATCAACAACATCTTCACGCATAATTTGCTGTGCCATCAAATCATTATCAGCAAGTGCAAGTTCAGGAAATCCCCCTACCTGCAAATACCTCATAAAATGATTCTGAACTTTAGATAGTTGTAACATGATCTGCGTTCTTTCAATTTGTGATTTCGAGAGAAGTGCGGTGATTTTCAGACCGTCAGGAATGTCAGGTCTTTCCACACCAACAAGCTCACAATATTCATAAAAAGACAGAGTAGGAACTTGAATAACAGTCCATCTTCCTGCACCGCTTTCACGGCTTCCTTTCATAAGAGCGGGGCTTGCCGAACCTGTTGCTACTACACGAGTATCAGGCTGATTATCATAAATTGTTTTCAACCATAAATCCCAATCCTGAGCATATTGAACTTCGTCAAAAAAATAATATACATCCTGTTCAGCGTATATAGCTTCATGATAACAGTCCAGAACATCCTGAAACTGACTTAATTTCAACATGGGATGATCCATAGAAATAAACACTATCTTCTGCGGTGGGACACCAGCATTAAGTAACGCATCAATCATCTGATATTGTATTGTAGTTTTGCCAACACGGCGTGTTCCTGTTAATACAACAGTTCTTCTGATGCTCTCATCTTTCAAACGCTTCATTGCCTCATGGAAAGCAAATCGCTTATAGCTCTTTGTCATCTTAGGATTTACCATTCCTGTTTTCCACCACGGATTATAGGCACTTAAAACTTTTAAAATTCCTTCTTTTGAAGTTATAGCCATGCCAAATCACACTCCTTTCACATATATTATACCCCAAAAAATAATTTTTGTCAACAATAATTTAAAGTATACTTACAATATTTGCAGTAAATATTGATTTTTTTCTCAAAAATTCACTTAACAATTGTTAACAATAACAATTTGCATCTTCAAAATGATAGGTACAAATACTTTGTATGCCATTGTGTATTTTTTTTAGTAGTTACAGAGTTGGTTTGACCCTAATTTTGACCCTAACGGGTTACATTCTTGTGCATTTTAATGCATCTCGGTGCATTTCAGTTTTTACCCACATTTCCCTTAGCTATGCGATTTTTCGCACAGTAGCGTGATTTTGGCAAACTATGCTCCGCAGGTTCAAATCCTGTCATCCCGACCAAAAATGAAAAAGCTCCACGGTAGTGGGGCTTTTTTGTTTTTGCATTGAATATGATAGGATTTGAACCTCAAGGAGGCACGAGCGTTCAGGAAAACAGTCCGGTGGACTGTTTTTCAGCGAGTGTTGCGAGGCTTTACGCCGAGCAAGCGCAGATTGCGCAGCAATATGCATATCCTGTCATCCCGACCAAAAATGAAAAAGCTCCACGATAGTGGGGCTTTTATTTAAGTATTTATTCATCATAGGTTACTTTCGGCTTTATTGCTCTGTCAAGAACATCCGAAAGTGCTTTTAGTTTCTCCGTGGTTTGTGTTTCGTTTCCGAATGTGTTTATGATTCTGCCAAATTCACGGATGTCCGATTCACTGTCATTCACATCGGGAATAAGTGGGATTCTTATAATTACATTATTATGAATCTCTGAAACTCTCTGTATATTTTCAATTATAAGTTCATTTCCCTGCTTGTATATTTTTGTGCTTTTCGCTATTGTGATGTTTTAAATCTGCAAACGGAAGTACTTTTTCCACATTTTCAAAAATGCTTTGTTAAATCCTCCTACCGTGTCATAACCAAATGCAAATGCAACTTCTATAGCCTTTTTCCCCTGAAGTATCTCAATTGCCGCAAGCTGTATTCTGTAACGGCGGGCATAGTCATTGAATGTCATACGTGTCGCCTGATGGAATTTTTTAGAGAAATGCCATTTTGAACAGTTAAAATACTCTGCAACTTCTGTAAGCGACATCGGTTCTCTTATATTCTCATGAATATACTTCAAAACGCGATACATTCGCCACACCTCCTATAATATAAGTGTAGCAAAAAATTCACAAAAAACAACTCCAGACTTGCCGTTGTTTAAAAAAATTACCGCAATTTTCATTGCGGTAATTTTTCTTGATTAGTCGTACTGGTCTGCCTTAATTACTCTGACTTCTTTGATTGCTATGTCATAAAGCGGAGTATTAGACGGTACAGTGATACCGAAACTTGAAGATGACGAAACCGATGAGTTTCTCAAAGCAGCATCCGAAACTCTGATAACTGCCGTCTTCCATGTACCGGTATTCTGTTTTGTTGCTACAAGTACAGATTTTCTAGAATAATCTACGCCATCCGTTGCACCTGCCGGAATGATAGTGTTATATATCATCTTAATATCGCCTGTACCAATATCATAATAATCAATCTCAAACACTATATCGTGATCGTTCCTTGTAATATCACATACAGAAGTGTCTAATTTGAAATAGATATAATGCGAACGATTTTTAACTTCAGGTACTGCATAAGCCTTGACACCGTCAACTGTTACCACAGCAGAATATGCATCGTTGTCTGTGGTTTGCGTGAAGTGCGAGACTCCCGATGATCCGTTCGGGTTATTGTAGAACATCTGTATCTTTGTCATTGCGTCGGATACAGCTTCACTCGCAGTATTTTCATTTATATCACATGGTACTACAGAGTATGTGTACGGTGTTGAAAGCGAACCCGAAGCAAGATAGTATGTATCTGCCGTCTCGCCCAGATACGTGCCGTTTCTGTATATCTTATACTTTACAGCACTGCCACTGTCGTCCTGGCTCGGCGCCCACGACAGGCCTATGCCCTTATACTTTGAAGTCGCCTTAAAGTCTGAAACATCAGCCGGTGCATTATCTACAAGTGATATGTTACCATCGCCCCACAGATAATGTTTGAGCGTCTCGCCATCACCTAATGTGCTATCAAGCGTTACCGTGAACGTTTCATTTATCGGTCCGCCACTCTGTACCGTCTTTTCCTGTTCCTTAACCTCGAGCACTTCTTCCTTTGCACCGTATCTTACAACCATAAGCTTGATTTTAGTACACGGAACATCGGTATATGTAACATCAAGTGATGCTGTCAGCTTGCCGTCCGCAGCCGGAGCAGTTACAAGCTCGCCTATAGCAACCTTTGAAAGTATCGGCTCAGGAGCCGGTGTCGGTTCAGGTGTTGGTGTCGGCTCGGGAGTTGGCTCAGGAGTCGGTGTTGGCTCGGGAGTCGGCTCAGGAGTCGGTGTCGGTTCTAGTGTAGGCATTGGGCCTAATTCTGATGACTCGTATTTAAGTGCCGGATAACCGTCGTTTATTGTTGATGTAACACCGAAATGATCAAGACCTGTAAACGCTGTTAAAATATCAGTTTTTGTTTTATTGACTATATCGGGTGTATCATTTGCCAGCTTGTAAGGATTATACTGATCCGGTGTTGCCTTCTCTCCACTCTTACTTTCAGAAAGACAGTTTATAAAAGTAACGCTCTTTCCTGCAGTATTGATAAATCCATACAATGGCGATTTGATTCCACTCGCCGCTGAAGCGTCTGTATATCCTGACGGGAATTTAACATTCGCCACGTAACAGTTCTCAAAAGCCGCTGCATATGCACCGTCTACCCGACATGCAAAAACTCCGAGTGTTCTGTCAAGACCTGTTTTCAGTGTTACGCCGTAAGTGTAGCAGTTCTTCACAGTTACTCTTTCAGCCTCCGTTGAACCACCCTCTGCCTTTCCGATAAATCCACCAAGGCAGAATGAGGGATTGGAGCTTGAACCGTAATTAGCACTGTTCATAACTGTTGAATTCTTAACATAACAGTTTTCTATTCTCGTATACTTGCCGGCATAACCTGCCATACCTCCAGCGTTGTAAACTGATCCGTTTGCAAACGTAAGATTCATATTCTCCAAGCCGAGATTTGCAATTCTTGTACCTTTTGCATTTCCAACATAGCCAAAGAAGCCTAACGCAGTCTTAGTATTGTCGGTTATTGCAAGATTTGTTATCTTATGTCCGTCACCGTTAAAGAAGCCCTGGAAATAATTAGTTTCCGTTCCTATCGGTGTCCATTCATTCTCGCCGTAGTCAATATCTGCTGTAAGAATAAAGCTCTTTGTATTATCTGTACCTGCATTTATCTGATTTGCCGCATAGAGAAGTTCTGATGTATTTGAAATCTGATACGGGTCACCGTATGAGCCGTCACCGCCGGCATATGAAGTTGCCGGAGTTACTACAGGTTTAGCTGTCGGTGTCGGAGCTGGTGTTGCCGTCGGTACAGCTGTAGGAGTCGCCGTCGGCACAGCTGTCGGCACAGCTGTTGGTACAGCTGTCGGTGTAGCCGTTGGTGTAGCCGTCGGAGCTACTGTCGGTGTAGCCGTCGGGGTTGCTGTCGGTGTCGGTGTCGGTGTAGCCGTAGGTATCGGTGTCGCCAATACCGTCTCATAATCAACATACGGATAACCGTTGTTAATAACACCTGTTTCATCATATGTATATACGGTGTCTGCGTTATTAGTTACAAGTGCTGCAATGATTGCGTCTTTTTCCTGACCTTCTGTACCAAAGTAAGTACCCTCTACAAGCTGCCACTTGTTGGTATCATTTTGTGCTGCATACGAACCTTCAGTCGTAACAGCTGTTGAGTAGCAATCTGTCAGAATGATCTTCGTATCGTCAAATGTCAACTGAGAATTGTAACCACCACCTGCAAATCCGAATGCGTAAAATGTGGTCTGTGCTTTAGCGTTTGTAACATTCGCCACATAGCAGTTAGTAAATTTTATATTGGTCGCCGTTGCTGCAGTGGAGTTGTTCAAGCCGTCAAAGAAAGCACTTACAGGAATCTGTACTCCACCCTGTAATTCAACATTTTGAACGTAGCAGTTCTTCACCTCGATTGTAGAATCACGCAAGTCAGCTTTGCCGAGGAAGCCTGACAAGTATTCTTCACAGTTGGTCCATTGTGAAGTCTGCTTTATCGCTGAGTCCTTTATATAACAATTGGTTATTTTACTGTTGTTTCGGGCTTCAGCCGCAAAACCTCCGATATACCTATGCTTCACTGCTGAACCGGTGTATTCTGTAGAATTATTGTTATGAACAAGCTGGAAGTTCTCAATTCCGAGATTTGATATCTCTGCGTTACCAATAAGTCCGAAGAAACCGCAGTAACGGAAATCTTCTGTATGAGCTATTTCAAGGTTACTTATAACATGACCGTTACCGTAGAAAGCACCTCTGAAAGCGTAGCTTCCATCAGCGTTCGATTTACCAATCGGAGTCCAGTAATTATTCTCGTAATCAATGTCATTCTGAAGACTGAAATAGAAGCGTGATGCATACGCACTCTCCGCATTATTTACCATATCTGCTGCAAGCTTAAGCTCTGCCGCGGTTGTAATCTCGTACGGGTCAGCCTCTGTACCGCTACCGCCGGCAAATGCTGTTGCTGCTGTGCCGTCCCATACTGTTTCTCCCTCAGCGGATACCAGAACTGACGGGAATGTGCCAAGCACAATAGCCATTGTTATTAAAAAGCTTAATAGTCTTTTCATTTTCATTCCTCCTTTTTCCGTTATCCGTTAATACAAGAACATTATGATGTCTCTTTTGGTTACGTAACGCATTCTCATATAAAGCATTACTTTTTCTGTTTCCTCAGAAACAGTGCTGTCTGCAAGAATCGTGTACTTATGATACATTTCGTAGAAATCTCCACGGTATATTTCATCGTTCTTAACATCAAATATCGTGAATGTCAATGAGTCATAGCCTCTCGGTGCTGTGAGAAGCTCACCAACGCTTTCTTTCCATTCCTCCGGAGTTATTATCGTTGTAGATGTCTCATTCATTCTGTACAACGGTGCAAATACCGAGGCTTCCGAACCGTTCCACGCTTCATTGCTACCGTTCGGGTTGTGCAAAGTCTGTGCATTCTTATTCTTGATATCTTCATATGAAAGTGTCAAAAATACCTTGTTGAGCCTGTTGTTACGAACCGATACTCTTATAATGTCACCGTGAACTATGGTCTCGGGAATTATGCCCGGTTCTTCTTCAATATAGCTTGTTTCCTTGCCACCCATGAAGCCTGTGATTTTCTTTACTTCCTGGTCATCTGAATATACATATTCAATTCTATCAACGATGAGCACTGATGTCTGCCAGCTGCCCTTCTCGTAAAGACCTTCACGGTACATTACACCGATTTCGAGATTCTGGTTGATGTCATACATATCCTTTAAATATGAGCCTGTTCCCACTGTGCCTGTTGAAACAACCTCATAAGGCTCTGATGATTCCATATCATGCCACTTACCGAAAACAAGTGTATTGTTCGTTACAAGGTACTTATTAGCAAGCAGAATATATCCGTCCTGGTTTCTTACGGTTGCATCCGTGCCTCTGTAATCGCGCGAGAATGTAGATATGTCAAATCCGTTGGGGAACAATGGCTCCTGTGTTACAGAATCAACCTGGTCGGCTGTTATGTTTGCAAAATCGAATTTCTTAAGATCTCCCTCATCATCAAATGCAACCTGAACAACCTGAACCATAAACTCGCCGTTTTCGTCTGTAAGGCGTGTGTCTGCCAAAAATTCTGCAGCTGTCTTTTTAACACCGTTAACAAGCACTTTGTTGGGAACAGGACCTGTTACCTTGTTGCCGTCCGGCAACAAAAGACGTGTATATGCTTCATAGTCTTCATACGCTTCACCCGGTCTTACGCTCATTAAGAGTGCATACTGCAGGCTTCCTGAAACCTCCTGAACCTCTGCGATTTCGCCGAATATGTCAAGCCACACATTATATGTCTTGCCCATCTGCGGAACAACTGCATACTCCTCAGGATCGTCTATAACTGCCTTATATGCATTCGACATACGGTATTTACCGTTATCAAACTCATAAACTGTTCTGCCTCTGTAAGTTTCAGTTCTCTTAACAGTAGCCTTAAATGTATTGTTTACCGGATAGAGATAAAGCTTTTTCTTGTTCTTATCCATAAGGAATGATACGATAGAGTTATTGTCGATATCATTTATGGTAGCTGGCTTACCGTCCTTGATTATTGCTACTTCTTCGAAATCATCAAAATACACTGCCTTGTTGTATTTTGCAAAAATCTGATTCTTTTCCTCTACTATGTGTGTTACGAACAGATTGTCATACTCGTTTACAATAACAACATCGTAGATCTCGTCATCGTTATTGTCAATAAGGCGGATTGTACCTGTCATTGGCTTCATATCGTCAATTGTCGGGATACCGCAACGTGAGTTGTTGTATATAACGTCTGCAAGTGAGCTTACTTTTAAAGACTCTGTCTTACCGTCTGACTCATAGTAAACGATATTTGTCATTGTGTATTCCGGTGATGCAACCGCAAGGTCCTCTGCCTTAAGGTCAACTACATCTATAAAACGGTCATCAACAGTTGCCCACAAAAGCTTCTGTGATGTTTTATCGTCACGGTAGAAATACTTAACAGAACATCCGATAAGGTTTGTAAGGTCTGCATCTGCACTTACATATTTTTTACCGCTGATCTGTGTTACGCCCAAGGTTGCGTTATCGTCTTTGATTGAGCATATACCGTTGCTCTCCATAATACCTTCAGCATAGTATATATCTCTTGTTGCGAAAAGGTCTGTGCCGTCCGTTTCATATTTCGGATTTCCGTTTGCGTCTGTGCCGACAAACTTAAATACCTCGGTACGGCCTGCGTTATAGAGCATTCTTACAGCGTTCTCGGCTGTAAGCTCGCTGTTCCATGAAACATTTGTAACTCCCTCATTAAGCTCAAGCTCGCCTGCCATCATAACGTAGCCCTCGGGGTACTCACCATACTTAACCTCAGCATAGTTTCTGTAACCCAATACGTCAATTATGAGTTTGCAAGCCTGTGAATATGTAACATGGTCGTCGGGGCTGAACATATTCGGCTCTGTACCGTTTACTCTGCCCAGCTCGTACATTGTGCATATCTCGTTATAATACGGTGTTTGTGTGCTTACATCAACAAACGGGATATCGTCTGTTTTATGCTCTTTTATAGTATAGCCTGCAAGTTTAAATA
Source organism: Candidatus Ornithomonoglobus sp. (assembly GCA_045649185.1). GTDB lineage: Bacteria > Bacillota > Clostridia > UBA1381 > UBA1381 > Ornithomonoglobus. Next base: position 19,830 of record JAZRPM010000035.1, on the reverse strand, counting down.
GATAGCCGATAAACTGTGCACGTGTTATATATGCACTCTTATCTGTCTCGGCAAGTTCATCGCCAACAAAGCCCATTGCATTAAGTGCATGATAGCTTTCTGTGTCAAGAGGTGTTATAACAGCTTCTTCTATCGGTAGAGTTTCAGCTTCATTTTCAGCAAATGCTGTAACTGTACCCAAAGATGTCATCATTGTCACCAACGACATCACTAATGCGAAAATTCTTTTCTTCATTGTGTTTCCTCCTCCCACAGATTATAGATTTGCAGTAAGTCTGCTGATGATTGCAGCAGCTTCTGCACGGGTCAGAGCATTGTGCGGCATAAATGAGCCGTCATCAAAGCCACCGATTATTCCCATAGCGTTTAACAATCTTACACTCTCCTGCGCATAGTCTGAAACTGTGTCAATATCTGTAAGTGTTACCTCAACAGTTTCGGGGATTTCTGCCTTGAGATATGTAAGTATTCTTGCGGCAATAACTGCAACGTCCTGGCGTGTGACGTTACGTCCTACACCAAACTCTGTATCTGTAATACCACTTATTATTTCCTTTTCAAAACCTGATGCAACATAGTTATAGAACCATGCGTCCTTTGCAACGTCTGTAAAGTCACACTGTGAGCTGTTTGACAACAAACCTGCTGCACCTATTATCATTTTAACAAACTCTTCACGTGTTACGTTGTTGTTCGGCTTGAATGTGCCATCGTCATATCCGCCGACTGTGCCGTTTGTTGCAAGCTTTGTCACGTAACTGTACGCCCAGTGACTTGACGGAACATCCTTAAATGTCGGAACAGTCGGTGTTGTCGGAGCTGTCGGAACATTTGAGCCACCGCCTGTCATTCCTGCTGACGGACTACCGCCTGTTACGCCCGGCACGATTACAACCGGAGGTGTTGTAGTTGATGAGTCTTCGTTATTCACAACACCGTTAACGCCGTTTGTAAATGCTGTTACAAGCTGACTGTTCTTTGTAAAGCCCTTCAGATAAAGTGATCTTAACGCCTTATCCTGCTCTGCTCTTATAAAGTCGTTATTGTATGTTGCAAGCTGTGATGCGGGCAATTCAAAATAGCTCTTGTACTTCTCAAACGTATTATAAAGAGTTTCTTCTGTTGATGCATTTACTGCGTGCAGACCTATGTACTGGTTTATGATACCGTTCATATCCTTTACACTGAGTACGCCTGCACCGCCGTTATATTCGCCGTTATAGGCTAAAATATCCTGACAAACAGCGTCAATATATGCTTCATAATCAGCTGTTGTAGTATCAATGCCTATAAGTGCACTGTTGGCTTCTATTCTGCTCTTTATTCCCTCTGCTGTCACACCGCTGTCTGTTATATATGCGATTACGTCTGACATCTTCCATGCATCACGGATATTTTCAAGGTTTGCGAATATTCCGTTATAGTCGCTTGCCTGGATGTTAAACATTATGTTTGCACGCTTTGCCTCACGTGCTGGATCTGACTCTGCTTCAAGCTGAAGTGCCGGGATTACCTTTGCAAGCACGCTTGCAAAGTTTGTGGAAGTCGCATTCTTGAACTCGTTTAAAAGTCCCGGGATTGCAGACGGTGTTATAACATCCACAGTTGCAGAATCTGTACTTTCCCCGTGCATAAATCCGCTTCCCTTAAGGGCAACCTTATATTTACCATCAGCGGCTGTGTAGGTGTCAAGTATGCTAAGCGTAATCTCCTTTGTTTCACCTGCACTTACGGTAACCTCTTTTATATACACATAATCTGCGCTTACGGGATTTGTAACAGATGCAGGATATATCACTATCGTAACCTGTTGTTTATAAAGAGCCGGAGTTGTAAACTCAACTACAAGCTTCGGGTCAGCATTGTCGCTGTAATCTCCACTCCACTTCATCTGCATGGGTGTTTGTGCAAATACGCTTATGCCCGATAACATCATTACAAGGCATATCATACCGCAAAGAAATTTTCTTAATTGGTTTTTCATTTTTCTTCCCTTTCCTTGGTCTAATAACAACATAAAGTTTGAATAAATTGCTTAGATTGTGCTTTTAGGCGAACGAGCTGTACACTGGTACGCGAGAGAGCACAAAAGTGCAATATGAGTGATTTATCCAGACTTTTTGATGGATTCAACTCTGACATTTGCAATATACAGTGTCTTTTCACCGCTTCTTATCTTGAAGTCAGTTTCAAACTTACCTATACTCTCAAAGTTACCGCAGGGGATTGTAACCTCAGCGGTTCTCCACTTGTTTGTACCCTCACGGCGTATTTCAGCCTCCATATTAAACGACTGCCATACATCGTTGTATTCTTCAACGCCCTTGGTGTATATCATTTGCATAGGCTTTGTTCCGTTGTCGAAATAATCAAATGTAATCTTTACCGCACCGTTATCGACGTCGATAACGTCGGGGTCAATGTCAATAAATACCGATGCTCCCGGTTTTGCCGCAACAGCATCCTTACCTGCCTTGGTTGTGAAGAATGAATCACATTCAAGACCTTCATAGTCTACAATCGTAACATCGTCACCGAATTCATAACGACCGCCCTTTGCGACCTCGTTATTAAGAATGTCTGTATAATCTATCCACGAAATACCGAGTATGTTGTTGTCAACCTCGCCCCATGTTGCTATATTTCCTGTATAGGAAATTTGCGGGTGTGCATGATAGGGGTGGCTAGAGTTTCCGGTGTAGTTCTTTCTGTTCGGATTCACTATCGGGAACAACTGATGTGTTTCAGCCGACTGGAGCGTAACCGTACCGTCGAAACATATCATCTTTTCGTCACCGCTTATACCTACGTGGTTACCTGAAGAAGCATAGCTTCCCGATGAAAAATACTGACGGTGTCTGCCCTCAAGGTCTACCCTGACTATCGATCTGCCTGCCGGGTTGCCAAATCCGCTGTCAACAGGAGATGATGTGAACCATCTGTAATTACCCGACATTCCCCATACCTCATGAGCTACAAGCTCAACTGTTCTGCCGTCAGGCAATATACCTGAATTGTATTTCCAGACCTTGCCGGTTTCGATATCCATAATATTGCATCGATCAAGGATATCGTCCGGACCTAATCCCAACTCTGAAGTATATTCGTGTGAGAATGCTATAATGTTCGGATAAACAGGGTTTATCTGATGGTGGTTCAGATTATGTGCAAAGTCGAAACCATAGTATGTATATTCTATTTTTTTCTCAACCAAATCAGCTCTTATTATTGCTGTGGTATTTGCCGGAACAGGGAAACTCTTTCCGTACGAATAACACTCAAAAGACATATATCTTCCGTCATTTGTTGTGTTAAAGAATGACGGCGAGAAACCAAGCGGAAGATCAATAAGCTCTTCTTTTTCAAATGTGTAAGGATGAATTCTCCATATTGTGGTTATGTTGTTGGCGCGCTTCTGATAATATACCCAACCATTCGGGCAGGCATATGCCGAAAGGTGTGTTGTAGCTCCTACAGTCTGGTCAAGATAGTACATCATTTCGGATTCAAAATCATATCTGTACATCTGTCCCTGAGGAGTACCGCATATCATACCCTTACCGTCGGGCAGGACTGTGATACAGTCGGTATAGCCTCGCAAGAGTGTTGTGCCAAAGAAATTGACATGATAATATGTCCTGCCGGTCCTGGAGTTTATTATCTTTTTCTTCGGCAGTTTTCTCGGCTGTGCGTAGTAAATTCTCTGGAATGCGTCACTTCTTATTGAAACAACATCAACATTCTCATAAAAACCGCTGTTTATGAGGTCTGCAAGAAGGCTTCCTCCTTTACTGTTTTGATAAACAAGAGTGCCGTGCATAATGTTTATCAAGTTGTAGTTTGTTGCCGGAGCCTCGTCAAACAACAGAAAATCCTGCGTATCAACTACTCCCAAGCGTTTTCCGGCGTCAATCCAGCTCTCATCAGCATTCTTTGTAAGCTTGAGTGCATTAAAACAGATTTCAACAAGCTCGCCCTGTGTCAACTCCTTGCTGGCATGCTGATTCTGGTTTACACCACCTGTGATAACATTTAAAACTGATACTGCATCTGTGCCTGTACAAGGCTTTCCGAGGTTCGCACTTGTAAATCTTGTATCATTTTCCTTTATTATGTTGAGTGATTCAAGCTCTGTTCTTATGTCCGCACCAAGGCTTGTCATCTGTACAGCCTTTTTATCACGCTTCGCCTTTGCAATGTTTACTATTTCAAGCTTTTTAAAGGCGTTATATGCACCGTTCTGGATACGGAAGTTTGCGCCATTGTCATATGTAGCTTTCATATCCACATTGTCAAGACACATCGTCTTAACCATCCAGCCGGGGTTTGTACCGGGTTTTATGATGGTTATCTGCTCCTTGTTTCCTGTCGTTGAGATATACTCAAAATAGAATTTACCCTCTGACGGTCCGAAATCATAGAAAACAAGTGAGATTACAAATTCCGTGTCATTCTCGTCATAGTATTCCTCGTCAAGCTTGAAATACGAGGTGTTGGCACTGTACTGCTTTCTCGCAACAAGTCCGTCAAGCGTAACCGTTTCGTTATATAACGGGTCCTTACTGTCGGTTATACCCATAGACTGACCGTCATAGAACTTGATACCCCTTTCTTCAATTTCGCTTCCCAACCATACGTGGGCACTGCCCTCTGCAGTGTTCATAAAATATGCATATTCGGGATTGTCTGCCGCACGTGTTATTGTTTCTACAGGGGTTATACCCATAAGCATAACAACACCGAGTAACAAAGATGTGATTTTCTTCTTCATACAAAGCACTCCTTTCATATGTGTAAAATCAAAAAATATACAACTGTAATTATACACTATTTCGTGCGTTTAATCAATGATATTGACAAAAATTGATTCAATTCTGCCATTCTTTGATACAATTTTGCCAATACAGTTCATTTTAAGTATAACAGAAAAATTTTTCAAAGACAACTCCTATGTTGTTATCTTCCGAATATTACCAAAAAAATTATCGCAGGCGTTTGCCTGCGATATATTTTTTTGCTTTAGCTGGAATTATACCATTTAGTACCCCAACCATCGGCTCTGTATGAAGTTCCGATATAGGCTGATGAAACAAGCTCGCTGTATGTCAGACCATTTGTAAAGCCTTCTAAACCATCATTTTTCCTCCTAAGTTCTACCCCCTCCCGAAAATTTCGAGGAGGGGGTATTCCTTATTAATCTATATCACCGTATTCGGATTTCTTTATAACACGTATTTCTTTTATTACAATTGTTTCGGGGGCTGTGTTTATAGGTATCAGTATACCAAAGCTTGAGCCTGATGAACCGCCTGATTCACGTAATCTCGCATCTGAAACCTCCACAACTGCTGTTAACCACTGTCTGGTGTTAGCTCTCGTTGCAGCTACTACACGCTGACGTGCAGGAACATGGTCGTCCTTTTCACCGCTTCTGATTATTCTGTTATATACAAGCTCGAGATTACCCGTACCCTTGTCGTAGTAGTCTATTTCGAATACAAGCTCTGCATCGTCCTCTGTTATATCACAGCCTGAACGGTAGAAATAGATGTATCTGCCCTTGTCGGTGTGTGTCACATTTGATGTGTACGCCAATGTACCGTCAATTGTAGTTATAACAGAGTATGCATCCTGCGTTGTATCGGTGGTTTCTTTATATGCAATACCGTATCTGGTGCCGTCTGCATTTGATTTATACATCTCCACCGTGCTTGCTTCTGTTTCCACATTCAGACCTTCTTGCTGGTTTTTATCCCTCGAAGCTACCGAATACTTAAGTAAAGCAGTTTCTTTGCCTTCTATCTTATACGAAGTCTGGTCGGTAGTAGCAATAGCAACACCGTCTTTGTATATCACATACTCAACAGGGTTACCGCTATCGTCAAAGCTTTCGTCCCATTCAAGCAGGATATTTGTTACCTTTTCTGTCGTAGTCAAATTTGAAACCTTTGACGGCGCATTGTCAACCAATGAAACGTTATCTTCTGTCCAGAGATAATATTCAAAGTTTTCATTGCCCGTCGGTGCGGTATCAAACCATACCTCAAATGTTGTTTGGGCATCCGTGCCGGCTGCTACCGGCTTAATTTGCTCTTTTCTGCCGTTTTCTAAAATATCACCGTCATCATTTGTCTTTACCACGATATACTTGATTGTTTCGTTATCAAACAATGTATATGTAACATCAAGCGATACTTTGTACTTTCCGGTAGTAGAATCGGGTGTTTGTGATACATCCAGATTGCCGGGTTTTACATATTCCACGGGCGGTGTCGGTGTCGGCGTCGGAGCAGGCGGTGGTGTCGGCATAGGACCGAGAACATCCGGATCCTCAAATCTCAGTGCCGGGAAACCGTCATTTATTGATGCATCTGTTGCCCATACAGCATCTGTCATTGCAGCTACTATATCGTCCTTTGTTGCAGACGCTGTTGCCTTTGAGAACTGTGCCATATCTGTAACACTGTTAATTGTAACATTGTTATACTTACGACCGCTTGTGCCTGCAGCTGCATACTCATATACAGTAAACTGATCTCTCCATGTTGTATAGCAGTTTGTAACAGTGAGATTATCTGTCAGACTACTACATCCGAAAGCATATACCAGCGGTTCTCTGTAACCTGCGGCATAAGTTCCGTATGGAGCCATAGTTACATTACCCGCATAACAGTTTTCAAATACTATATTTGCAGTTGTCGCCGTATTGGTCTGTGCAAAGAATCCGCCTTGAAGCTTATCCTGTGCATCACGCAATTTTATGTTGTATGTATAACAATTCTTAAATGTTGCGGCATCTCTGATATATGAGGCAAAACCACCTATACCGTAGATTGAACTAAATGCCGGACTGCTCGTTTTAAGTGTCATGGCATCGTTTGTACCCTTAACGTAACATCTTTCAAATGTACCTGCCGCATTACCTACCATACCGCCAATAGTATCAGGTCTGTTATCTGTATTTACCGGAATTGTAATATTGATGTTTTCTATACCCAGCTCACATACCTTGGCTGCAGCTGATGTATATCCAAAGAATCCTGCATTTTTTATAAAGATTGTTATCTCAAGATTTGAAACCTTGTGTCCGTCACCATTGAACGTACCGCCAAACGGACGGCTTGCAGTACCCATCGACGTCCATTCATTGTCGCAGTAATCAATATCTGCTGTAAGAATGAAATGCTTTGCATTATCAACGCCTGCATTTATCTGCTGTGCTGCATATTTGAGCTGACCTGCAGTTGCAATCTTGTACGGATCTTCCTCTATTCCCGTACCGCCGGCATATGCTGTTGCCACCTCAATAACAGGCTTGGGCGTTGGTGTTGGTGTCGGAGTTGCTGTTGGAGTTGCCGTCGGTGCCTGCGTTACAACCGGAGTTGCTGTAGGAGCAACAGTCGGTATTGCCGTCGGCGCCATTGTTGGTGCAACTGTCGGCTCGGGAGTTGCTGTAGGTACAGGTGTCGGAATCGGCGTCGGAGCCGGGGTTGGCACCGGAGTCGGAGTCGGAACAGGTGTAGGAGTCGGTGTTGGTGCCGGAGTCGGCGTTGCTGTCGGAACCGGAGTCGGTGTTGCTGTCGGAACCGGAGTCGGCGTTGCCGTCGGAACCGGAGTCGGTGTCGGCATCAAAGACTCATCTTCAAATACCAGACACGGATAGCCGTTATTTATTGTTGAAAGAACACCAAATGAATCAAGTGATTCAAGTGCTGAAACTATTGTTTCCTGTGTTGCGCTCTTCGTAGCTTTTGAGAACTGCGCCATATCCTCAACACTGTTAATTGTTACGCCTGCATATGAGCGGCCACTTGTGCCTGTTGCCGCATGGCGATAGCGAATGTATTTGTCTGCACCTGTTGAATAACAGTTTGTTATCGTCAGATTGTTTGTCAGACTACTGCAACCGAAAGCATATACCAACGGGTCGTTTATCTCATCTGTGTTATTCATAAGAATTACATCAGCTGCATAACAGTTTTCAAATACTATTTCGGCTGTTGCATCGGTCTTGGTCTGACCAAAGAATCCGCCCTGTCTTGATGACTGTGCATCACGAATCTGTATATTGTATGTATAACAATCCTTAAATGTTGCCTTGCCCCAGACATATGAAGCAAAACCACCCATACCGTATGATGTGCCTGCACCAACGTTTGTTACACGGATAGTCATAGGCGTATCGGTACCCTTGACATAACATCTTTCAAATGTACCTGCTGCATTACCTACCATACCGCCAACAGTATAAAGATTTGATGATCCTCTGGTGATTTCAATATCGATATCCTCAATACCTAAATCAGTTACCTTTGCACTAGCTGTAGTATAACCGAAGAAACCAACATGGTTTGAGGGCGTTGTTATTTTCATATTCGAAACCGCATGACCGTTTCCGTCAAATGTTCCGCTGAATGTTGCTCCGTCTTTTCCGATCGGAGTCCATTCCTGATCGTTAAAGTCGATGTCTGCAGTCAGTATAAAACTTGCATTGTTGGCATTTCCTGCATTTATCTGTTGCTGTGCAAATTTCAGTTCTGCCGCAGTTGAAATCTGATACGGAGCATCTGCTGTTCCCTGTCCTCCGGCATACGCTGTTGCCGCAGTACCGTCAAACGCTATTGTTTCCACTGCTGATACCGAAAGAGCAGGAAGCATACCAAGTACAATAGACATTGATATAATAAAACTTAAAAATCTTTTCATTATTTATTCCTCCTTACCTTTCGTTATCAATAACGCACCAATACAATTTCTCGTACTGTTTCGTAACGCATTCGCATATATATCATTACCTCGTCTGAATCCGGCAATTCGCCCTTGGCATTTGCCGAATAAACCTGGTATACATCATATATATCACCTTTGGATATTTCATCATTCTTAACATCGTATATTGTTACGCTGACAGTAACTGATGAGCCACGACCTGCTGTTAAGAGAGTTCCGTATTTAGATATCCAGTCAGACGGAGTAAATACTGTGATTCCGTATGAGCTTACAGAATACAGAGGTGCAAATATTTCTGAACGAACAGAACCATGCGTTCCTGTTCCGACAACCTTTGTAGCCTTGTTTGCGAATTCCTCTGCTGAAATACTTACCTCGACCTTTGCTACTTTGTTATCAAGAAGTGCTAATTTAACAAGATCGCCGTGCTTAACAGTATCGGGGATGTCACCTGGTTCATACTCTGTTATACTGCTGTATGTACTGCCCATATATCCGCTTATCTGCTTAACCTCACGGTCGTCCTCGTATACATAAGAAATTTCATCAACGAGCATAGAATTTGTTTCGTTTCCGTAACCCTGTGCCCCTTTGCCGTTATATGATCTGGTAAATACTGCACCGATTGTCATATCCTCGGCAATATCATAAAGTTCTTCTGATGTACCCAGCCATGAATAGCTTCTGTTTCTAACCTCATACGGCTCTGACTCTTCAAGGTCACTACGATGAACAAATACTGCTGTATCATTCTTCACTGAATACAGGTGGTTAAACAATACATAACCGTCATGGTTTACGTATGTTACATCGCCTTTATAGTTAAGAGTAAACGATGTTGGGTCATAGCCATAGGGATAGTTTTCTGTGTCACCTATTATATTTTTCGCAAAATCAATCTGTGCCAGATTTCCATCCTCGCCAAAAGCAACCTTAACAACCTGTACTTTGAATTTGTCGTTCTCAAAAAGACGTGCGTCGTTCAAGAACTCGGCTCCTGTCTTTCTTTCCCCGTTTACAGTAACCTTTTTCTCTATTACGCCCGATACCTTACTGCCATCGAGAAGAAGCAGTCTTGCATAAGCCTCTGCATCTTCGTACGCCTCGGGTGCTCTTGCGCTCATCAGAAGTGCATACTGCATATCTGTGTCTGATAGCTGTACCTCTGCTATTTCTCCTGCCATATCGAGATAGTATATATACTCTTTGCCGACTGTGGGTGTGATTGCATATACGCTCTCATCGTTAAGGATTTCCATATACTTATATGAAAGGCGGTATTCGCCGTCCTCAAACTTGTATATTGATCTGCCTCTTGAGGTACGCATTTGTTCCATTTCGCCCTTGTGCTTGTCGTTTGTTACATACATATATATTCTTGTTTTTTCTTTGTTTTCAATGTATGAAATTACTACGTTGCTGCCTATGTCTGCAGGCTCAATTTCTACGCCGTCTTTAACTATTCTTACATAGTCATAAGAATCAAGTCTGATTGTCTTGCTGTACTTGCCCATCAGATGGTTTTTATCAGATGAAACATTACGCACGAACATATTCTCATATTCTTCAACTATAACTACATCATAATATTCGTCGTCATTGTTGTCAATAAGACGAATTGTACCTGCCATTGGCTTTACATCCTCAATAAGAGGGATTCCGCAACGTGAGTTATTGTAAATAATATCAGCGAGCTGGTTTATTTTTGCTGATTCAGTGTCACCGTCTGCTTCGTAATAGACAATATTAGTCAATGAATATTCGGGCGATGCAACTGCAAGGTCTTCTGCCTTTAATTCAAGCATTTGAGAATAACGCTCATCAATCGATGCCCACAAAAGCTTCTTTGATACCTTATCATCACGGTAGAAATACTTTATCTTTGTGCCTAAAAGATCTGAAAGGTCATAATCGGCACTAACGAAGTTCTGTCCGTCAATAACTGTAACACCGTCTATGGGGCTCTGCTCAATTATTGAGCATATGCCGTTACTCTGCATGGTACCCTGTGCATAGTAAATATCGCTCTTTTGGAATAGTGTTGTACCATCTGTTCCGTATGTGGGGTTGCCAAACTCATTGATTCCCGAAAATGCCATAACCTCTGCCATACCTGCATTATAAAGCATAGTAGCCGCATCTTCAGCTGTAAGCTCTGCATTCCACTTAATATTCTTCACGCCCTCATCAAGCTCAAGCTCTGCCGCCATCATAACGTAGCCCTCGGGGTATTCGCCATACTTGAGTTCAGCATAGCTTCTGTAACCGAGAACGTCTATAATGAGCTTGCACGCCTGTGAATATGTAACGTGCGCATTGGGGCTGAACTTTTCGGGTTCTGTGCCGTTTACTATTCCCATCTGATACATTGTGCAAATCTCGTTATAATACGGAGTTGCAAGACTCACATCAAGGAACGGAATTTCCGATGTTTTATGCTCTGTAACGGTATATCCCGAAAGCTTAAAGAGATAACCCGTAAACTGTGCTCTTGTTATAAGAGTGTCTTTTGCAGCTTCAGCCATTTCGTCGCCCAGAAATCCCATTGCGTAAAGCGCACGGAACTCCGCTGTATCAAGCAACTCTACGGGAGCTTCTGCTATAGGTGTTGTTTCTTCTGCATTTTCTGCCATCGTAACGCTTATTGATGTTACAAGCATTACAAGCATCAACAAAAATGCTGTTATGCGTTTTTTAGTCATATTCTTCTCCCTCCCATAGATTATAAGCTGTCTGCAAGTTTACTGATGATTGTTGCCGCCTCGGCACGTGTTAAGGCATTATGCGGCATAAATGAGCCGTCATCAAATCCGTTTATTATGCCCATACCGTTTAGGAGCTTCACACTGCTTCTTGCATAGTCTGATACTGTATCAATATCTGTCAGTGTTGTGCCTGACGGAATGGTTGTGCCGGGCTTTAAGTACTGTATAATTCTTGCGGCGATTACTGCAACGTCCTGACGTGTAATGTTGCGTCCTACGCCAAAGTATGTATCGTCTATACCCGATACAACACCTACGCTGTATGCCGATGCTATGTAATCATAATACCACGCACCGCTCGGAATATCTGCAAAATTACATTCTGCACCGTCTGTAAGAAGTCCTGTTGCACCGACTATCATTTTCACAAACTCTTCACGCGTTACGTTGTTGTTGGGTCTAAATGTATTATCATCATAACCACTTATGATTTTCTTTGATGCAAGTGTTGTCACATAGGGATATGCCCAGTGGCTTGACGGTACATCGATAAATGTCGGTGTTGCCGGAGTTGTCGGTTGTGTCGGCTGTGTCGGAGCTGATACGCCTCCCGGGCCTGATGCACCGGAGGAGTTTCCTCCACCCACCGGCGGTATAATAATCGGCGGAGTTCCGGGATCTGTACCTGATGTGTTGATACCGTTTACACCTTTTGTAAACTCCGCTACAAGCTCACTGTTTTTAGTGAATCCCTTTTCAAGGATGAATCTTAAAACCTTATCCTTGTTTGATCTGTCAAAGCCATTGTACTTTGCAAGAGTTTCAGCCGGTATTTCAAAATATGTCTTGTAATCCTCAAAGACATCATATAATGTTGTACCGTTTGCGGCATTAACTGCTCTTAAGCCGACATACTGATTTATTATACCTACAAGGTCTTTAGCAGATTTAACTCCGTTATTGTTGTTATACTCTGATGAGTATGAGAGTATGTCCTGACATACAGCATCAATATACGCAACATAATCGGGATTTGTTTTGTCTACTGCTATATGCTCACTGTTTTCTTCGATTATATTTAACAATCCCGATGCAGTTGAGCCTGTGTCTGTGATATATGCGATGATATCCGACATCTGCCATGCAAAACGCACATCCTCAAGATTTGAGAACGGACCGTTAAAGTCGTTCGTCTTTATGTTTTTCATTATGTCTATTCTTTTGGTTACACGACCTGAATTTGCTGTATTCTCTGCACTGTAACCAAGCTGAAGTGCATTATCTGCTTCAAGAAGTGCCCCCGAAACAGTAGTGTTGGATTCATTATTAAATCTTGAGAGAAGTCCCGGTATTTCACTCGGTTTTATAACATAGACCGTAGCAGAGTCAATACTGCTTGCGGCAGAATAACCGTTACCCTTAAGCTCAACTATGACCTCATTTGAGAATTTGTCAGTTATGGTAAAGGTTATATCCCTTGTTTCTCTTTCATTTACGGTAGTATCCGTTATACGTATATAGTCGTCGAGTGTAGGATTTGTCTCTCCACCGTCATATACGACTACTGTAACCTGCTGTACATAATTTGCAGGCGTTGTAAATGTAACTATCAGCTTGGGTTTTGAATTGCTGCTGTAATCACCGTGCCAGTCAATCTGCAAGGGTGATGTTTCCGATGCAAACACATTTACACCCGACAGCATCATTATGAGACATATCATGCCACATAGTATCTTTCTTAAATGCTTTTTCATTATAGCCAATCCTTTCACTTTCAATTTTCCATTTTCAACTTTCAATTCGCTATTGCTTCCACCTTAACATTCGCTATATAGACATTCTTCTCACCGCTTCTGATCTTGAAGTCAGTTTCAAACTTGCCTATGCTCTCAAAGTTACCGCAATCAATTGTAACTTCTGCCGTTCTCCACTTTTTGGTGTTGTCACGGCTGATGTTAACGGTCTTGTTGAAAACTTTCCATGCGTCATTTTTTGTCTCAACGCCCTTTGTATATGTAAGCACGAGCGGCTGTGTTCCGTCATCAAAATAATCAAATGTAATCTTTGCTGCACCGTTATCAACGTCAATTACTTCAGGATTTATGTCAAAGAATATTGATTTACCAGGTTTTGCAACCGCACATTCTTTGCCAGCTCTGTTTGTGATTGACGATTCACATTCAATACCTTTATAGCTTACACGCATAACGTCATCGCCGAATGCGTAACGTCCGCCCTTTGCAACCTCGTTTTCGAGAATGTCGGTATAGTCAATCCATGAGATTCCGAGAATTCCGTTTCTTTCCTCTGCCCAGCTTGCCATATTACCGCTGTATGAAACATGCGGGTGCGGATGATACGGATGGTTTCTGCTTCCAACAATAGGTGCCAAGTCTACTATTCTGAATACCTGGTGTGTGTCTGTGGCAATAAGACGTATGTCAAAGTCACAGCATATCATTTTCTCGTCACCGCTTATTCCTGCGTGTACCGAGTTACCACTCATCGTACGGTAATACTGACGATGTGTTCCGTCCTTATCTATTTTAACGACTGCAGGTAATTCACCTGTATGCTTTGTTCCTTCAGTAGCCCATGATGAGAACCATCTGTGCTCGCCTGACATTCCCCACTGCTCGTGTGTTACCATCTGCTCGGTTCTTCCGTCAGGAAGCTGTCCGCCGTTATACGTGATAACCTCACCGGTTCTGAAGTCCATAATATTGCATCGATCAAGGATATCAAAAGTTGTCCAGCCCGATGTATAGTCATGCGAAAATGCAACAAGGTCTGTATATACCGGATTTATCTGGAAATGGTTTGTCAGATTTCCGCCGGGAGTGGTGAATGCATTGTATCTGTATTCCGTCTTTTTCTCCACAAAATCGGCTCTTATTACCGGTGTTGTTCCTGCCGGAACGTTAAATGCATTTCCGAACGACTGCTGCTGGAAGCACGCATATCGTCCGTCGTTACTTACAGTTATATATGACGGAACAAATCCCTTCGGAAGCGTATGCACCGCTTCTTTTTCAAAGGTTTTTGGGTGTATTCTCCAGACGGTTGTCTGTGTATCCTTCGCCTTGTAATAATAAATCCATCCATTAGCACAGACAAATGAAAGCATTGCAGTGTCCATAGGAGATGTCTGGTCAAGGAATGTAAGCATCTGCGTTTTTATATCGTAGAGATACATATTTCCCTGTGCTGTTCCGCATACAAATCCTGAACCATCAGGTAACCAGCTCTGAACACCGAGATAACTTCTTAGCATATTACTGCCGAAGAAGTTGATATGGTAATATGTTCTGTTTGTTATCGGGTTTGTTACCTTTTCATACGGCAGTTTTCTCGGCTGTGAATAGTAAAGAGTCTGGAATGTTTCACTATTTACTGATGATGTCAATACTCCCTCATAAAAACCGTTGTTTATAAGGTCTGCAAGAAGTATCTTTCCGTTGCTGTTTTCATAAACCAACGCACCGTGAACGATACCAAGCAGGTTAAAGTATGTAGCAGGTGCATCGTCTATTAAGAGATAATCTTCAACATCTGCCATGCCGTAACGCTCAGCCGCTTCCACCCAGCTTTCATTCTCTGCCTTTGTAAGTCCGACAGCTTCCATATACATACTAACAAGCTCGCCCTGTGTTAAAGCTTTATTTCCGTATGTATTGGAATTTGTTTTGCCCGTTATTGTGTTTCTTAACGTGTTTGCCTCGGTGCCTGTACACGCTTTTGCGAGATTTTGGTTTTTAAATCTCTCATCGTTTGGCTGTATTATGCGTAGCGATTCAAGCTCGGCTTTAATATCAGCCTTGAGTGCTGTTGTGGCAATGTTTGTTTTTTCGCGTCTTGCCTTATTGATGTTTACAACCTCAAGCTTTTTAAATGCGTTATATGCACCGTTTATGATTTTGAAGTGTGCACCGTTTTCGTATGGGGTTGACAGGTCAAGATCATCTATAAACATTGTCTTTACTGCCCAGCCGGGGTTTGTGCCGGGTTTTACGATTGTTATCTGTCTTGTTGTTCCGGTAGTAGAGTTATATTCAAGATAGAACTTACCCTCTGACGGTCCGAAATCATAGAACACCAACGAGAGTGCAAACCTTGTATCACCCTTCTCGTAAAAGTCCTCACTCATTTTGAAATACGAGTTGTTGGCTCTATACTGTTTTCTTGCAACAAGTCCGTCAAGCGTAACTATTTCGTTATACAACGGATCGTTAGCATCTGTTATGCCCATCGCAACACCGTCATAAAATTCGATGTTGTTGCCCTCGATTTCTTCGCCCATCCACACGTATGCACTGCCTTCGGCCGTGTTCATAAAATACGCATACTCTGCCTTATTTGCTGCTGAATCTGCCGCCATTGTAACGGGAGCTGTCGGCACCATTCCGACAAACACAGCTACCGCCGCGAAAAATGCTTTAATTCGTTTTTTTGTCATATAAAAACACTCCTTTCATTTAATCATAGTAACTATTATCCGGTCTAACTATATACTATTTATCCAAAAAAATCAATAGAAACGCCAAAAACCATAGCAGATTTTCCGAAACTTATGACAAATTTTCCGACGCCTGTCACTTTTTACTTTTATTATATCAAAAATACACAGCTATGGAAATACCCAAGCCTTTATTACCATAACTTACATAAAAATATGACGTTTTTTCTTCATTTACAGTAAATGAACCGACGCCCGCACAGTGTATACCTATGCACAGCTCTCTGCTATGTTTATGATGCTCTCCTATAACCAATTATTTATATCAACTATAACTATACTTATACTTGATTTTATTATCATATAGTGATATAATCAATAGAAAGATTTTTCGAATGAGGGAATACGTTTTGAAAGTTTATATTGTAAGACACGGCGAAAGTGAAACAAACGAAAAAAAACAGTGGACCGGCTGGGCAGATGTTCATCTGACAAACTCCGGCAAGGAGCAGGCGAAAAAGTCAGGCGAGCTTTTAAAGGGGATTCCCTTTGATAAAATATTTACAAGCGACCTTGCACGGGCAAAGGAAACGGCAGAAAATGCAATTCCCGGATGCTCTTACGAAAGCTCGGAGCGTTTACGTGAAATCAACATCGGCACACTTTCATATAAGCCGTTGTCAATTATAACGGATGAAGAACGTAAGATTATAGCACAGGACGGCTACGTGATTTTTAACGGTGAATCAAAAACAGATTTCAATAACCGTGTTCGGGGGTTTATGAAAGAGCTTGAATCGCTTGATTGTGAAAATGTCGCAATTTTTACTCATAACGGCTGGTTACGTACATTCCTTGACACCGTTCTCGGCTCATATATTCCGAGAAAATATGTATGTTGCAATAACTGTGCAACGGGGATTTTTGAATACAAAGACGGAAACTGGAAGCTTTTTGGTTTGATGAATTTATAATTTTCCACTCACGACAAAAAAGTCACAAGCTTATGCTTGTGACTTTTTTCATTATAATTACAGATTCGGAACGTCCTCTCCGTATTCTGATGCTTTACAAACTCTTACTTCCTTTATACATACACTGTATGCAGGCGAACCTACAGGAACAAATATTCCAAAGCTTGCACCTGAGGTCTGTGTTGAATTGGAAAGCTTTGCATTTGTGACTTTGAATCTCGCAGTCTTTACTTCACCTGTATTTGTTCTTGCCGCAACAAATGTTCCGTTACGTGTTGCCGCTGCCCAGTCACCCTCGCCTGTTGCTTTGATACTGTTATATCTTATCTTAAGAGGAGCTGTTCCTATGTCAAGATAATCAATCTCAAACACAAGCTCTGCATCTCCGCCCGTAATCATACTGTCACTGAGTGAGAAATATATGAAACGAGTCTTCACAGCACCACTGCTATCCGGCATATTTTCGGGATCTTCATCACAAGTGAATACACTGTGGTCGTTTACTACACTTATTGTGCTGTATGCATCGGCTGTTCTGCTATCGCTTGTAAGGAAGCTAAGTCCCTTTGTCGATACAGTGTTTGCATAATCCATCTCAATCATCATAAACGTTCCCGATGTTGCATCAGCACCTGTCTGCTCCGATAAATCGACAGGAACTACTCTGTATCTACTCGTAGCCGTGAGTGAGCCCGGTGCAAGATATTTCGCCTCGGTTGTTGTTCCGACAAGCGTGCCGTCTCTGTAAATCTCGTATACAACGGTTCCGCTGTCGTCCGCACTCGCATCCCACGAAAGTGCGATACCCTTAACCTTTGACTCTGCCTTGAAGTTCTTTATGTCATTCGGGGCATTGTCAATGAGCGAAATGTTATCATCACCACACAGGTAGTAATCTATAATTTCACCGTCTGGCGGAGCATTCAGGATTACCGAGAAAGTCTCATCAACCGTTCCCGTCAAAACTGCCTTTGTCTGTTTCTGTGCCTCGATAATATCTCCCATTGCGTTCTTGACAACAACAGTATATGTGATTGTGTCAAACGCAAGATCTGTATATGTAACCGCAACTGATGCTGTTACTGTTCCGTTACCGTTATCGGCTAACTCCATCTCGCCGATATTTACCTTTGCCGTACTCGGTCCGGGTGTCGGTGTCGGTACCGGTGTGGGTGTCGGCGTTGGCACAGGAGTCGGAGTCGGGGTTGCGCCCGGCTCAGGTGTAGGAGTTGGTGTCGGTATCGGCGTTGGTGTCGGTGTCGGCATCGGGCCAAGCTTTTCCGGATCCTCATATTTCAGAGCCGGATAGCCGTCATTCACGTCAACGTGCGTCCCAAAAACATCAACACTTTCAAATTTTGCTGCAAGCTCAGCCTTTGTTTCAACATAGTTACCAAATGCATAATCAGCATTATAGTTTGATCCCGTTATTGCTGCAAGTGTTGACCAACAGTTAGTAGCAGTTACATTGCTCTGGTTATCAGAACCAAAGCTATATATTTGTCTGTTATATACTGAATTTACCTCTGCCACATAACAGTTCTCAAATGTTGAACCGCCTCCCAATCGCTGATGTGCAAATCCTGCATTAACATTGTTTACATGAGCGAGCGTTTCGATGTTATATGCATAACAATTCTTTATCATAGAGCTGTTACGTACTATGCCTGCAAAAATACCAATACCGTTACTCGCCTGCTTTGAACCACACCTAACAATTGAATTTTTAAGATAACAGTTAGTTATTGTTGCACCTTGAACATAAGCAGCAAAACCACCTACTCCATTTGGGTTATTACCAGTACTGGGGTTAATATTCATATTATCAATACCGAGGTTCTTTACCACACCTCCCGTACTAATACAGCCAAAAAATCCTACATATGCGCAAGATTCTGTAATCTTGAGATTCTTTACAACGTGTCCCTGACCGTCAAAGTTGCCTTGGAAAAAGTTTGTTGAAGCACCTATCGGTACCCATTCCTGACCGTTATAGTCAATGTCATCAATAAGCACGAAATATTTGGTGTTATCAATACCTGCATTTATCTGATTTGCCGCGTATAGAAGCTGTGATGCTGTCGCAATCTGATAAGGTTCAGCCTTTGTACCGCTACCACCAGCATACGCAGTCGCCGGAGCAATAGTCGGCACCGGAGTAGGCGTCGGTGTTGCTGTTGGCGTCGGTATCGGTGTTGGCGTTGGTGTTGCTGTCGGTGTTACCGTCGGAGTTGCCGTCGGAGTTGCCGTTGGTGTTGCTGTCGGTGTTACCGTTGGTGTTGCCGTGGGCGCCAGTGTCGGTGTTGGTGTCGGAGTTGCCGTGGGCGCCAATGTCGGTGTTGCCGTCGGGGTCAGTGTTGGTGTCGGCGTAGGTGTTGGTGTCGGCGTCGGTGTCGGCATCAACGACTCATCCTCGAACACAAGACACGGATAACCGTCATTTATAGTCGAAAGAACACCAAAACCCTCAACGTTCTCAAATTTTGCTACAAGCTCACCCTTTGTTTCAACATAGTTACCAAATGCATAATTGGCATTATAGTTTGATCCCGTTTTTGCTGCAAGTGTTGACCAACAGTTAACTGCAGTTACATTACTCTGGTTATCAGAACCAAAGCTATATATTTGTCTGTTATATACTGAATTTACCTCTGCCACATAACAGTTCTCAAATGTTGAACCGCCTCCCAATCGCTGATGTGCAAATCCTGCATTAACATTGTTTACTTGAGCGAGTGTTTCGATTTTACATGCATAACAATTCTTTATCATAGAGCTGTTACGTACTATGCCTGCAAAAATACCAATACCGTTACTCGCCTGCTTTGCACCAGACCTAACAATTGAATTTTTAAGATTACAGATAGTTATAGTTGCAACTTGAACATAAGAAGCAAAACCACCTACTGTATTTGGGTTACTACCATTCACGATGTTAAGATTCATAGTATCAATACCGAGGTTC
>JAZRPM010000034.1:0-4187 GCA_045649185.1 Candidatus Ornithomonoglobus sp. | reverse complement strand
GAATGCAGACAACTGGGGTATTTAGCGGGCATGGATTCCGGTTATATTTCTGGGTATCGCGACTGTCTACTTTCTAAACCTTGTTTTATAAAAAATGAGGAAATTGAACTTTTACAGAAATTGAAAAAGAGATAATGCCACGGTTCACCGGGCGTTATCGCTATAAAGTTCCAAAAAACTTACATAATAATGTGCTAAAGTGGTTTTTCACTTTAGCACATTATTTTTTAAAAAGGCCTTGGCTTTAGCTGAAGATTGCGGTATCATCAAAGCTGAATAATACCCTCAAAAATTAGGTAGGACAATATTTTCATAATGATTCATTTATGAAGTGCCTTACAAATAACATAATACGGAGGTGTTTTGATGACGGTAAGAGACTTAGTCAAGTTTTATTGCACGACCATTAAGCAAACAAATTTGGAGGATTTCAAAGAAAATGCAATTGAGTGTTTGATGCTCAAAGACAAAACAATGGTAGTCTTCGGTGAAAATGGCGAATTCCATTATTTATATGCTACTCCTTTTCAAAAAGAAACAGAAAAATCGAATTATTGGGCAAAGCGATTTGAACAAGAAGCTTTTGACGATGTTTACGATCTTATACTCCCGGTAGGCTATTGGGTATATGAGCATTCATCGCTTGCAAACTTCTTCGAGTTCAGATGGTTTGAAACCTTGGATGCCGCCCAAGCCTTTTACAGCGAGGAAAAATTTGAAGTAGACGGAATACTTTTTGAAAAAGCAATTATTTACATCGATGATGAACGTAAAGATTGCATCATTTATGAAAAGAGGGATTAATATGCTGAAAGTTAAAGACTTACTGAAATCCATTTTAGTTGAAGAAGGAATTAAAGATGAGTATGCTTATCTTGAAGGACGGATTTTAGATTGTGTTGTTGAAGTGTCCGATGGATGTATAAGCGTAACTCATGGTTCTCCTGTTCCGTCTGGCATGGAGCAACTTGACAACGATGTGCTTTATGGCGCTTGGGTGTATAGCTTTAATGAAGATACGCTCTGCCATACCTTCACATATCGAAAAGATGTACAGGCTGCATATCCACTATATAAAGAGTTGATAAATCAAGCAGAGTGCACCGATATTGAGGTTCTGTTTGTATCTTCTTTATCGGACGAAATTTACCAAGTTGTTATAAAAGAAGGTACATTGGAAGAAAGTGAATGTTAAATCAGCAATAACAACATAAATAGAAAATCGCAAGTATTCATTATAAACACCTCGTAACTTCAATGGTTTTAGAGGTTCAGTTTTGAATATTTTGCGATTTTTTTTAATCTTATGTGTTTTTCCTCCATAAAATTATAAAAACAATAAAGTTAGATTCGTTTTAGAGAAAAATATATACAACTGGCAGCAAAAAAAGGTTCTAAAACACCGCTGAAACCCTTATGGGACAAGGCTTTCAGAGGATAAACTGGCAATTTCGTTGCCAGTTACCTTTAAAATATACCTAAAAATGGCCCCCAAATTGCCAGTCATTGCCAGTTTGGAGGTTACTTTTGTCAAAATATTGAGTTTTCAATGTGCATTTGTCATCATCTGATTTTAAACAAGGGAAAAATAAG
Organism: Candidatus Ornithomonoglobus sp.; assembly: GCA_045649185.1. Lineage (GTDB taxonomy): Bacteria > Bacillota > Clostridia > UBA1381 > UBA1381 > Ornithomonoglobus. The sequence goes on along the minus strand of JAZRPM010000034.1, from coordinate 2,594 downwards.
GGAAAAACCCCTTGACAATAGGTAATGTCTATTGTCAAGGGGTTTAGAATTTGTTGTTATTTCAAGGTTTAGAAGAAACGTTTCAAAAGACCTTCAAAAGCTTTTCCGTGTCGAGCTTCGTCCTTTGCCATCTCATGAACAGTGTCATGAATTGCGTCGTAGCCAAGCTCTTTCGCACGCTTTGCAAGCTCGAACTTACCTGCTGTTGCACCGCACTCTGCCTCTGCTCTCATTTCGAGGTTCTTCTTTGTGCTTGTTGATACAACCTCGCCCAAAAGCTCTGCAAACTTTGCAGCATGCTCTGCTTCTTCAAGTGCCGCTCTCATATAGAACTCACCGATTTCGGGGTAACCCTCTCTTATTGCCTGTCTTGACATTGCAATATACATACCAACCTCTGTGCACTCACCCTCGAAGTTAGCCTTGAGACCCTCATAAACATCCGGCTCAACCTGATCCTTTGCGCCTACACCGATTACGTGCTCACATACGAAGTTAAGGTTTGCACCCTCTTCCATCTTTGTGAACTTTGCACCCGGAACTCCGCACTGCGGGCACTTCTCCGGTGCCATTTCTCCCTCGTGAACATATCCGCATACAGGACATACATACTTTGCCATAACTTTTTTCCTCCTTGAAAATTATAAATTATTTACAGTTTTTGCACTTGCCGTAAAATACAAGTGTGTGTCCGGCAACACTTCCGCCGGTTTCTTTTTCGACCTCGGCGTCTATTCCGATCGGGTCGATTGACAGATCTGAAACATCACCGCATCCGTTACATATGAAATGGTAATGCGGATGAGTGAATCCGTCATAATGCACACTGTCGTGCTCGGTATCAATACGGAGAATAACTCCGCTTTCCGTCAGCAGGGCAAGATTTCTATAAACCGTACCAAGACTTATTTTCGGGTCACGCTTACGCATCTCCTCATAAATCCAGTTCGCTGTCGGGTGTGAACGAGTGTCTTTAAGGACAGACAGAAGCATTTCTCTTTGTCTTGAATATCCCATAACAATCACTCCTTTTGAGATAATCAGTAACGATTACTAAATTTATTATAACACATTTTTTTTATTTGTCAATACTTTTTTGAAAAAAATTTTAAAAATTTTTCTGGACAAAAAAAGATGCGACATTGTCGCATCAATCTTTCGGATTTACAATATCACGCCAGTCAAGATCGCCTCTCTCAAGACCGTGGATAAGAACCTCTGCGGTTGCGGCGTTTGTCGCAATCGGGATGTTATGCATATCGCAAAGTCTTAAAAGCGAGAACACGTCCGGCTCATAGTTTTCGGGGTTTAACGGGTCACGGAAGAACAGCACCAGGTCAATCTCGTTGTATGCTATTCTCGCACCTATCTGCTGGTCACCGCCCTGCGGTCCGGACAGGAATCTGTAAACATTAAGCCCTGTGTTTTCTGCTACCACTTTTCCTGTTGTGCCTGTGGCATACAGAGTATGCTTTTCAAGTATTCCCTTATATGCGATACAAAACTGTATCATCAATTCCTTCTTTTTGTCGTGTGCTATCATTGCAATGTTCACAAATCTCTCCCCTTTCTGTTATTGCGGCTTTTTAAAAGCCTTTCGCATACGCGACCAAATTGATTTTTTTGACGGATTTTCAAAATCCATCATCGGTATATTTTCACCCGCCATACGCCGAGCTATATTGAAAAATGCCTGTGCCGCACCGGTATCCGACGGCGCAAGTGCCTTGCCCGAGGCTACACACTCCGTTACCGCCGCATCGTCGGGAACTATTCCGAGAATAGGTATCGACAAAACATCTATACAATCGTCTATGTTCATAAGTACTTTATTTTCTATAAGCTCGGGACGGATTCTGTTCAATACAAGACGTATATCTTCAATCTCCGCTTCCTCGAATGCTTCTATGACACGGTCTGCATCACGAAGCGATGAGCTTTCTGCAAGCGACACAATAACCGCCCCGTCTGCATAATCGGACGCAAAACGGAAACCGTCGCCCATGCCTGCAGGTGCATCAGCGATTACATAATCAAATCTTGATTTCAACGTCTCCCAGAAACGGCTTGTCCGTTCAGGGTCAAAATCAGTTGTTGCCGCACGCTGCGGCGCCGCAATAAAGTACAAGTTTTCATAACCGGGACTTTTTATAAGTATCTCGTCTATGTCGGCATTACCTGATATAAAATCAGAATAGTCATAAACAACATTGCTTTCAAGACCAAGTGCTATGTCAAGATTACGAAAGCCTGCGTCTGCATCAACCAAAACAGTCATATGACCCAAAGTCGAAAGCAGTGTTCCGACCTGCGAGGTGAACGTTGTTTTGCCCGTTCCGCCCTTGCCCGATGCAACAATTACCAACTTACCCATAGTATGCCTCCAAAAAGCCTCCGTTATTATTATACCATAAGTAAAAATGCTTGCTTGCAAGGGCATTTTTACGCAGCCGTCAATATTACAGGTGTGCAACGCACACAAGCGGCAAAGCCGCAAAGGATTGCAACGCAAGCCTTACTGTATATATTATACCACATTTTCAGAAAAACGCAAGTTAAAAGGGATAAATTTATTAAGTTTTATCTAAAATCCC
>JAZRPM010000033.1:0-98133 GCA_045649185.1 Candidatus Ornithomonoglobus sp. | reverse complement strand
TACAAGGTTTATATGCATATCCAAAGATATGGAAATATATCCCGGAGCTGATAAAATCACCGTTATGCTTCGTCTGTCGCATCAGCCGGGAAGCTTGTATAACCTTATTGCCAAGTTTGCAAGTGTTGGTGTAAATCTTACAAAGATAGAAAGCAGACCGATATCCGGTCTTGATTTCGAATTTATGTTTTTGCTTGATATGAATGTATCGGTGTATTCCGATGAATTCTTGTCCTTGCTCACAGAGCTTGAAAATACCTCAGGCGGTTTTGCTTTCCTCGGAGCATACACCGAAAGCTAAAACTGATAACTGCGCTTTTGCGCAGTTATTTTTGTGAAAAAGGTTGTCTTTTGATATTTTTTGTGTTATAATTGACACATATGGAATTTTATTTCATAAAATTCCTAAAGCCTTTCGGCTTTTTGCGGTCTTTTGACCGCTGTGTCAATTGACGGCGTCGTAAAAATGTCCTTGCAAGCAAGCATTTTTACTCCTGGTAGAATTGGCATCTAAATCGTTCGAGAATTCTATAATAAAATGGTATTTCGACGAAAGAGAGGAGAAATTATGAAAAAGATACTATTGATATTAACACTTGTATTTTCAGTCGCTACTGCAACCGTAAGTGCGGCAAACTACAGTGACTGGGCAGAAGAGGATATAATAAAAGCACAGTCGGGAGGAATTATAAGTCAGGCACAGATGGGCGATCTGACACAGCCTATAAAACGAAGCGATATAGCAATGCTTGCGGTTAAGACCTATATAAACGTAAAAGGCTATGACATAAGCAATATGGACTCACATTTTACCGATACGAAAAGTCCGTACCCGGAGGCGGCATACAGACTTGGAATTCTTTACGGTACAAGCGACACCGAGTTTTCACCCAACGACAATGCCACACGTCAGGAAATGGCAAAAATAATCTTGTCACTTCGGGCGGTATTAGACGGCGAGGAAGTAATGCTTCCGAGTAACCCGCAATCAGATTTCACAGACTTCTCTACAATGAGTGAGTGGGCAAAACCGTATGTGGCAAAAGCGGCGGCGGACGGAATTATAAACGGATACCCCGACGGTAGCTTTGGTGGAACAATTGCAGTTTCGTGGGAGCAGGCAATTGCACTCATATTACGTTGCACAGACCTCAACGAAATGGCAGAAATTCCGACGGTTGAGGAAAAACCTGCACAGGAATTGAATGTTTCGGGATATATCGGCACTGCAGTGCACGGTATGACACGAATCAAGTGGAATTCGCCGGGCGTAAAGACCGTAACGGTGAAGCAGGAACGTAACTCATACTATGAGGGAGATATCGCACCAATCAGTGAAACATATTCGGCATCGGGATATATTGATATTACACTTAACCCCAACAGAAAATATACCATAACTGTGGACGGTGTTTCAAAAACATTCAAGACCGCAGAAGTACTGCCTGCGGGCGGAAGTGCGATACAGGCATCATATCCCACAACAAAAGAGCAGGCAGAACCGCTTATGGTTTCGGTAACCGTTCCGGTTTGGCGACTCACAAATGGCAACAAGGTATCTTCAACCGCAACATTTAAAGTGCATCACGCAATAGCTGATAAGGTAAAGCTTGTATTTGAGGAAATATATAACGGTCCTGAAAAGTTTCCGATAAAGGATGTCGGCGGTTACGCATGGCGTGGCGGAAGGTCGGAGCATAACGGCGGAACGGCTATTGATATAAACGCAAATGAGAATTACTGTATCTATAACAACGGTACGGTAATCGGTAAATACTGGAAACCGTATGAGGATCCGTATTCAATAAAACCGTACGGCGATGTAGTAAACGCATTTGAACGTCACGGTTTCACGTGGGGCGGTGACTCCTGGCGTAATCCAAAGGATTATATGCATTTTTCATATCTTGGAACTTAACAGAAAACGGATATTGCATTTAGCAATATCCGTTTTCTTAATAATTCTTGGGTGAAACACCCGTTGCTTTTTTAAATTCACGGCTGAAATAGCTTTCGTCGTGGAATCCCGAAAACAGTGCGACTTCGCTGATGGAATACATTCCTGATTCGATAAGTTCCTTTGCACGTGTGATTTTGAGGTTATTTATATATTTTAGCGGTGAAATCCCGTGCGACTTTCGGAAAACCTGCCTGAAATATGTCTCGCTTATGTCACATATCTGTGCAAGAAAAGCTATACTGATGTTATCGGTGGTATAGTTTTTATGTATGTAATCAATAGCAGGCATTATCATTTCCAAAGTGCTTTTTGCAATATAGCCAAGCCTGAACTCATCTTGCATATCGCAAATTATGCTATAGAGTTCTGCTTTGCATTTCATTTCATAACAAAAGGTTTGCGACCTCCATATTGATTCCGCCTTTTTAAATCGTTCGAGAAAGTTTGACTTGTTCTTTGTGCTGAACACGAACGGCTTAAAATCCCGATTCGGACAGATGTCAAAATTTATGGCGTAGCATCCACCGGAAATACTTCCTTTTACGGTATAGTCAGAACCCTTGGGAAGATACACAATTGAGTTTGGCTTTGCTACAAAATCGTTTTGTCCGAATGTGAAAGTGCTTCCTTCTGATTCATAGAATGCAAGACCGTGTGATTTGCGGTTGGTATGAACAGGAGCGCCGGTGCCCGGTAGTACGTTGCAGGCAAGCACAATTTTGTCTATATTGAAGTTATAATTCATAAAGTTTTCCATCTATGTCACCTCTCGCTTTAATTATATAATAAAGTGTCGGAATAGTCAAGTGGTGTTGAAAAATGAATGGACTTTTTTTCAAAAAAAGAATATAATGGCATCATAACAGGAAAGGGAGTAACGGTTATGAAGAAATTTCCAATTGATAAAACATCACTTGATAATCAGTTTAGTAATATAAAATGGGGGAACGGTTTAACAGAGGAGAAACTCAATGAAAAATTCCGTGAGCTTATGGAAAATAAAACGGGATTCTCAAAAGCGGTTCTTAAAGCAAAGGCCTTCGAGCTTGTGGCTGAAAATGCGTGTTTAGCAGTTGATGAGGATGACATATTTCAGGATAAGCTTTTTCATGGCGGAATAGTCAGGGGCCTTCGCTGGAAGTGGGAAGGTGAAATAAAGGAACTCTATCTGGCAAAAGAGACTAAAGAGGTTGACGATGCATTGGATGTTTACGGTGCATATAGGGCGGATTGTGATTTCGGACATACTTCACCTAATTCGCAACTGCTCGTTGATGTGGGATTTACGGGTATTCTTGACCGTATAAATGAAGCATCCGAAAGGGAAGGACTTACGGATAAGCAAAAGGATTTTTATGAATCATGCCGTATTATGATTTCGGCTTGCCTGACTTTTTTGAAGCGTATGGCAGAGGCTGTTAAGCCGTATAATGAGGAAAACAGCATAGCGTTAAATAATCTTGCAAACGGTGCGCCTCAAAATATTTATGAGGCGATGCAACTCATCATCGCATACTTTTTCTTACATGAACATGTATGTGGTGCAAGAGTAAGAACACTCGGAAGAGTAGATGTTCTCTTATATTCGTTCTATAAACGTGACATAGAAAACGGCACTTTCACAAAAGAAGAAATAAAGGGAATGCTTAAATTCTTCCTCAATAAGTTCTGGGCAGCGAAAGTTCCGTTTGATTTACCGCTTTGTCTTGGTGGAATAGACAGTGACGGTAATGAAGTCACAAACGAAATATCGTATATGTTGGTTGAAGCATATAACGAGCTTGACATTCACAGTCCTAAAATACATATCCGGGTATCAGACAAGACACCAAAAGATTTTGTAAAACTTGTTCTGGAATGTATAAGAGGCGGAAACAGCAGCTTTGTTTTTGTGAATGATGCTGTAACCATAAAAGCGCTTATGGATGTAGCTATCGAAGAAAGAGATGCGAAAAACTATGTCCCGATAGGTTGCTATGAACCTGCGGTCTGGGGTGTGGAAATAGGGTGTACCGGAAACGGCGGAGTGAGCTTGCCCAAAGCGGTCGAGCTGGTTATAACAAACGGCGATGATCTGAAAACAGGCTGTCAGGTAGGTGTTAAAACCGGAAAACCGGAAACCTATGAGGATTTCCTTTCGGCAGTAAAAGAACAAATCAGATATATGGCAGAAAAGGTAATGAGCTATATCAGCAAAATAGAGCATTATTACGGAGAAATATATCCTGACCCCATTCTTTCGTCAATGTATGATGAGAGCATAAAACGTGGCATTGATGTTTACGAGGGCGGTGCAAAGTACAACAACAGTTCGATTTATTTCTACTGTATAGCAACTCTTGTCGATTCAATTACTGCGGTTAAGAGGCTTGTTTTTGAAGATAAAAGATTGACCTTTGATGAGTTCGGCGATATCCTCAAAAACAACTGGGAGGGCGATGAAAAGCTAAGAGCAATAGCTAAAAGCATACCCGAAAAGTACGGAAACAATAACCCGATAGCGGACGAAATAACAAGGGATATAGCAGATTTCTGCGCAAGTATTTCAAATAATCAGCCTAACGGCAGAGGCGGTGTGTTCAAGGCATCGTGTTTCTCAATTGACCATGGTTTTACATTAGGTGAAAAAACTATGGCAACTCCTGACGGACGAATGGAGGGTGGACCGCTTTCAAAGAATATGTGTGCAACTACTGCAATGGACAAAAACGGAATCACTGCACTTATAAACTCGGTAACGCAGATAGACCATTCAAAGTTCCCCAACGGCTCGGTGCTTGATGTGGTTCTGCATCCATCGGCGGTAAAGGGCGAAAGCGGTCTTGAGGCGTTCTACGGAATATTGATGACATATATGAAAAAGGGTGGATTTGCAATGCACGGTAACGTCTTTGATGCAAAGCACCTTAGAGAAGCGCAGGAAAATCCTGAGAAGTATGCAACATTGCAGGTGCGTGTCTGTGGCTGGAATGCATATTTTGTTAATCTTACAAAAGCGGAACAGGATGCGTTTATTAAACAGGCAGAGAATAACTGTTAAGGAGAAGAAAATGAAAAAGGCTCAGAAATTCTTGCAGATGCAGTGATTGATGCAATGGGACTATAACTAAAAAACTCCGAAACAACTGTTTCGGAGTTTTTTTATGCGCTCATTATAGCATTTATCATATCAATAACACTCTTGTTTTCTTTAACGTCATGCACACGTACAAATGTTGCGCCTTTTATGCACGCAATTGCAGTTGTTGCAAGTGTACCCTCAAGCCTTTCGGTAACTGGCAGATTAAGCGTAAGACCAATCATTGACTTTCTTGAAGCACCGTAGAGAAGGGGATAGCCAAGCTCGCAGAATGTATCGAGGTTTTTTGTGATTCTGAGATTATCATCAAGTGTTTTTGCAAACCCGATACCGGGGTCAAGGGTGATTTTATCATCATCTATTCCTGCATTTTTTGCAATGGCAAGACTTTCCCTTAAATCACTTTTAACCTCATCAAGAAGATTTATATATCCGGCTTTTTCTCTGTTGTGCATTATACATACAGATGCATCGGTTGATTTTATTATATCCGCCATATTGGGACTGTATTTTAAACCCCATATATCGTTTATCATATCAGCACCTGCCAAAAGAGCTTCTTTTGCTACCTCCGGCTTATAAGTGTCTGATGATAATGATATATCAAACCGTTCTTTTATTGCAAGGATAATCGGCGCAACTCGTTCGATTTCCTCAGACACGGAAACTTCCGTGAATCCCGGTCGAGTTGACTCACCGCCTATGTCAATTATGTCAGCACCGTCAGCTATCATTTTTTCAGTGTGACGGAGGGCTGTATCAATATCGGTATAACTTCCGCCGTCAGAAAATGAGTCGGGAGTTATATTGAGTATCCCCATTATATGTGTACGGTCGTTTTTGAATTCTTTGTTTCCTATAAACATTTAATGTCCCTCATATAGAAATATCGTGGTTGCGCTTTTCGGTTTCCCAGTAACATTCTTTTTGTGCAGCACACTCAAAACAAATACGTGAACGTTTATCTGCATCGTAGAGTATTTTTGAAAAAATATCCGATTGCGTATCTGTGCGGTGACCGAGGATTGCGTTTGATATGAGCTCGGTTTCATCTGCTGTAAATCCGCACTCGGGCAGGATTTTTTTTGCAAGCTCTGCACCCGATTCGTTGTGAGGTTTATTGCTGTAGCGTCCTGCATCGTGCAGGAGTGCTGCTGAATAGAAAAGCTCCTTTTCTATATCATATCCGCCCTCTAAAATCATTATGTAGCCTATACGCGCAACATCAAGTGCGTGTTCAAGGTTATGGGGACAGAAAATTCTGTCAGCTTCTTTGCCTTTTATTATCTGTGTGCGCTCTTTATATAGCGGATGGGTATATATATTATTACAACGTTGCATTTTACTGTAGCCTTTCTATTATTTGTTTTGCATCGGCAAGTACCGACAGTGTTCCGAAAATAACGGTGTCCTTGTAGCCGTAAGCCATTTTTATGGCATCTTCAAGATTGTCTGCAGTTTTTGAATCTGTGCCGTGAGCCTTAAAAGCTTCACATAGAATTTCTTTATCAAGTCCACGCTCTGTTGGTGCGGTTATGCAGTAAACTGCTTTTGCATACGGTGCTGTGATTTCTGCAATTTTATTATAATTCTTATCCTTGAAGCAGGCACATATAAATGCGGTGTTTTCGGGATTGGTATAAATCTTCAGAGACTTTACAAGTGCCATCGCACCGTCGGGATTATGTGCTCCGTCAAGTATGAATTTGCCGACACGTTCAAATCTGTATGCCCACTGTGAATTTTTGATTCCTGTGACTATTGCTTTTTCAGAAATTCCGAGCACTTCTGCCGCCTTTATTGCCAATGCGGCGTTATGTGGCTGATATGCTCCGAGCATTTTTGTTGCATATGGTTTTTTGTCAAGAGTAAATACCGTTTCGTCGGGTTTGAGTTCGGAAATTTCGGGTATATCCGAAACAAAAAGCTTTGAGCATTTTTTGTTGCAGACACTTTCTATAACCTTTATTGCATCACTTTGTCCGTTTGCACATACAACAGCTACACCGCTTTTTATTATACCGGCTTTTTGTATGGCTATTTCAGTTAAAGTATCACCGAGAAAAGCCATATGGTCAAGCGAAATTTTTGTTATTACGGAGAGCTCGGACGTTTCTATGGCATTTGTTGCGTCTGAAAGTCCGCCCATTCCGCACTCAATAATTACATAGTCGGGTGATATATGATTGAATATGACAAATGCAAGTGCGGTTTCTGCCTCAAACGAGGTAGGGAATATGCCCTTTTCTTCAAGTGCCTCAACTGCGGATTTAACTGCATCCGTGCAGGTGGCTATGGTTTCTTCGCAAACACAGCTTCCGTTTAACAGAAATGTGTTTTTATATTCTCCAACGCACGGCGAAACGAACCGACCGCAACTCATATCTGAACTTTGTATAATTGACGAGAGATATGCTCCCACCGAGCCTTTTCCGTTAGTGCCGGCAATATGAATTATCCGAAGCTTGTTTTCGGGATTGCCAAGCTCTTTTAAAAGTGCCTTTATTGTGTCAAGCCCCGGCACTATTCCGCGTCCGGTAAGACCTTTTATGTATTCTTTTGCAGTAGTATAATCCATACCGATACCGCCCTTAAAATTAGTCGTTTTAATTATAACACATCCGCTTTATTGTGTCAAATGTTCTTTTTATTGTCTGAAATAAGCGTTTTTGGCAAAAAAGCTTGACATCAGAGAGGTATTCAAGTATAATCATAATAACATAATTTTTTGAAAGGAAACAAATAAATGGACCTTAAACAATATAAGAAAATTGAAAAAGATTTCGGTAAAGCATCACTTATTTCGGCACCTGAATCTGAGCTTTTGAAGTTCAACAGACCTAAGGACCCGAACTTTCCGACGGCATCTTATGTATGGCCGGTAGGTTGTACAAGATTTCACGCATACCGTCTTTTTACTCCGAAAAAGGAAGTAGCAAAGCTTGAAGCGGCGTTTACTTGTGATAATATAATGGATTTGTGGCTTAACGGCAAGCAGTTTGCGAATGAGCAGAAACAGCTTCCGTTAACCGATATAACAGACCTTCTCTGTGAGGGTGAGAATAATCTTCATATAAGAGCTTATCAGTCAAATACCGACGAGCGTTTCTCATCATCAATGACGGGCGGTATAAGAATTACATATACCGACGGCGAGATTGAAGAAATAGTAACCGATGAAAGCTTTATGCAGGTACAGCTTGTTAATTTCTGGGTTATGGACGAGCCGGAAGGTTTTGAAACTGCTACATTTGTAAATGTGGGAAGAGGGGAACCTTCTCCGATGTATCATCTCCCGATGCATCCGATTGCACTACGCCGTTCGTTCTACTACATACGTCAGTTTGAACTTACAGAGATGCCTGTCAGTGCAAAGCTCTATTCAACTGCACTCGGCGCATATGAGCCGTATATGAACGGTGAGCGTATTACAGACAGCTTCTTTATGCCGTTTAATGCGAACTTCCAGAAAGAGTATCAGGAATTTGATATTCTGCCGATGCTTAAAGAAGGCAGAAATACAATTGGAGCAATTCTTGGTAACGGTTCATATAACTGCCATTCGTGGGGAAGCCTTTTGGCGAATGAGCCGGAGTTTATGGCAATAATTGAGTTTAAGTATGCTGACGGCAGAACGGAATACATATATACTGATGAGGAATGGCTGTGCACACCCTCACCGCTTGTTGAGAATGACATTCAGTACGGCGAGCGTTACGATGCACGCCTTGAGGTTCCGGGCTGGTGCGATGCTGATGTTGATGCGTCAGATTATGCATCTGTAGTAGCACGTCCGAATCTTGATAACGTAATGCTTCTTTCGCAGTCATATCCCTTAATAAAGAAAGCAGAAGAGCGTGTATGTACAGACTATGTGCTTATCGGCGAAAACACACCGATGTATGATTCGGGACTCTGCGTTGCAGGTCGTGCAAGAATAACATTCAAAAACCTTCCGGCAGGTAAAAAGGTAAGAATCCGTTATTGTGAGCATCTTACAGACGACGGTATGCCCGATAACGGTGCATTTACTACGGTTTATTATCAGCAGGATTGTGCACCGGGTGGTAAGAGTGAGCAGTTTATGCGTAATATGGATGTGTACTATGCAAAGGGTGAGCCGGAGGAGACATATGAGTGTCGTTTCTCATACACAGGCTACAGATACATCTGGATTGAGGGACTTGATTCTCTTGATCAGGTAAAAGAGGTTGTTGCACTGGAAATCCGTACAGACCTTGAACTCGTAAGTGAAATTAAGACCGATAATCAGATGATTATGGACATATATAATGCAACAAAGCGTTCATGGCTCAATAACATTCATAACGGTCCGACAGACTGCCCGACACGTGAGAAGAATTTCTGGAACGGTGATTCGCAGATATTCTCACATACTGCGTGCTGGTTAACAGATAACTCTGACTTCCTTGCACGCTGGACTGATAATGGCGTTAAGATGCATGCAGGCCCCTGGGCGTGGGAGGATGAAACATACGAGATGCCGTACACGCTTTATAAGTTCTATGGTGATAAGGAAATCTTGAGAGTGAGATTTTCCGAAATGGTAAAGCTTATAGAGAAGCGTATTGAGTTCCCGGGTATGGTATTGCCACAGAACAATGGTTGGCAGTACTGTGACTGGCTCAATCCTACGGGTGAGAATCCGTCGACATTGTTCTTTGGCGGATGTTGGTATTACCATATGCTTGACCGTGTTTCGGAGATTGCAGATATTATCGGCGAGACCGCAAAGCGTGACGAGTACAGAAAAATGGCAGATGCGGCACGTGAGGAGTTTAACCGTGTGCATCTCGTTGATGAAGGAACAGACTACAGTGCACGTAACCAGTGCGGTATAGTTCTTCCGCTTGTGTTTGGTATCGCTCCCGAGGAAAAGAGAGAAGCGCTTGCAAAGACACTTGTAGAATATATCAAGAAAGCTGACTATCACGTAACAACCGGATTTATCGGTTCAAGATATATTTTTGAGGTTCTTGCAGACTGCGGATATTCTGATGTAGTATATAAGCTCATTATGCAGAAAACATTCCCGTCATGGGGATTTATGCTCGATACAGGTGCTACTGCAATTACGGAGAGCTGGTGGGGACATAATGATGAGGACAGATCTTTGAGTATGTGTCACTTCTCACTTGGTGCAATTTCAGGTTGGTTCTATGAGTATCTTGGTGGTATCAGAATAAACGACAGTGCTCCGGGACTTACAGAGATTGTATTAAAACCCCATATGATAAAAGAAATCGGAAACTTTGCTGTTAAGTATCAGTCACAGTTTGGCGAGATTTCAACCGAATGGCATTTCGAGGGTGATAAGCCTGTATTCAGCTACAAGGTACCCGAAGGCGTTAAAGCTACGGTTATACTTGACTAAATAATAAAATCCTGTTACACAAACGGTAACAGGATTTTTTATGTAATTTGGACTTGCATAAAAGAGTATTTTAGTGTATAATATTAAATATTGGCAGAGGAGGGTGGATTGCAACGAAACGTGTAATGTTATTAACAGCGATAATAATGCTGTTTTTGACACAAAAGACCTTTGCCGATACAAAAACGGCAAAAAGCTACTGCGTTATAAATTCTGTTACGGGCGAAATCGTGACAGAGAAAGAATCAGACACAAAACTTGCTATGGCAAGTACAACAAAAATTATGACGCTTCTTGTTGCGCTTGAAAACTCAAATCCTGAAGATGTGGTAACAGTAAGCAAAACAGCTGTATTAGAGGAGGGCTCATCGGCATATTTAAAACCTGGTGCAAAGATTACGATGCGTGATTTGTGTTACGGATTGATGTTAAATTCCGGTAACGATGCGGCAGTAGCGATTGCAGAACATATATCAGAAACGCCAGATAAATTTGCAGAGCTTATGAATAATACCGCTAAAAAAATCGGTGTTTTAAATACTCACTTCGTAAATCCCAATGGATTGCATGATGAGAGCCACTTTACAACAGCGTATGATTTAGCAAAGCTGACACGCTATGCACTCAAAAACGATACTTTTCGTGAAATTGTATCATCGAAGATATACACATCAACCATGCTTATGACTGACGGCACAACGGAGAATGTAGAGTACATAAACCATAACCGTCTGTTAAAAGAGCTTGACGGGTGCATAGGTGTAAAAACGGGTTTTACAAAGACGGCAGGTCGTTGCCTTGTGAGTGCGGTAAACCGAAACGGTGCAGAATACATAACAGTAACGCTCAATGACGCTGACGACTGGAACACACACAAGGAACTGTGTGAGACGGCATATGACAGTAACAGTGAGCGTAAAATTATCAAAAAAGACGATTGTATGAAACATGCAGTCAGCGGACGGGATGAATGTGCGCTTGTTGCAAAAGATAATTTTTCTGTATTTGTAAACGGTAATAAAAATGATTTTGAGCTTATAAAACATATACCTGAAACGGTGGATTTTCCGCTTAATAAAGGTGAGAAAGTCGGGTATATTGAAATAAAAGCAAACGGAGAAACTGTCGGAACAGTTGACGTGGTTGCAGAGAAAAATTTCAATCCGCAGGGAAATGTGCAGGTTAAAAATTGTTTTGTGTTCGCGTTTTTAAATATATTACGTAATTTGATATAGGAGACAAACATGGGAGAAATAGTAAGACTTCAGAAATACATTGCAATGAGCGGTACTGCATCAAGACGTGGTGCAGAACAGCTTATTGACGAGGGCAGGGTAGCAGTCAACGGTAAAAAAGTAACAGAGCAGGGAGTCAAGGTCGAAATAGGCTGTGACACTGTTGAGGTTGACGGCATACTCTTAAAGGTAAACGATAAAAAAATATATATCGCACTCAATAAACCGGCGGGCTATGTAACAACCGTAAAGGATCAGTTTGACCGCCCGACGGTTATTGATCTTGTCGAAAAAGAAATACACACACGTGTTTTTCCTGTCGGCAGACTCGATTATGAAACTGAAGGACTTCTCATTATGACAAATGATGGGGACTGGGCGAACAAAGTAACCCATCCGAAGTTTGAGTCAAAAAAGAAATACTATGCAGTCTTAAAAGGTGTTTTAACTATTCCTGAACTCAATAAAATACGTCGAGGTGTAGTCATTGACGGTAAAAAGACAAGGCCTGCAGAGTGCGAGATAATGGAAATTGATATGGGTATGACGCTAGTGGAAATAACAATCCACGAGGGCAGAAACCGACAGGTACGAAAGATGTTTGAAGCGGTGGGACATACTGTTAAAGCACTTAAGCGTGAAAGCATCGGTATAGTCGAGCTTGGCAATCTGCCCGAGGGACGTTGGCGTTATCTTACATCAAGCGAGATTGAATATTTCAGACGCAAATAATACAAAGGACGGAAAAGAAAATTGGATTTTACAGCGATAGATTTTGAAACGGCATCAAGCGAGCGTACAAGTGTATGCTCGCTCGGTTGGTGTGTTGTAAAAGATGGACATATAACAGAACGTAAAGAAATACTTATAAAGCCCGATCCGTTCAAATTCAATGAATATAATACTAAAATAAACGGTATAACTCCCGAAATGGTATGGGACAAGCCTACATTTGATAAATACTGGGACATGGTGCGTCCGTACATAGAAAACCGTATGGTTATAGCTCATAACGCATCATTTGATATACATGTGCTGTGTGCTACGCTTGAGCATTTCGGAATAGAAATTCCGGCATTTGACTATATGTGTACGGTGCAATTGTCGCAAAAGGCGTATCCTGAACTTCCAAGCCACAAGCTCAATAATCTTGCTGAAGCACTTGGAATCGGATTTAATCATCACAGAGCATATGATGATGCATATGCGTGTGCGGCGGCATTTTTGCGTATTGCCGAAGATTATGCGCTAGAAAGTTTTGAAGATATAGAGGAGTGCTTTGAAACCCACCGTGGAACTGTTCTTAAAGGAATTGGCGTTGCAAACAAAAAAGTAAAAAAAATTAACAAGCAAAAGTAAAAAAATGTTGATTTTGTACATTTCATATGATATAATAATAAAACGTAAAAAATGAAATCGGAGGTAACATTATGGTAAAACCACAGTCTAAAGCAAAGACGCGATCGGTTTTTCTTGACCAAATTGTTTTCCGCAACCGGACTTTATTGGTCTTGGACATAATAGTTATTGCAGCAGCGTATTTTGTTACATTTTTTCTCGCAATCGAGGATTGGTCAAGGGCGTATCAGTGTATGATTGCGACACCAACGCTTATTGCTGTGAGTATCAGCATTGTTCTGTTTGTTTTTGCGATGTTGTTAATGAGAATTTATCGTACATTATGGACACACGGCGGAACACATGACTATCTCAATATTGCGCAGGCGTGTGCAATTGCATCAATGCTTGTGTTGGTGGTAAATATTTTTGTTATCCAATCATTTTTTAACTATCCGCCCAAAATTACTCTATGCGCTGTATTTATTTGTTCAATGGGAATTATGTCGTTGCGAATGGTGACACGTGCGGCGTATAATCTCTACAAAGGTTCAACGATTGTAGTAAAAGACCGTAAGCGTCTTATGATCGTCGGTGCAGGAAGCTCTGCCGCTGTCATAATGAGAGATTTGTACAGTAATGAAAATCTTAAATACAACGTTGTATGCTTTGTTGATGATAATAAACAGAAGCACAATGCATCAATAGGTGGTGTAAAAATCTGTGGTGACCGTTACGACATACCCAGACTTGCAAAAACATATAATATTGATGAAATTCTTATAGCAATACCATCAGCAACGGCAAGCGACAGAAAGAAAATAATTGAGATTTGTAACGAGACGGGTTGTAAGGTTAAGCTATTGCCGAGTGTTGACCAGATGATTGGCGATGATTTGCACATGCAGATGCGTAATGTGCAGATTGAGGATTTGCTCGCACGTGAGCCGATACAGCTTGATAATGAAGGAATAGAAGCTTACATAAAGGATAAGGTAATTCTTGTAACAGGCGGCGGCGGGTCAATAGGATCAGAGCTTTGCCGTCAGATTATGAAATACAATCCCGAAAAGCTTGTTATTCTTGATATATATGAAAATAACGCATATGATGTACAGATGGAGCTTAACAGAATGTATCCGGACAATCAGCCGGAGGTTATAATTGCATCTGTGCGTGACCGTGACAGATTGGAAGATATATTTGCAAAATATCGTCCGTACATAGTATTCCATGCTGCGGCACATAAACACGTTCCGCTTATGGAGGTCAGCCCGCAGGAAGCGATAAAAAACAATGTAATAGGAACTTTAAATGTTACGGAGTGTGCTGATAAATATGAAGTAAAACGTTTTGTTATGATTTCAACAGACAAGGCGGTTAACCCGACGAATGTCATGGGTGCAACAAAGCGTATCTGTGAAATGATAGTTCAGTCGGCACAGAAAATAAGCAAGACGGAGTTTGTGGCTGTTCGTTTTGGTAACGTTCTTGGTTCGAACGGCAGTGTTATACCGCTATTTAAACGTCAGATTGAAAACGGTGGACCTGTTACACTTACGGACAAGCGTATCACACGTTTCTTTATGACAATTCCTGAAGCGGCACAGCTGGTTTTGCAGTCTGCAAGTTATGCGAAGGGCGGAGAGATATTCGTTCTTGATATGGGTGAACCTGTTAAGATTTATGACCTTGCTAAAAACCTTATACGTCTTTCGGGCTATAAACCGGAGGAGGATATTAAAATTGAGGTATGCGGTCTGCGTCCGGGAGAAAAGCTCTATGAAGAGCTGTTGATGGACGAAGAAGGACTTACAGATACAAGCCATAACAAGATATTTATCGGACAACCTATAACAGTTGACCGTGACGAATTGATGGCGCAGATACGTGAGCTTGACAAAGCATCGGAAACGAATGATAATGAGCTTATAAAGAGCACAATAGAAAAGGTTGTTCCGACATATAAGAGAAATAAAGACTAAAAAGAAGTTGCAAAGGAGAACAATCCTTTGCAATTTCTTTTGTAACAAACTTTTAATAAAAAAAGTAGTGACAAACGGAAAAAAGTGTGATATAATAATCGCATAATGCTTAACAACTATTTTTTAAAGGAGAATTTGAAGTGAAAAAGATATATTTAATGGTGGTTGCGGCAATTTTAGCTGCGATAATTCCTATGCATGTTATTGCTGATACACCGCAGTTGACAGCAAAAAATGACAACGGCGAAGTAAAGGTAAGTATCACTAACAGCGTAGCGACTCAAAATGCAGATGAGATTTTGCCGGGCATAAAAGAATGTAAAGAAGCGGTTACACAGTCAGTAACAGTAAAAGCAGATGCAGGTGTTATTGCATCATTAAGACTTGTAGTAAGTGAAATACAGACCGATAAGAATACAACACCGCTTAACAACTATACGGTTATAATTAAAAATGATAAAGAAGAAGTTATATATGATTCAACAATAGCAGCACAGGCAAGAAGAAACGATTCATACAAAGATATGGTGCTTGGTGAGTTGCAGGCAGGTGAAGAAAAGACATATTCGGTTACATATAGTCTTATAGACGAAACTGTTGATGTATCAACTATATCAGTAGAGCTTGCTGCAAAAACAAATGTAGTGCCGTCACCGACTCCGTCAAGTACATTAAAACCCAAATTTGATTTTGACAGTCTTGATAAGCAGAATGAGTTCGTATTTAATTTTTCGGACGAAAAAACAGACGGTACAACAAATGCAACTGTGACAGAAATTAAAAAGGTTTGTGGTGTGGATATACCCGCAGGCAGATTCTCAATAACCGGTAGCGGTAAACTGGTAGTAACATCGGCTACAGGTGCTAAAAAGAGCGAAACCGTTGTTTCAGAAACACCGGTGGCAGGACAGAGTGTAAAAACAGCAGTTGTACTTCTTGAAGACAAAGATGTTCTTACAATCACTCCGCTTGAGGGTCAGGAAAAAGCACGCCTCAAGTTCAACAAGGTAACAACTGATAACACAACAGCAACACCGACTCCGGTTAAGCCGGCAAATGATAACAAGACCAATCCTAAAACAGGCGATAAAGGTATCGGAATAGTTGTAGGAGTTGCGGCTCTGGCAGTTCTTGCGTTTGCGGCTCTTGAAGTATTAAAGCGTAAAAAAAATAATTAAACAATGAAAGGATTTGATAGTGTGAAAGGTAAAATTACACGTATTCAAATCCTTTTAATTTGCACATTTTTAATCTGTTCAGTTCTGATATACCAATCGTGTTCAGAAAAAACTGGTGAAAATGATAAGATTCTCCAGATAACAGAAACGGCAGTGCCGGAACAAACAGGACAAACTGAATCGGGCACAGCGCAACAGGACCGTAATGCACGTATAAATAAGTATAAAGAAGTATACGCACAAAATAATGATATGGTCGGCTGGATAACAGTTAAGGATACACGTATTGATTATCCCGTTATGCATAACAAGCAATCAAATGCATACTATCTGCACCGAAACATTGAAAAGGAATACAGCAGTTCGGGAATCCCGTTTATGGACTATCAATGTACGGGAGATGCAACAGATGACAATACGATTATATATGCACATAATATGCGTAACGGGTCAATGTTTCATGATCTGTTAAAGTACAGCGACAAGGGCTTTTATGATGCACATAAAACGATCGGATTTGACACATTGACAAATTTTGGTAAATACGAAATCTTTGCAGTTGTGCGAACAAAAGTAGGTTCAAAAAATGAATTCAAATATTATGATTTTATAAACGCAAAAACACCAGCTGAATTTGATAAGTTCATATCAAAGTGTATCAGTTTAAGTCTGTATAAAACAGAAATAATCCCGCAATATGGCGAAAAGATACTCACTCTTTCAACTTGCTCGTATAATACCGACAATGAACGCTTTGTTGTGTTTGCAAAAAAACAGTTCTGAATTTTCCATATAGTTCTGTATATTCTATTTACATCCTTTTATGCATTGTATAAAATAGACGGGAAGTTTGTACCGGAGGTAGAAAATATGGAAGAATTAAAACTTGAAGAATTGTCAACATGACAAAAATCAGGAATGACATTTACCGCATTTTTAAACGGTTATGCAAGAATAACGGAGGAATCGTATAATGGAAATAATGACAAAGGAAATGCTTAATGAATACGAGGTGCTTTTTGAAGAAAGAAAGCAGGCAATCATTAACGCAAAAGACGAGTGTGTAATAAAAGGCACAACATATTATGTGAGCAGTAGCGGTGATGATAATAACGACGGTCTTACACCCGAAACTGCATGGAGGAATCCTGAGAGAGTAAAACATACATGGTTATATCCTGGTGACGGTGTGCTCTTTAAAAGAGGTGATTTGTTCCGTGCACAGAAGATAATATCACAGCCGGGTATTACATACGGAGCATACGGCGAGGGTGATAAGCCTAAGTTCTACGGCTGGATTGAAAACCTTGCAGACCCGACACTCTGGGAAGAAACAGACAGCGAGCATCATATATGGAAATACACAAAAGGAATTTCTGACCCCGGCACGCTTGTGTTTAACGAGGGCGAAAAACATTCAAGAAAGCTTATCCCCTCATACAGAAATATGCAGTTTGTGTGCCGTGAGGATGAGACAAAGCCGTTTGTTATGGCAAACGAAATGAAAGAGGATCTTGATTTGTTCTGGTACTTTGACAAGATACTTACAAGACGTCCGTCAAAAGGCGAGGATTTCCCGATCCCGGACGTTGGTGCTGAATCGTACGGTGATTTGTATTTAAGATGTGACGGCGGAAATCCGGGCGACGTATTTGAAAGTATTGAGGCAATCACGAAAGGTACTGTCTTTGGCTGTGGCTCAAATCCGGATATAACCATAGATAACGTGTGTATCAAATATTCGTGCTTCGGAATAACGGGAAAAAGCGGTATAAAAAATCTGCGTGTATCAAATTGTGAGATCGGCTGGATAGGCGGAAACATAATGATGTATCTGGGAACAGACCCGAACTACCCCGAGGGCAGACGTGGCTCTGTAACACGTTACGGTAACGGTATTGAAATCTATGGTGGTTGTGACGGATATGTTGTAGAGAACAACTACATATACGAGGGCTATGATGCAGGTGCAACGCATCAGGTAAACACCACAACAAAGTGTGAAATGAAAGGTATCCGCTATACCGGTAACGTAATTGAAAAATGTGTTTACGGTATCGAATATTTCCTTGACCAGATAGGCGGCGAGAGCGAAAGCTATATGGACGATGTAGTTATAAACGATAACATTATCAGACTTTCCGGATACGGATGGGGACAGCAAAGACATAACTATTATGAGCCTGCACTGATAAAGGGCTGGAGTTATATCAACACTGCAAGAAACTTCTCTATTGAAAACAATATATTCGACCGTACAGCATACAGAATGTTGCATCTTGTAGCCCAAAAGGATGAATATTGTCCGATAATGAAGGGCAATACGTATATTCAGAACAAAGGCAATATGATAGGTCAGTGGGGCGGAAATGAAACAAAAGAACCCGACATAGAAATCTTTGACGAAACGGCAGAGGATAAAATAAATAACATATTCGGTGATAAAACCGCGAAAGTATATATAATAAAATAAGCGAAAAAACCGCAGACGAAAATCTGCGGTTTTTGCATCTAAAAAGTCAAAAAATGGTTGTAATCAGAAAGTTTCTGTGTTATAATATGGATAAATACGGTACGCCGTAAAAACGGGAGGAAATTATGAAAGAATTAACAAACGAAATTTCAAAGCAGTATGATGATCTCTTTGAAGCAAAAAAGAATGAAATACTAAACGCAAAGGACGAAATCGCTATAAAAGGCGTAACTTACTATGTAAGCAATGCCGGCGATGATAATAATGACGGTAAAACACCTGAAACTGCTTGGAAAACACTTGACAGAGTTTCAAATGCATATCTTTATCCGGGCGATGGCGTGCTCTTTAACAGAGGCGATTTATTCCGTGGCTCGGTATTGACAAAGCCGGGCGTTACATATGCAGCATACGGCGAGGGCGATAAGCCGAAATTCTATGCCAATAATAAGTCACTTGCAGACGCAGATTTGTGGGAGCTTTATGATAAAGAGAAGAACATCTGGAAATGTACAGAAAAGATGCTTGATCCGGGCACAATTGTATTTAACGACGGTGAGGCACATTCAAGAAAGCTTATCCCCTCATACAGAGATTTGCAGTTTGTGTGCCGTGATGATGAGAGTAAGCCGTTTGTTATCTCAGACGAAATGACACAGGACCTTGATGTTTTCTGGTATTACGACACGCTTCTTACAAGATACCCATCCAAGGGCGAAGATTTTCCGATACCGGACACAAATTACGGTCCGTTACTCGGAGATATTTATCTCAGATGCGATAAGGGTAACCCGGGAGAGGTTTATAACGAAGTTGAATCAGTTGCTGCTCGCAACATGTTCAGAGTAGGTGCTAACGCAAATGTAACTATTGATAACCTGTGTATCAAGTACGTTGGAAGACACGGCGTATCAGCAGGCGGTCATGTGGTAGGTCTTCACGTAACAAACTGTGAGTTCGGCTGGATAGGCGGTTCAATACAGCATTATTTCGGTACAGACCCGAACTATCCCGAGGGCAGACGTGGTAGTGTTACACGTTACGGTAACGCTATTGAAATCTACGGTGGATGTGAGGACTATATTGCATCAAATAACTACATTTACGAGGTATATGATGCAGGTATAACACATCAGGTAACAACAGCAACAAAGAGAATTATGACAGATATCAAATACACAGGCAATGTTATTGAAAAGTGTGTTTACGGTATCGAATACTTCCTTGACCAGATTGAGGGCGAGCGTGAGAGCTATATGGACGGCGTTGTTATGAACGATAACTTCATCAGACTTTCAGGCTACGGCTGGGGACAGCAGAGACATAACACTCATACACCGGCACTTATCAAGGGTTGGAGCTATGTAAACACTGCACGCAACTATGAAATCAAAAACAATATCTTTGACAGATGCGCATACAGAATGTTGCACCTTGTATCATTGAAGGACGAATATCGTCCGGTAATGGATGGGAATACATACATCCAGCATCTTGGCGGAATGATTGGTCAGATTGGTGCAAATGAAGTTAAAGAGCCGGATGTTGAAATCTTTGACGAAATGGCAGAAGAGAAAATCAACAATATCTTTGGCGATAAGACAGCAGAAGTATACGTAATAAGATAAAATGGATTTCACAAAATTAACAGACTATCTTAACGGCATTGTAAGAGATGGCAGAGCACCGGGTGTTGACTGTATCATATATAAGGACCACGAAATGCTTTTCAGACATTTTGCAGGTATGAGTGATATAGAAAACAGAAAGGCAATGCAGGGCGATGAACTGTATCTTATATTTTCTATGACAAAGATGCTTACCTGCACTTGTGCACTGCAACTTTTGGAACAGGGAAAGTATTTGTTAAACGACCCGGTTTCGATGTATCTGCCTGAATTTGAAAAAATGAAAATTTCAAATGAGGTAGTTAACGGTGACGCTTCAAAAATCACAACAGGTCAGTCAATGGGCGAAAGTGTCGAAACGAAAAGCAACGGCTACGCCAAAAATCCAATAACCATAAAGCATCTGTTTTCGATGACAGCAGGACTTGAATATGACCTCGAAGCTGACTATATTAAAAAGGCGATTTCAGAGGGTAGAACAAGCACACGTGAGCTTATAGATGCAATATCTGAAACTGTGCTCGGTTTTGAACCGGGCACACGATTTCGTTACAGTTTGTGTCACGATGTTTTGGGTGCACTTATTGAGGTGTGGTCGGGCAAAAAGTTTGGCGACTACATGAAAGAAAATCTCTTTGATAAAGTTGGAATGAAAAACACGTTTTTCGGTGTCCCCAAAGATGATGAAAGACTTTCAAAAATGGCGGCAAGGTACATAAGAAAACCTGACGGTGAATTTGTTAAAAATCCGCTTGTATGCGTATATAACTTGTCAGAGGACTACCAAAGCGGCGGTGCAGGACTTACATCATGTACGGAGGACTATGCACTGTTTTTGGACGCAATGGCAAACGGTGGCGTGGCTAAAAACGGAAACAGAATTCTTTCCCGTGCATCAATTGACCTTATGCGTACTAATCAGTTATGCCCTGATGCATATAATGATTTTAGCGCACTTCAAAACGGTTATGGTTACGGACTTGGTGTGCGTACCCACGTAGATAAAGCTGTAAGCGGTTCGTTGAGCCCGATTGGCGAGTTTGGCTGGGACGGAGCGGCAGGTGCATATTCTATGGTTGACCCCAAAAACCGACTTTCAATAACATATTTTCAGCATATGCACGGCTGGGATGTAAGATTACAGCGTGAGTTAAGGAATGTTCTGTATTCGTGTATGGGAAATGAGGTAGAATAATATGGACTTTACAAACTTAAAAGACTTCCTTGACAGAGCAGTGAGTGAGTTTCACTCGCCTGGTGTTGACTGTATCGTATATAAGGATCATAAAGAGGTTTTCAGATACTATACCGGAATGAGAGATATCGAAAACAAAATCCCTATAGATGGAAATGAGCTATATTTCATTTTCTCAATGACAAAGATACTTACCTGCACTTGTGCACTGCAGCTTTTGGAGCAGGGCAAATATCTGTTAAACGATCCTGTTTCGATGTATCTGCCTGAATTTGAAAAAATGGAAATCACAACAGATGAACTTGATAACGAAATTGCACGCAAGATTGAAGCAGGTGAGGTAATCGGCGGCGGAAACACCGTAAAGAACGACGGTTATGCAAAAACACCGATAACCATAAAGCACTTGTTCACAATGACTGCAGGGCTTGACTATGACCTTGAATCTGAAAGCATCAAAAAGGCACTCAGAGAGGGCAGAACAAGCACACGTGAGCTTGTACGTGCGATATCCGAAACTGTGCTCGGTTTTGAGCCGGGAACACGTTTCCGCTACAGCTTGTGCCATGATGTTCTGGGTGCACTTATTGAGGTGTGCTCAGGACAGAAATTCGGCGAATATATGAAAGAAAATATATTTGACAAGCTTGGTATGAGAGATACGTTCTTCGGTAAACCAAAAGACGAAGAAAGACTTTCAAGAATGCCGGCAAGATATATTTATAACGAAGAGCGTATCCCACAACGACTCACGCTTGATTGTGAATATAATCTGTCTGAGGAATACGAAAGCGGCGGAGCAGGTCTTACCTCATCTGCAGAGGACTATGCACTGTTTCTGGATGCTTTGGCTTGTGGCGGTGTAGGAAAAACTGGTGAACGTATTTTGTCTGAAAGTTCTATTGAGCTGATGCGTACAAACCACCTTTCTGGTGAGGCATTAGCTGATTTTGATGACTGGCAGACAGGCTACGGCTATGGCCTTGGTGTGCGTACTCATATGAATCCCGAGAAAAGCGGACTTTTAACGCCAATAGGCGAGTTTGGCTGGGGAGGTGCAGCAGGCGCATTTGCACTTGCAGACCCCAAAAATAAGCTTTCGATTACATTCTTTGAACATATACACGGTGAAACACCGAGACTGCGTTCATGCTTGAGAAATACACTCTACGGTTGTTTATAAAATTTTGAAATGCAGGTTAAACATATGAGCCTGTATTTTTTTATGAAAAATGCTAAAAGTTGGTTTTCAATATTGACTTTTTGTGTCGTTTTTGGTAGAATATTTGGAAAAGGGTCAAAGATGACTTATAAAAGAAATCAGGAGGTATGAAATGAAAAAGAAAGTTCTTTCATCAATTTTTGCAATAGTATTTATCGTTGCTATATTTGCTGTTGCAATTCTTACAGCCGGAAATAATTTCAGCGGTACATTCTGGGCATTGATTCCGCCGTTTGTTGCAATAGCTCTTGCTCTTGTAACAAAAGAGGTATATTCATCATTGTTCATTGGTATATTGCTTGGCGGCTTGTTTGCGGCAAATCTTAATCCGGTAGGGGCACTTGATAAAGTGCTTAATGAGGGTATTATCTCAGCAGTATCGGGTACAGCCGGAATATTTGTATTCCTTGTAATCCTTGGTGCAATGGTTGCACTTATCAACAAAGCAGGCGGTTCAGCAGCGTTCGGACGCTGGGCGGAGACACATATCAAGTCACGTGTTGGTGCAATGATTGCAACATTTATACTTGGCGTATTGATATTTATTGACGACTATTTCAACTGTCTTACAGTTGGTAGCGTTATGCGTCCGGTAACAGACAGCCACAAGATTTCGCGTGCAAAGCTTGCGTTTATCATTGATGCAACTGCAGCACCGATATGTATGATAGCTCCCGTTTCGTCATGGGCAGCGGCAGTTTCTGAGTTTACAGAGGGTACAGGCTATTCGGGTATAGACCTCTTTATAAGAGCGATCCCGTATAACTTCTATTCATTACTTATGCTTGTATTTGTTATAGCAATTGCGGTTATGAAATTTGACTTTGGTCCGATGAAACTTCATGAGTTCAATGCGATGACAAAGGGTGACTTGTTCACAAGCGGACAGGACGATGTAGAAACATCAGAGCAGGTTGATGCTAATCCGAAGGGAAAAGTTATAGACCTTATACTTCCAGTTGTTGTACTGGTAGTGCTTTCTGTTCTGGGCCTTCTCTATGTAGGCGGATTCTTCGCAGGTGATGATTTTGTAACAGCGTTTGGTAATACTGATGCAACTGTAGGCTTGCCGTGGGGTGCAATCCTTGCATTGATTGTTACTGTTATATACCTTATTGCAAGACGTATTATGACATTTAAAGAAGCAATGGCGTGCATACCCAAGGGCTTTAATGCAATGGTACCGGCAATTCTTATTCTTACATTTGCAACAGCACTTAAGAATATGACAGGTCTTCTTTCAGCTGATGTATATGTTGCAGGACTTATGGAATCAGCAGCTGCAGGACTTGAGGGCTTCTTGCCTGCAATTATATTCCTTGTAGCTTGTGTACTTGCATTTTCAACAGGTACATCGTGGGGAACATTCGGTATCCTTATCCCGATTGTAACTGCTATGTTTGAACCGACAAGCAGCTTCTTTATAATCGGTATATCAGCTTGTCTTGCAGGCGCAGTTTGTGGTGACCACTGCTCGCCGATTTCAGATACAACAATTATGTCATCAGCAGGTAGCCAGTCAAACCACATTAACCACGTTTCAACACAGCTTCCATATGCGATAACAGTTGCTGTGGTATCGTTTGTAACTTACCTTCTTGCAGCAGTTGTACAGAACGCATATATTCTCTTGCCCGCAGGCATTGTAATTCTGCTTGCAACACTTTTTGTAATCAAGAAGGTAACAAAGAATACATATAATGTACAGCAGTAAAAGAGATTTAAAAGGGACATTGTTTGCACAATGTCTCTTTTTTTGTGTTACTTTTGTCTATTTACAAAGTCGGAATTATATGGTAAAATAAAATCAATATTTTGAAAGGAACAGAACCAATGGAACTTTGGAACGGTTATAAACTTGAGAAATCAGAGTTTAGTGGAAAAGAGCTTATAACAGTATACCCGGAAAAGCCGAACGGCAGATGGGTATTAAAAACAGAATATTTCGGAGCATTTCCGGCAGTTGAGCTTGAACTTTTAAAGCTTGGCTATCATATATTCCACGTACAGAACGAAACGCGTTGGCACGTATGGGAGGATACCGACCGCCGTGCAAAACTTGCAGAATATGTACATAATGAGCTTGGACTTGCAAAGAAATGTGTTGTAGTCGGAATGAGCTGTGGCGGAATGCAAGGTATATATTTTGGTGCAAAGTATCCCGAATATGTATCGTGTATGCACCTTGATGCACCGGTTGTTAACCTTTTATCATGTCCCGGTGGACTCGGAAAAGCCGGTGATGATATGATGGAGGAATTTGAGGGTGCAAAGAAAATGTCACTTATTGACCTTCTGGCGTATCGTGACCATCCGCTTGACAATATACCAAAGCTTATAGAAAATAAAATACCTGTAATTCTGGTTGCAGGTGATTCGGATAAAATCGTGCCGTATGATGAGAACGGAATACATATCGACAAAGCATACCGCGAAGCGGGTAACATTATTGAAACTATCATAAAACCCGGCTGTGACCATCATCCGCACTGTCTGGAGGATAACACTCCAATAATAGAATTTATTAAAAAATACGATGTTGATTAAGGTGACATAAATACAAAAAACAGTGACTTAAAACCATTCAAAAAACCTCCTGAAAATGCTATAATTAAGGCATAAATTTTGGGAGGTATTTTTATTATGCACATCACAAAACCGCCTATGGGCTGGAATTCATGGAACACTTTTGGTGAAAACCCAAACGAGGAGCTTATAATAGAGATTGCCGATGCAATGGTGGAAAAAGGGTATAAGGATGCAGGATATGAATATGTCGTAATAGACGACTGCTGGTCGTTAAAAGAGCGTGATGAAAACGGCAGACTTGTCGCAGACCCCGAGAGGTTTCCGCACGGAATGAAGTATGTAGCGGACTATATACACAGCAAGGGTCTGAAATTTGGTATGTATTCATGTTCCGGAGTAATGACTTGCGCAGGATATCCGGGTAGTTACGGTCACGAGTACACAGATGCAAAAACATTTGCAGAATGGGGAGTCGATTTTCTTAAATATGATTATTGTTATTTCCCGAAAAGCGGAAACTGCAAAAATGCATATCTTACAATGAGCCTTGCACTGCGTAGTTCAGGACGTGATATTCTTTTCTCTGCATGCAACTGGGGTTGTGAAGAGTCGTGGAACTGGATGCGTTCAGTCGGCGCAAATATGTACCGTTCAACGGGTGATGTATTTGACACGTTCACATCTTTCCGTGATATAGTGCTTAGGCAGGAAAATAATTTTTCGATGTCGGGACCGGGATGCTACAATGACATTGATATGCTTGTTGTGGGAATGTATGGCAAAGGTCACGTTGGTATAAAAGCAGGCTGTACAGATAATGAATATGCAATGCACTTTGCACTGTGGTGTCTTTTTGGTGCACCGCTTATGATGGGTGGAGACATCCGTAATATTAACGAGTTCTCAAAAGAGCTTATGCAGAATAAGGAACTCATAGCCATAAATCAGGACGCAGAATCAAGACCTCCGATAATCCTTGATATGGGCAATGGATGGGAAGCGGGGCAGGCTATCCCAAATACCAGAAAATATTTCAAAATTCTGTCTGATAATGAGTATGTTATAGGTATCTTTAATTTTAAAGAGGACAGCACAAAGGTTCCGATTTCATTCAAAGACCTTGGTATTCCGTACGAGTCGGGAATGGGACTTGACTTACATAACGTGATAACGGGTGAGAAGCTCGGTGTTATGCGTGATTACTTTATGCAACATCTTGAAGGTCGCAGTTGTGTCATTCTGAAAGGTAAGTTAACAGAGGTTTAATTATGTCACTATGTAAAAACTGCGAGAAATCATTGCTTAATGATGAGATTGCAATCTATAAACGCCTTGTAAACCGTGGTGCACAGGAGTTCTTATGTATCAATTGCCTTGCGGAACATATGGAAGTTGAGGTAAGTGATATAGAAGAAAAGATAGTTCAGTTTAAAAAAATGGGATGCACACTGTTTGGATAAGTTATCTTGACAATAAAAAGTGTATGATATAATCACACTAATAAAAAGGACAAAAATGAAGTGAGCTAAATGAGGCTCACTTCAAAATTGTCCTTTTTATAGTATTCCACGTTTGATTTTTGCATTTATTATTCTGTCAACTGCCGCATTTATCATTTCTTCGGGGATTTCGCCGTTTCTTACGGCATCTAAAACCTCGTTATATGCAGTTACGAAGTCGGAAACAATAATCATGTCATTTCCTGCGAGTACTGCGGTTTTGTAAGGCTCTTTGTAGCCATTTGCTGCCGCCATTGCCATGTCGTCGGTTATAATGATGCCGTCAAAGGCAAGCTCATTACGTAATAAATCGTGTACAGGTTTTGAAAGCGATGCAGGCAAATCGGGGTCAACTGATGTTATAATGTTGTGTGACACCATAACACTGTCAGCTCCGGCGTTTATGCCCGATATAAATGGAAGAAAATCTACACTGCGGAATTGGTCGAGCGAACGGTTATCAATTGCGACTGTTACATGGGTGTCAAGGTTATCGCCATAGCCGGGGAAGTGCTTAAGTGATGATGCAATACCGGATTCGTTCATAACACCAACGACTTGTTCTACATACTGTGCTGTTTCTTCTGCGTCTTTGCCGAGTGTCCTTTCGTATATGAAAGTAGTCGGTTTTGTGGATACATCTGAAACTGGTGAAAGATTCATGTTTACACCAAGTTCAAGCAGTGTTTCGGATTTTTTTCTTTCTTTTTCAAGAACAAGCTCTATTCCGCCCTCGTTATAGTAATACTGCGGACTTTCAAATTTTTCGGGTGAAAGATTTGGGTTATGGCTTACACGTACAACGGTACCGCCTTCTTCGTCAACTGCTATGTATGGGTTTACTTGCAGCATATTATTTATACTTTTAATTTTATTTTGGGCTTCATCCTTGGTTAGCCCGTCGAAATCAACGGCGAACATAATAACTCCACCGGGTTGAAGATTCTTTATGCTTTCATATGTTACACTGTCATGGCGTACCATAAACAGTTGTCCGACCTTTTCTTCAAGCGTAAGTGATAGTGACGGTGGTTGGTCGGGGGTAAATGTTGGCTTTGCAGGTTCTTCCGGTGTGTCGGAACATCCGGAAAGCAATAATAACGATGTTAATAAAATAATTATCTTTTTCATGGACAATCTCCTTTATATATCATACTATAATTATAGCATATTATAAATAAAGTTTCAAGCCTAATGAGTTCTTTTTGTAAGAAAAATAGAATTATAAATAAAATGAAATAATCTTTCATTTTTAGTTGACACAAACTGACAAATGGGGTATAATATTATGATGGAATAAGAAAAAATTATCTGATATACTTTGGAGGAAAAAAGGGATATGGTATTTTCAAGTCTGACGTTTTTATGCGTGTTCTTGCCTGCGGTTTTACTGATGTATTCTCTATCAAAAAACATAACGTATAAAAACACAGTTTTGGCTGTTTTTTCGCTGGTTTTCTATGCGTGGGGCGAACCGTCACTCTTAATTTTGCTTATTGCAGCAACGATTGTGAACTATTTGCTTGCACTTGGTATAGGTGCATCGCAAAAGCGTGACAAAAACGCCGGTGCAAAAGTCTGTGTAACTCTTGCTATTATATTTGATATAGCAATGATAGGAGTATTTAAGTACGCTGCATTTGCAATTAGCAGTGTAAACGGCGTGTTCGGACTCTCGTTCCCGATACCCGAAATAGGACTTCCGCTCGGAATATCGTTTTATACTTTCCAGATACTTACATATGTTCTGGACGTCTACAGAAAGGATACACCCGTTCAGAAATCATATCTTAAGTTCATCACTTTTGTATCGATGTTCCCGCAGCTTATAGCAGGACCTATTGTACGTTATCAGGAGGTTGCCGAGGGACTTGACGACAGAAAGGTAACAATAACAGATTTTGCAGACGGTGCAACACAGTTTGTTATCGGTCTTGGTAAAAAGGTGTTCCTTGCAAACTTCGCAGGTGATGCAAAGGATATTCTTTTTGCTGCATCTACTGCACCGACTGTGCTTTCGGCATGGCTCGGAATCATATTCTACAGCTTCCAGCTTTATTTCGATTTTTCGGGATATTCGGATATGGCAATTGGTATGGGTAAAATGATAGGCTTCAAATTTCCGAAGAACTTCAATTATCCGTATATTTCAAGGTCAATTACAGAATTTTGGCGAAGATGGCATATGACTCTCGGCAGCTTCTTCCGTGACTATGTATATATCCCGATGGGAGGTAATCGTTGTTCAAAACTACGTTGGGTTTTGAATATAATGGTTGTATGGGCACTTACGGGTCTATGGCACGGCGCGTCGTGGAACTTTGTTCTGTGGGGTGTGTATTATGGAGTATTACTGCTCATTGAAAAACTTTTGTTCAGCAAATGGTCAAAGGTGCCGGTGCTTTCAAATATCACGACACTTTTCTTGGTTGTAATCGGCTGGACATTGTTCTATTTTACGGATTTCTCACAGCTTACAGCATTTTTCGGAACAATGTTTGGAAAAGACTGTCCGTTGTATGATATAACAACAGTTTCGGTCTTCTACGGCAATATTGTGCTTTTGGGAGCGCTTATTTTAGCGTCAACGCCGTTACCGTATAAGATTTTCGAAAAACTAATATCAATTAAGGGAATAGGAATGGTGATAGAAGCCGTTGTTCTTGTAGGACTTTTTGCAGCATGTCTTGCAACGCTTACAGGTGCAACCTCGAACCCGTTCCTGTATTTCAGATTCTAAGGAGGTCAGTATGCGTAAATATTTAATCAGTATTCTGTTTATAGCACTTATGGTAATCTCCTTTGGATTGATTGTTGCACCTGCTGATACGGCGAGTATCGCAGAAGAAAACAGAGAGCTTAAGGCGATGCCTCAAATTTCAGCTTCAAGTGTGTGGAGTGGTGAGTTTTCAAAGGATTTTGAATCTTTTGTTGATGACAATATAGCATTCCGAGGTAAGCTCATGGCGGTATCTGATAAAATTAAGAGCCGTGTGGGTTACACTCCGGATAATTTGGGCAGAATTATAATAACAACATCAGATATAGGTACAGGCGAAGCAAACGAGGGCAGACTTGTGCTTTATAATGATTATATC
Organism: Candidatus Ornithomonoglobus sp.; assembly: GCA_045649185.1. GTDB lineage: Bacteria > Bacillota > Clostridia > UBA1381 > UBA1381 > Ornithomonoglobus. The sequence continues at coordinate 68,319 of JAZRPM010000033.1, read as the reverse complement.
ATGGAGATGTTTTCAAAGAATGAAGAGGCAGAGAATAAGTATGCCGAGTCATTAAACATCTTGCGAGAGGCCGTCCCAGAGGATATACGTATGTACTCAATCCTTGTCCCGACAGCACTTGAGTTTAGTGCTCCTGCATACTCATCGGCACAGGATTCGCAAAAAGAAGCAATAGAGTATGTCAATTCGAAGTTTAAGGGCATATTCCCGGTAGATGTTTATTCGGCACTTCTTGCGAGCAAGAGTAACTCGCTCTATTTTAAAACAGACCATCACTGGACAACAGACGGTGCATATGTTGCATATGCTAAATATATGGAAATGAGCGGAGGTCCTGTTGCGGCACAGACCGATTTTACAAGAAAAGAAAACGGCGAGTTCTATGGTTCGCTGTATCTTAAAGCAAAATCGCAGTTGACCGAGCAGGAACAGGATACAATCTTCTATTACGATATAACCGAAAAGAACGATATATCTATAAGGATGCGTGCAGAGGACAATGTAACAGAATATGGTGTCGGTGCACCGATGTTTAATACAGATAATAAAAACTACAACTTGTTCTTTGGCGGAGATAACCCTTTGATGGAAATAACAAACAACTCAAACCCGGACGGGAAAACGGTTATTGTTATAAAAGACTCGTATGCTAATGCATTTATACCTTGGCTTGCAGCGAGCAGTTCAAAGGTTATAGTAATAGATCCACGTTCATTCGGCGGAAGCCTTATAGAAGAAATAGAACGGTATCAAGCAGACGAAGTTCTTGTGCTCAACTATATATTCTCTGCTACGTTTGGAGACTACTGCGACACAATCAAAAACATAATTTGAAACAGGAGATGATAATGTGTTGGCGCAAACAGTTGCTGTAGTAATATTTATTGCTATGTTCATACTGATAGTTATGGACAAAATCGAAAGACATCATATAACACTCGGATGTGGAGTTCTTACACTTGTAGTGGTATTTGGTATGATAATGAAAGATGGGGATGCGATAATACGTACCCTGAATCTTGATCCTGTATTTACAACCCATTTCTGGTATTCGGCAGGTGCATCTGAATCTGCAAGTACCGGAATAAACTGGGAAACAATAATATTTATAGCCGGAATGATGATAATGGTTGAAGGAATGGCAAGAGTAGGCTTTTTCCGATGGCTGTGTCTTAAGATTGCAAGTCTGGTTAAGTATAAAACCATACCGATATTTATAACATTTATGATAATGTCGGCGGTGCTTGCAATGTTTATAGATTCAATCACGGTTATACTGTTCCTTGCAGCGGTTACGGTAGAGCTTGCAAGGTTACTTAATTTCAACCCTGTACCGGTTATACTTTCAGAAATTTTCTGTGCAAACCTTGGCGGAAGTGCAACAATGTGTGGAGATCCACCCAATATAATAATCGGCACATCGCTTGGTTACTCGTTTGCGGATTTCATAACAAATACCGGAGTAATTGCAGGTATTGCATTGATATTTACAATACTGTATTTTTATTTAGTGTTCCGTAAAGAACTTGACAATGGAAATAAAGAACCAAAAAGCAAGCCGGACCCGAAAACTGCAATAAAGGATATACCGGGCTTTATAATGAGCACAGTAATATTCCTTATAGCAGTTGTGTTACTTGTTACACACGCAGAGACACATCTTACAGTTGCGTTTATAGGCGTACTTGTATCGGTTCTTACACTTATAACAGCACCAAAACATATACTGTACATACTCAAAAAAGTAGACTATAGAACATTGTTATTCTTTGTTGGTTTGTTTATGGTGGTAGGTGGCCTTGAAGAAACGGGTGTCTTGGTAGTTATAGCTGAATTTATCGGTAAAATAAGCGGTGGAAATCTCTTTGCAATCTGCGCAATAATTCTGTGGGGTTCAGCGATTGCAAGTGCGTTTGTTGATAACATCCCGTTTGCGGCAACAATGATACCTGTTATAAAGAGTATGTCTGCTACAATGGGCATCGACCTTGAGGTCTTAGCGTGGACACTTTCAATGGGAACGGACATCGGTGGCAGTGCAACACCTATCGGTGCAAGCGCAAACGTTGTCGGAACAGCAGTCTGTGCAAAGGCAGGTCATCCTGTAGGCTGGAAACGTTACTGTACATCTGCAGTGCCTGCGACGGCAATTGTTATCACTATATCTATGGTTTGTATATTTGTAAGGTACATATAAGATGAAAGGGAGCATGAAATGGATAAACAATTGATTATTTCGGTAGGACGTGAGTTTGGCAGCGGCGGACACTTAATAGCTGAGAAACTGTCAAAGCGCTTTGGTATAAAACTCTATGACCATAACTTTCTGGATGAAATAGCCGAGAAACATAATGGAGATATAGAGAGTATAAGAAAGTTTGATGAAGCTCCCAGATTACGCATTTTGTCAAGGACGGTACGTGGCTATAACAACTCACCTGAAGATGTTGTAACACAACTTCAGTTTGAGTATATGAAAGAGCGGGCAGATGCCGGCGAGTCGTTTGTGATTGTAGGACGCTGTTCAGAAACGGTGCTTAAATACCATCCTGCACTGGTTTCAATCTTTGTGCTTGGCGATTATGATAAAAAACTTGAAAGAATTAAAGAGAAATATAATCTTTCTGAAAAAGAAGCTAAAGCTCTTATGAAGCTAAAAGACAAGAAACGAAAATCGTATCATAACTATAACTGCGATTTACACTGGGGCGATTCAAGACTGTATGAAGTTTCAATAAATTCAAGCCGTCTTGGTATTGACGAAACAGTAGATATTCTTGAAGATTATATAAACAGACGTATTGGTAAATAAATTAAGAAACGGAGTAATAATATGGGCGGTTTTTTCGGAGTAGTATCAAAAGAAGATTGTGTATTTGATTTGTTTTATGGTGTGGACTATCATTCGCACCTTGGCACACGCCGTGCAGGTATGGCAACATACAGTAAAGAAAACGGTTTTGACAGATCTATACACAGTATAGAGAACACACCATTCAGAACAAAATTTACTGACGAGGCACAGACAATGCAGGGCAATTATGGTATAGGCTGCATATCAGATTATGAGGCACAGCCGATGCTTTTATGTTCACACCATGGTGCGTTTGCTATTACGACAGTGGGTAGAATAAATAACATTGATGAAATTGTTAACGGTATACTAAAAGACCATGTTCATTTCTTCCAGATGCGAAACGGAGAAATCAATCAGACCGAACTTGTTGCGGCAATAATTAACCAGAAGGATAATTTTATCGAGGGCATACAGTATGCACAGGAGATAATTGACGGCTCAATGAGTATGCTTATACTCACTGAAAAAGGTATTTATGCCGTGCGAGACAGGATGGGAAGAACACCTGTTGTAATCGGTAAAAAAGAAAATGGCTTCTGTGCAACTTTTGAAAGCTTTGCATATCTGAATCTTGGATATACCGATTATAAAGAGCTTGCACCTGGCGAGATTGTTGTAATGGACGAAGATGGCGTAAAGACACTTGTAGCCCCCGGTAATGATATGAAAATCTGTACATTCTTATGGGTGTACTATGGCTATCCGTCATCGTCATACGAAGGATTGTCAGTTGAAGAGATGCGTTATAACTGCGGTAAGTGTCTTGCAGAGCGAGATAATGTAAAGCCGGATATAGTTGCGTGTGTTCCTGATTCGGGAATGGCACATGCAATCGGCTATTCAAACACGGCACATATACCGTTTGCAAGACCGTTTGTTAAATACACACCTACATGGCCCAGATCATTTACGCCGACACATCAGAGTAAGCGTAATCTCATAGCAAAGATGAAGCTTATACCAATACACGACCTTATAAAAGACAAGCGTCTGCTTCTTATAGACGATTCAATTGTAAGAGGTACACAGCTTGGTGAAACTACAGAATTCTTGTATAAAAGCGGAGCGAAAGAGGTGCATATCCGTACGGGATGTCCTCCGATTATGTATAAGTGTAAATACATCAACTTCTCCCGCTCAACATCGGAAATGGAGCTTATTGCACGCCGTACCATAAATGAGCTTGAGGGCAGAGAGGTAACTGACAAAGAGACTCTTGAGGAGTATACAGATCCGAACAGTGAAAAGTACAGAAAAATGGTTGATAAAGTGGGCGAGAAACTCCACTTCACAACACTTGATTATCTGCGTCTTGACGATATGCTTGATTCTGTAGGCATAGATAAATCAAAACTGTGCACCTATTGCTGGAACGGAAAAGAATAATCACCAAAATCAGAAGTTCTGAAGAAGACTTCTGATTTTTTGTTTGTTATTAACAAAAAATTTATAAATGTAATCAAAACGTAATGAAAAATTACTTGATTGTAAAACAAGAGTATGGTATAATGTTTCTATGGATATCTGTATATTGCAGATTTGAAGATAGTCATATACAATATATGGCGGAGGAGGAGATAAATATGAAGAAAAGATTTATGGCGTTAGCAGTTGTTGCAGGAATGCTTTGCACTACAGTGACAGCACTTGCTGATTACACTTTCAGTGATATTGAAGCAGAGCAGTATAGCTGGTGTGCACCGCAGATTGAAGAAATGAGTACTGCAGGTTACATCAACGGTTACGAGGACGGAACATACAGACCGGATAACGAGGTAACAAAACTTGAAGGTATAGCATTGTTTGCTCGTGCAATGGGTTCAACAGACGAGAATAATGACGAAATAATGGAGCTTGCACATGCTCAGTTTGACAGTGCATTGACAGCATCAAGCCTTGCATGGGGTGAGGACGAGCTTGCATATATGATGTATAAGGGTGCATTGACAGCAGCAGACCTTATCACATACATAAACGGTGATGCAAAGAACCAGCCTATGACAAGAGGTGAAGCTGCTGTTATTATAACAAAGGCTATGGGTGGCGAAGCATCAGCAACTGCTGATTCTGCTGTGTCACTACATTACAAGGATGCAAGAGAAATCCCGACAAACCTTCTTCAGTACGTAAAGTTTGTTACAGACGAAGGTATCATGAACGGTATAGACGACGCATTCTGTGCAAACGTCACTGTAACAAGAAGCCAGATAGCAGTAATGTTAAGCCGTGTAATCGATAAATGTGATTACAGCTTCAAGAAGGCCAGAATAAACTCTATCGACGAAGAAACTTCGACAATCAACTTTACTGTAAACGGTGAGGAAGCAACAGAATATACATATACAGAAGATACAGTATTTGCAATAAAGGGTGACTTTGCTCATGCAGATAATATTCCTGCTAATGTAGCTGCACTTGTTCAGTTCTCAGGTGATACACCTGTATTATTTGATGCAATGTCAGAACATTCCGATGAGGAAGTTTCAGCAATATTTGCAGGCTATAACTCATCTAGCTCTTCAATGACAATAAATGTTAAAATGACAGAAAACTCACAGAACATAAAGAGTTATGTCTGTGACGTGAATGTTCCTGTGACATATGCAGGTTCACCTGCTACAATCAAGGCATTAAAGAGCGGAGATTCAATAATTCTTTCTATGTCAGACGGTAAGGTTAAAGCAATAACCGCTGTTGAAAAGGTTGTAGAAATTAAATCAGCAAAGGTTGCTAATATTGACATTGATGCAGATACTGTAAAAATAACAATATCATCAGCTGATGCTGCATATGACGGAAAAACATACCCGGTAAGTTCTTCAGTGTCAGTAACAAAAAACAACAAAGTTGCTGATATGACATCTGTATTTGTTGGTGATTCAGTAAGCCTTACAGTAAGATATGGTGAAGTAACACAGATAAAAGCAACAGCTGTAAACAGTACAATAGAGGGTGTTGTTACAAGTATAAAAATCGGCACAGAATCTGAAATCACTTTGAATGTAAGCGGAAAAGAACAGACATACCTGATTCCTGTTAACTGTACAATCGAAAAGAACGGTGAGGCTGCAGACGTTTACGCGTTGAGACTTAATGACAGTCTTAAGGTAACTGTTCAGTCAGGTGCGGTTATAAGCATTAAATCTATTGCATCAAATACAGTTGCATCAGGCAAAGTATCGGGTACTGTAAGTGCAGTTAATCCGAGCTATAAGTTTGTTTCTGTAATGACAGAAGACAGTTCAACACCTGTTAATGTATATGTGGACGCAAAAACAAAATACACCGTTATAAGAGGAAGCTCAAGCGGTGCATCACTTAACAGTATAACAACAGGCGATACAGTTGAATGTTATGTAACTGCAAGCAACGGTGCATATATTGCAAGTGATATTGTAATAGTAAAAGGTAATTGATAGCTGATTAAAAACAGAGGCTGGCAAGGATGAATCCCTGTTAGCCTCGTTTATTTATCAAATAAGGAGAGAAATAGGAAATGCTGGATTGGATAAAAAAACATTCGAAGTGGGCGACATATTTTTTGCTTGGTTCGGCGCTTATTATTGTATATAAGACGTTTGACAGTCTGGGCTTTTTATGGTCAGGTGTGCGTAGCGTTTTCTTGGCAATAAAACCGTTTGTTATTGCGTTTGTTATAGCTTATATGCTTAACATACCTACACGTAAACTGAAAAATGTTCTTGAGACAAAAATAAAGTGGAAATTTGCCAATAAACACGCCAACGGATTAAGTGTTGCAAGTGTGTATGTTATATTCATAGCACTGTTAGTGTGGCTTGTAGGAACAATAGTTCCTGCGCTTTTGGGCGATTTTCTTGAAATATACCGAAATATTCCGCAGTATGCGCAGGAAATAGTCGATTTTGCAAACAAATCTGAATTTGCCCATAAGATAGGTTTTCATCCTGAAACCTTAAATCTGTCCGAGAAAATGAGCACAATTGCCGAAGAACTTATTTCGGTCACTACAATTGAAAACAGCATAAAGACAATAACTACCGGTGTATGGTCTTTTGCATCGGGTTTTATGGATTTCTTTATTGCACTTATAGCATCTGTGTATATGTTGCTTGATAAGGAACGTATTGTAAATGCCATTCATAAACTGGCATTAAAATTTAATAAAGACGGAAAAGCAGATGCGTTTATAAAGAGCTGGTCAAATGTAAATGAAATCTTTACTCAATATATCTATTCACGTCTGATTTGCTGTGTAGTAATGGCGGTTGCTTGTACACTTATACTGGCGATATTGGGTGAGAAGTATGCGATATTGCTTGGCATATTCATTGGTTTCATGGATTTAATTCCATATTTCGGCTCGATAATATCATGGGTAGTAGGTCTGCTTGTAATGACGATATCAGGCGGATGGGGTCACGGCATACTATGCTCGGCAATAATTCTTGTTATGCAACAGCTTGACGGAAATGTTCTCGCACCAAAAGTAACAGGCGATAGACTTGAAATCAGGCCGCTTACTATTATAATAGCGGTATCTGTGGGCGGGACCTTGTTCGGCTTTGCGGGTATGTTGATATCTGTTCCTGTTGTAGCTATTTTGAGAGCAATTATTCTTGAGTTTATAGAAAACAAAACCGATGAGATTGTAGAAGAAAATAAAGGACAGTAATATGGAAATAGCAATTATAGGCGGTGGAGCATCGGGTCTTTTTGCTGCAATAGCTGCAAAAAACGAAAATACTTCTGTAACAATATACGAAAAAGAAAAACGTGTAGGCAGAAAAATACTTGCAACCGGCAACGGCAGATGCAATATGACAAACATAAGCGCAGCTGAAGCAGATTATCATGGTGGTGATACTGCGTTTATGCGTGGTGCGATTAACCGTTTCTGGGTGCGTGAAACTCTTGATTTTTTTAGTGAAATTGGTGTTTTATGGAAAGAGGAAGAAGAGGGGAAAGTATACCCGTATTCTGACACCGCATCATCTGTTCTTGATGTGTTACGGCGCAAAGTGGATGAGGCTGGTGTTAAAACCGAATGTGAGTTTGCTGTTAAGAGTATCGGCAAAAATAAAGACGGATTTGTTATAACAGACAGCTTAGGTAATCATCGTAAGTGCGATAAAGTTATAATTGCGACAGGTGGAAAGGCTGGTTCATCACTTGGTTCTGACGGAAGCGGATATGAACTCCTCAAATCCTTCGGTCACAAAATAACTGCTGTTTCGCCATCGCTTGTACAGATTAAGACAGAAACCGATTTTGTTCGCAAGCTTAAGGGCATAAAAGTGAATGCAAAGGTAACGCTTGGCTGTAAGGAGAAAACGGGTGAACTGCTTTTTGCAGACTATGGTATTTCCGGACCACCGGTATTTTGGCTTTCGTCATATTTAGGACAAAACAAAGAGGTAGTTATAGACTTTATGCCTGAATATGCGTTTAAAGATGTATATGAAATGATATGTACACGTTGTGCGTATTTATATGATTTGCCCCTTGAAGAGTTTTTTGTGGGTATGCTTAACAAACGTGTATCACAAGCACTTTTGAAATGTGCAGGTATTGAACCGCTTTCAAGGCTGGCACACACCTTGTCGGAAAAAGAAATTAAAAATATTACAACCGCAATAAAAGGACTTAAATTAAAAATCGAAGGAACTTCATCGTGGAATAATGCACAGGTCACAAAAGGCGGTGCTGATGTTTCACAGTTTGATAGTGTAACTATGCAGTCGAAGCTTGTAAAAGGCCTGTATGCCTGCGGTGAAATATTAGACATTGACGGAGATTGCGGAGGATATAATCTGCAGTGGGCATGGAGCTCAGGATATTTGGCCGGTATATCGGCAGGGAGGAGTTAAGTATATGCGTAACACTACTGAATTCACAAGAGGATATCAGATATGGTATATGATAAAGCGTGACCTTGTTGGTGTTTTGATTTGTGCACTCGTTCAGTTCTTGCTTTTTGTCAGTTCATATACAAATGATATTTTCAGAATAATATCGGGAGTTTTGTTTTCGGTTATACATTTTTGGGTTATCTATGACAGTGCTGCAGCGTTGGGGAAACTTGATGCTAAAACGTATACTCCTCTTGATACGAACATAAAATGGTCCTTTATGTGGGGGATATTGATTTCGTTAATCGGCTTGGCTTTTATCGGAATATATATATTAAACTGGTATTTTGGAAATCCCGTTTCAGTGGTTTTGAATATTGTGTTTTTTGTAGCAGAATCTCCATACTATGCATTTCTTATGGCATCGCCTAAAACGGTACCATTCTGGGTGGTGGTTGTAAGCACCGTTATACCTGTTTTGGCAAGTGTAATGGGATATGTTACAGGTGGAAAAAATCTTGCATTTACAGATAAATTGCGAAAGCTCATGTTTGAAAAACAGAATAAAGACACATAATACCAACGTAACAAATGTAATAGAAATGTAAATGCGATGTTATTGACATTGTTCGACATAAACTATATAATTAAAAAGGATAATAGGTGTCTTGTACGCTTATATACATACGTCCGAATATGAAACGGAGGGAAAAGTCAATGATTTGCAGAGAATGTGGCGCACGTATTGAAGACGATGCAGCAGAGTGTAAATTCTGTGGTGCACAGTATGGTGTTCCTGAACCTGTTTCAGAGCCTGAACAGCCGATTGAACCGGCAGCAGAGCCGACACTTGTTCCGGAGGAAACGTACGGTGTGGTATCTGATGCGGAAGCGATTGAGGAGATTCTTGACGAGAATGAAATCAAACGCCGTAACCAGATAGAGAAAATGCGTGAAGAAAAACAAACACAGCTTGAAGAAATAGAAAAAAGACGAAAGTCAAGAAGAAACAAAAGAAGACGTAATGTTTTGCTTATAATATTGTTTGTTCTGCTTTTAGGTGCTGCAGTAGCAGCAGGCGTTTATTATATAAGCCCTGCTTATAACGGAGATGACAGTAATGAAATAATAATAGTAACTCCAAGTCCCAGCCCGAAGCCTGTCGTAACGCCGGAGCCTGTTGAGACAGAAACGCCCGTTCCGGAAGAAACAGAAGAGCCTGAACCGGAAGAAACTCCTATTCCTGTAGAGGATGAACAGGAGACGGAGCCGGTTGTATCATATGCAACCCCAAAACCGATTATAACCCCAAAACCGGTTGTGACACAAAAACCGGTTGCTGTAAAACCGAGCGTTAAGACTACGAAGCTGACTAATGCACGCATAACCGGAGGCGAGGTTATAAAGGCGAACGGAAACTCATATATGTCTTTTGTATACAACAATAAATGGTATTACGCAAAGGTTTCCGATAATACAACAACAAAGTTTATTGCATGGAAGCAGATGACAATAAATGCATATAACAAGGGTGAAACATACAAGGGTGTTCCGGTATATACAATAACTAAGATTACTCATCATAACACCACGCCCACAAGCGGAACTCCGACGAGCAGTACTCCGCAGACGAGCGGTTCCTATGTGATTTCAGATTCAGCGACTCGTGTGCTTACAAATGCAGATTTGCAGGGTATGACAGCTTATCAGCTGAGACTTGCGAGGAACGAGATATATGCACGTCACGGCAGAACTTTTAAGGATGCATCACTGCAGAATTATTTCAACTCATGTTCATGGTATAAGCCAAACGGTAATTATAACTATGCTAACGATAATGCAAACTTAAGTGCTGTAGAAAAGCAGAATATAAATACTATCAGGAACTATGAAAACAGCATAAACTAAAAATAAGAGCCGTTTGGCTCTTATTTTATTGCATCAAAGAACATCTCATAAAAATCTGTCCATATTTCAAAATTATCTCTGCCTCCGCCGTTGACGCTTCGCATCATAGTATCGCAGAAAGCCTGTCCCATATCGGCAAGCTCGAATAGAGTTATATCATAACCCAGCTTTTGTGCGGTATCGCAGAATGCCTTATATGGGTCCTTTTCATTACGTGTTTTTAAAAGTGCATCTCGTATCTCCGCATCACGTTTTGCGTGATTTTGCAGACGCATCATTTCAAATTCAATACTCATTTCTTTCACGCTCCTTTTTTGAGTAAATACAACCACAGTAGTCCTGTCGGTATAAACTGTAGGTTTCAGATAATTCGCATGAACGTTTATAACCGTTGCGTTTTTTGAAATCGGAAAACAAATATGCGATACCATAAAAATCCGATAGTTCTTTACCAATTTCGTTCAATACTTGGGCATTCTTGTGCGGACTTATCGAAAGCGTGGTAGTAAAATAATCAAACCCGTTTTCTTTTGCTGTCCGTGCTGATTGCTCAAGCCGTAACCTGTAACATTCAAAACATCGTCTTCCGCCCTCGGGTTCCTTTTCCATGCCTTTTGCTATAGCTGTGAACTTTTCAGGTTCGTATCCGCCGTCGATAAACTTAATTTCGCTTGTATGCGGTAATTCGTTTATAAGTCGCAAAAGCTCGTCTGAGCGTTTGGTGTATTCCGTGTTTTCTGTTATGTTGGGGTTGTAAAAAAATACGGTTATTTTGAAATACTCATTCAGATATTCAAGAACATAGCTCGAACACGGTGCACAGCAGGCATGCAACAGTAGAGATGGTTTATTGCCTGAAGTTTTGATTGCTTTCAAAGTGTCATCGAGCATAAGCTGATAATTTTGTTTCATTTTCATATCTCCAAAGCTTGATAAGAATATTATACATTAAAACTTGTATAAAATCAAGGTTTTATTTGAGGTTGACAAGTTTTTTGATTTGTGGTATATTATAGCCGTAGTTGAATATTAAAAGAGGTGTAAAATGCAAAGAAGCAGATTTATTGATATCGCAAAAGGTATCTCCATGATAATGGTAGTTATAACCCATTTTGCGTGGACGCTGTCACAAAGACTGGATTATGGATTCTATTTTTGGATAAGTATGGCTGTTCCGTGCTTTATGTTGGCTACAGGTTACGTTAATGCAGCGTCTTTTTCTGCAAAAGACGTAGCGTTAAAAGAGGCATATAAGCCGAAAACGATATGGAAAAAACTTGTGAGATTTTCTGTACCGTTTTTGTATATGTATGCGGCTGAACTACTAATAAGAGCTTTTAAGGGTGAGTTTTATAACCCGGTGGAAATAATTTTGCATTTCTTTACCGGAGGCATGGGGGTTCACGGCACGTATTATTTCCCGGTATTGTTACAACTTGTGTTTTTGATGCCGTTGATATATGCAATTGTGCGTAAATCTAAATACGGTTGGTTAATATGTGCTGCCATAAATCTTTCATATGAAATAATCAAGAATACATTTGCAATTGATAATGCAATCGGTTTTGAAGTTTACAGACTTCTCGCTTTCAGATACATATTTGCGGTTGCTATGGGTGCTCACATATGTCTTTATAAAGAAAGTATAAATAAGCTTGGATGGGCACTGATGTTTGTTGTGGGTGCGGCATATATTTATGTAATTGGATATACCGGTTATGAGCCTGTTATATTCACACGATGGAATACCACAAGTATGATTACTGTGTTTTATATAGCACCGGTGTTTTTTGCAGGAATAAAGTATTTGAATGATAAGCGATGCGTTTTTTTTGAAAAAATAGGTAATGCGTCGTATCACATATTCTTGTTCCAGATAATATATTATAATTTCATTGCGCCGTACGTTTATGAAGTTGCAGGGAAAGGTTTAGTGGCATTTATTGCAAGCATTACGGTTTGTCTTGCAGGTGGATTCTGCTACTATCTGATTTACAATTTTGCATCTCACAAATGGAAAAACAGAAAACAATAACGAATGATAAAATGCGTCTAAAAAAGATGCATTTTTTTGCGAAAATGCAGTAAAAAACCCTTGCATTTACTCTTGATTTGTGGTAAAATTATATAATAGTATGATATGTTTGCACGTGTTGTGCTAAAATGAAAGAAGGTTCGTAAAATTGGATAGAAAAATCTACCTTTCTTCACCCTGTATGTGCGGTGAGGAGCAAAAGTATATTCAGGAAGCATTTGATACAAACTGGGTTGCACCGCTTGGAAAAAATGTTAATGAATTTGAAAACGAAATTAAAGCATATGTTGGTAAAAAGGGTGCTGTTGCAATGAACGCAGGAACTGCGGCAATACATATGGCATTACGCGCAATCGGCATAGGTGAGGGTGATATTGTATTTTGTCAGTCAATGACATTCAGTGCAAGTGCCAATCCGATAGTGTACCAGAATGCAACACCGGTTTTTATAGACAGTGAGCCGGACACATGGAATATGAGCCCGGAAGCGCTTAAAAGGGCGTTTGAAAAATATCCGAATCCGAAAGCTGTTGTGGTTGTTCATCTTTACGGAACACCCGCCAAAATGGATGAGATTATCTCAATCTGTAATGAACATAATGTTCCGATAGTTGAGGATGCTGCAGAAGGTCTGGGCGGTGAATACAAGGGTAAAAAACTTGGTTCATTTGGCCAGTACGGAATTCTTTCGTTTAACGGCAACAAGATAATAACAACATCAGGTGGCGGTATGCTGTTGTCCGACGATGAAGAAAGATTAAAAACTGTACTTAAATGGATAACACAGTCACGTGAACCGGCACCGTGGTATGAGCATAAAGAACTTGGTTATAACTACAGAATGAGCAATATCGTAGCCGGAATAGGCAGAGGTCAGCTTACAGCTCTTGAAAACCATGTTGAGCAGAAAACGAATATTTACAACAAATACAAAGAAGCCTTTGAAGGTTTGCCCATAACTCTACAACCGTATGAGGATGGAACCAAGCCTAATCACTGGCTCAGTGCCGCAACTATTGACAAGGGTTGCGATGTAAGTCCCTTTAAGATTATGGACAGACTGGCAGAGGAAAATGTGGAAACAAGACCGTTGTGGAAACCAATGCATATGCAACCGTTCTACAGCGAGTGCGATTTTTTTGCACATAATGAGGACGGCACAAGCGTGAGCGAGGATTTGTTCGGTCGTGGGTTGTGTCTGCCCAGCGATTTCTATCCACAGATGACAGAAGTTGAGCTTAATGAAATAATTGAAATTATCAAGGAGCAGTTCTGATGTATAGAAAGTATTTCAAACGGCTTGTGGACATTCTATGTTCGCTGGCGGCAATAATAGTTTTTTCGTGGTTGTACATAATAGTTGCTGTTTTAGTGCGTATCAAGCTTGGAAGCCCTGTGATTTTCAAACAGGCACGCCCGGGTAAGGATGAGAAGATATTTAACCTGTACAAATTCCGTACTATGACCGATGAGCGCGACGAGGACGGAAATTTATTGCCTGACGATATACGTTTAACAAAGTTTGGCAAATTGCTTCGGAAAACAAGTCTTGACGAGTTGCCTGAAGCATTTAATATCCTAAAAGGGGATATGAGTGTTGTAGGACCGCGACCATTACTCGTTCGTGATATGGTTTTTATGTCAGACATTCAGCGTCAACGTCACAGCGTAACTCCGGGACTTTCGGGGTTGGCTCAAATAAACGGCAGAAATCAAATCACATGGGAAGAAAAGCTTGAGTATGATTTAGAATACATACAAAAAATCACTTTTATCGGAGATGTTAAGATTATTCTTAAAACTGTTGCAAAAGCCTTCATAAAGAAAGAGGGCATTTCACAGGAAGGGATGGATACAGCCGAAGATTTGGGTGATTATTTGTTAAGAATAGAAACAATTGATGATGAATATTACAGCAAAAAACAAAAAGAAGCACAACTGTTGCTTTTGTAATAATATGAGGATATAACAAATGAATGATTATAAATTTTCTGTTTTGATTTGTGTATATGCCGGAGATAATGCGAAGCATTTTGATTTGGCAATGGAGAGTGTTTTTACACAAACACTCTTGCCTGACGAAGTAGTTCTTGTTATAGATGGTCCAATCGGCACAGAACTGACAAATATTGTCGATAAGTACACTGAATTACATAGTCAATTAAAAGTCATACAATTAGAAACAAACCAAGGGCATGGGAATGCAAGGCGAATCGGTATAGAAAATTGCTCCTATGATTTTATCGCAATAATGGATGCTGACGATATATCTGTACCGGACAGGTTTGAAAAACAGGTAAAGGTATTTAAAAATAACAGTCAGATAAGCATAGTTGGCGGTCAGATATATGAGTTTATAGATAGTACCGACAATGTTGTTAGTATAAGGAATGTACCCGAAAATGATGCAGATATAAAAGAATATTTAAAAAAACGCTGTCCAATGAATCAAATGACGGTTATGTTTAAAAAGGAGCATGTTCTTTCTGTTGGCGGTTACATCGATTGGTACTGTGAGGAAGATTATTATTTGTGGATAAGAATGGTTCTTGCAGGAATGAAATTTCACAATTTACCTGACAACCTTGTTTTCGCACGTGTAGGTAAAGAAATGTATCAACGCCGAGGCGGATTAAAGTACTTTAAAAGCGAGGCAAAGATTCAACATTATATGCTTACAAAAAAACTGATTTCACCATTGCGCTATTTGATTAATGTAGCAGAAAGACTGATAATTCAGGTGTTAATGCCCAATAAGCTAAGAGGTTGGGTTTTTAAAAAATTAGCAAGAAAATAATAGATATTTATGAAAGGATAAAACGGCTGAAATATGAAAGAAGGTTACGTGGTAGGTTACACGACGGGTGTTTATGATATGTTTCATATCGGTCATCTCAATGTTTTGAAAAAAGCAAAAGAAAAATGTGACTACTTAATTGTTGGTGTAAGTACTGATGAATTAGTACGATGCTACAAAAATAAAACCCCGATCATTCCTTACGAGGAACGAAAGTCGATTGTTGAAGCTATTAGGTATGTCGACAAGGTTGTTCCACAGGAAAACCGAAATAAAAAAGAAGCTTTTGATAAGTACAAATTTGATGTTGTTTTTGTTGGTGATGACTGGAAGGGGTCTGATGTATTCAACGAAGTTGACCTTTATATGAAACAGCATGGTGCAATAGGAGTTGAATATATTCCGTACACACAAAACATATCTTCAACAATTCTTAAAGAAACGTTAAACAAGATATATGTAAGTGAGGAGAAATAATGTTTGTTTACAAAGATTGGGACAAATTCTGCAGAACACTTAGTGAAAGTGGGATAAAAAGTATAACAGCTGTTGAAGAATTACATAAAAAAGATAAACAGTTTTTGATTTTGAAGCACGATGTTGAGGATGTTCCGCGAAAAGCACTTTCTCTGGCAAAAATTGAGGCTAAATACGGACATCGCGGCGTTTATTATGCTCAGGCTTATTTAATGAAAGAGAAAAACATTTCGATTTTTGAACAAATAAAAAAACTTGGTCATGAAGTATCTTATCATCACGATGTGATGGATGCAACGGAAGGGCATATAGAAAAAGCACTTCAGATTTTTGAGGAAAATAAAAAAATATTTGAGCAATATGGGTTTAAGATAAGTACTGTATGCCAGCATGGTAATCCCATTGCTAAACGAATCGGTTATCATTCAAATCGTGATTTTTTCAGAAATGACTATATAAAAACACAACTCCCTGACATATCGGAAATAATGGTGGACTTCAAAAAAAGAATTGGTACGGATTATAAATATATTTCCGATGCTGGGTACTCTTGGAAAATGATATTTGATCCTGAAACCAATGATATAGACGACAGTTCTGACCGAGATATGACTATTGGCAATTTAGAGAATTTAGTGGATTTTGTGAGGAAAAATACTGCTGTGATAGTCAGCACACATCCTCACCGTTGGTGTAAAAGTAATATAAGTGCGAAAATTAAAAATTGCGTTTTTCTCCTTGTAAGAAGAACGGCACGTATTTTATACAAAATTCCCGGAATAAAAAATATACTTGAAAAATTTTATTTTCTTGCAAAAAAAATATGAGGTAGATATGGCAAAACAAACAGTAAGAGATGTACAATACAAGATACTTGAAATAATGCTTTTTATAGACGATTTGTGCAGGGAAAACAATATTACATATCATATAATGGGGGGGACTGCGTTAGGTGCAGTTCGTCATGGCGGATTTATCCCATGGGATGATGATTTGGATATTTTCATGACTCCGGCTGAATATTCGCGTTTTAAAAAGATATTTAATTCAACTGCGCAGGATAAATACGTAATACAGGAGTGGAAAACAACAGAACAGTATGTAGAATATTCAAAAGTACGGATGAATGGTACTACTTTCATCGAAGAACATTTTAAAGACAGAACAAATTTTCATCATGGAATATATGTTGATATTATGATTCTTCACAAAGTGCCGTGTAACAAGATTGTCCAGAAAAAGATATATTTTCAGTCTAAGTATGTTACGCTGTATGCTTTGTCGCAACGTAATTGGAAACCGAAAAATAATTTTCAAAAGCTTGCTCTTTGTTTATTAAAACTGTTACCGAACAAACTTCTTTTGAAATGGAGTTATAAAAATATTTATAAATATGAAAATATGCAAGATGGTTATGCGTGGTGTTATTTTATAACTCCGGCAAAATTCAGAAGTGGTATTTTTGAGAGAGATTTTTTCGATACTACAGGCGAAATTGAATTTGAGGGACATCTGTTGCTTTGCCCTGCTAAAATAAAGGAATACCTTTCATACAGATACGGAGATTATATGAAGCTTCCGTCACTTGAACAGCAGAAAGCAGCGGTTCATGCATATAAGTACGATGTAAACCGAGATTTCAGAGAATATCTGAACATTCAAGGAGACTAATTTGTTATGAAAGTTTTAGTAATAAGTCATAATGTTTTCAGTATGACATCAAGTATGGGAAAAACATTAGTTAATTTTTTTGACGATGTTGCTCCTGAAAATATTGCGCAATTATATTTTCACAAGCAGATTCCAACTACAGATATTTGTGCGAGATATTACCGTATAACTGATTTTGATATAGTGAAAAAAAAGAAAGGTATGATCGGTGATATATTTACTTCAGCTGATGTAAAAAAAGACCTTACAAGTGAAAGAGTAGATACAGGCAGGGAAGCCAATATATATCAGTTAGGAAAAAAAAGAAAACCATATATGTATATCGGACGCAATTTGATTTGGAGCAGCAAAAAATGGCATAATAAAAAATTATTTGACTGGATTGATGATTTTAATCCCGACATAATTTTTTTCGCATCAGGAGATTATGTGTTTTCATACAAGATTGCAATGTGCATAGCTGAATATAAAAATATACCTATTGTAACATATGTATGCGATGATTATTACTTTGTAAGCAGGAAATCAATTTCGCCTCTTTATTACATAAATAAAATGCAATACAAAGCGACATTAAAAAAACTGTTTGCAAAACACAAAAATGCTATTGCAATTTGCGATAAAATAACGACTGATTATAGTAAGGAATTTAACATTAACTGTAAAACAATTATGACATCAAGTTCATTAGAGGCATTTGAACCTAAAAGTGCTGATGGTGACGTTGTTGTATCTTATTTGGGTAATATGGGTTATGACAGACATTTGCAGATTCTTGAAATAGGAAAGGCATTAAGTGAAATCTCAGGCGGCAAATTGTTTATTGATGTATATTCTGCTGAAAAACGTTCAGAAATAACAGGCCAGCTTACAGAAGAAAATGGGATAAGCTTTCACGGAAGTGTTTCCTATGATAAGGTTATAGAAATAATGAAAAACAGTGATGTGCTGATTCATACTGAGGCATTTGATAAAATTAGCAGAGACAAGGTAAGATATTCGGTATCTACAAAGATTGCTGACACATTAAAATGTGGGCGTTGTTTGTTTGCGTATGGCCCGGCTGATGTAGCATCTGTTGAATATCTTGTAAATAATGATTGTGCTTGTGTTGCGGTTTCGAAAGCTGAGTTGAAAGATAAATTAAAGGACATCGTCTTTAACGCAGAGTCACGAAACAGATATGTTGATAATGCTTTGAAACTTGCGGACAAAAATCATAATATAATTGAAAACGGAAAACAATTCAAACAAATAATGGAGAAAGTTGCAGGAATTCCACATGAAAGCAATGCAGATTAATTGTGTTTATAATACCGGAAGCACCGGCAAAATGATGTATGATATACATAGCGAGCTTATAAATAACGGAATAGAATCTGTTATGTGTTATGGAAGAGGTTCAAAAACAAGAGAAGAAAATGTGTACAAAACATCATCGGAATTTTCCGCAAAGCTTAATAATCTAATTTCAAGATTTACAGGGATGCCATATAGTGGATCTATTCCTGAAACGATTCGCCTTATCAATATAATTAAAAAAGAAAAACCTGATGTTGTACATTTACATTGCATAAACGGATTTTTTGTTAATATATACAAGCTAGTAACTTATTTAAAAAAGCATAGAATCCCAACCGTTTTAACACATCATGCTGAATTTATATATACAGGGAATTGTGGACATGCATTCGAATGTAACAAGTGGGAAACCGGATGTGGTAATTGCCCTTCGCTTAAACCGGCTACAGGTTCGAAATTTTTTGACTGCACAAAGTCTAATTTTAATAAAATGAAAAAAGCATTTGATGGCTTTGATAATCTATATTCTGTAGCTGTTTCTCCTTGGGTAAAATCGAGAGCTGAAAGGTCGCCTATTTTTGCTGATAAAAACAATATAGTGATTTTAAATGGAATTGATGATGAAGTTTTTAAACCCTATGAAGACTTAAGCGACTTGAGGGAAAAATTAAAAATTGGTAAAGATAAAAAAATAATTATTCATGTCACGGCCAGCTTTAATAATAAGGATAAGGGCGGAAATTTTATAATAGATTTGGCTGAACGGATAAAGGAAGATGCTGTAATTCTTATTATAGGAAACAGGAACACGTTGCAGAATATTCCCGAAAGCGTAATAGCATTAGGAAGAGTTGAGGATAGGGTAGATCTTGCCAAATATTACTCACTTGCTGATTTAACTGTAATTACAAGTAGTCGAGAAACGTTTTCGATGCCTGTAGCAGAGAGTCTATGCTGCGGTACACCGGTTATTGGCTTTGAGGCAGGAGGGCCTGAATCTATTGCTTTGGATGAATATTCAGAGTTCGTTGAATTCGGTTCAGTAGATAAGCTATATGAATGTGCTATAAAATGGCTTAATAAAAAAGCCACATTATCTGAAATTCCAGATAATGCACGTAAATATTACAGTAAAACAAAAATGGCACAGGCTTATATAGAACTATATAAAAAATATTTAGATAAGGACGATAGTTTATGATACCATATTATGCAACATATTTATTATTGTTTTTGTTAAATAATATAGCGAAAAATTCATATGTTGACACACAAAAACGATACAAGTTTTTTTGTGCCGCTAGTTTTCTTGTTGTTTGCACATTGCTTTCTTTGCGTCACCAAACTATGGGTGCCGACTTGTTGGGGGGGAGTAGTGAAGAAAATATTGGTTACTTAGGTGCCTTTGATAAGCTAAACCAATATTCATGGTTAGACATTGTATCGTTGAAAGATTTTTTGAATTATGAAAAGGGATATATTTTTTTAAATAAGCTTATAGGAAGTATATACAATAATAGACAATTTTTCTTGAGTATATGTGCTCTTATAAGTACAGTACCTGTTATGATTCTTATAAAAAATAAAAGTGCAAACCCGTTGATGTCTGTTGTGATTTATTTGGGATTACCGGTTTTTTTGATGTTATTTTCGGGATTAAGACAAGCCATAGCTATTGCAATCACGGTGTTTTCGTCTAAATATATAGAGGAGAAAAAGTTTATTAAATTTGCATTACTTGTATTTTTATCGACACTTTTTCATTATTCTGCAATAATATTCATCATTGCATATCCTCTGTATTATTTGAAGTTGTCCGAGAAGAATAAATTTTTCTTCGTATTGGCTATACTTGGTGTATATATATTACGTAACCCTATTTTTAACATAGCGAGTAAAATATTTAAAGATTCGGCAGAAACCGGGGAAACCGGTGCATTTATGCTATTTCTTGTCTTCTTTTTGATATATATATTTCTCATTTTTTTCAATAAAAAGCAGGACTCAGACCAAAATGGTATGATAAATTTGTTTTATTTCGCTTGTATATGTCAGGCGTTTGGTGGAATATATCAGACTGCTATACGTGTAGGATACTATTTTATGATTTATTCTGTTATTTCTATACCTAATACAATAGCAAATATGGAGGATAAAAAGTCAATCAAACTGGCTAATATATTAATTTTTGCTACATTTGTAGGATTTGGTATATATTCTTTTAAAAACTCAACATGGGCTATGACATATCCATATAATTTTTTCTGGGAGAAGTAGAAGAACTTCTATGAAATTTTTGAACCAGAAAGAAAAGCAAACACACAGTAGGTTCTTATGCAGGATAGGCCAAGAGAAGGCATGTTATTTGAAAATATGAAGAATTTTACAAGAAGTAATTTTGGTTTTTTGGGAAAAAGGCAGAAGGAGATTATTTATGAAATATTTACATGTTATGAATTATTCAAACTACACAGTTCAAAGCATATTTGTGAGGTTTATTTCAGAGTTCTTTGAAAACAATGAGCATACGTTTGTGTTTGTAGGTGATTTTGACGAAAAGTTTATTCAGCTTGATGCTCGTTGCAGAATTATTCACTTAAAAAGGAGAGAAGATATTGTTCCATATCTCAAAGAAGCGGGGTTGATACTTATGCATGCTATGACTTTTAATGCAAAAATGCAAATGATTTCCTTGCTTCATCCTAATATTATGCGTAAATTGGTTTGGATTGCTTGGGGCGGTGATTTATACAAAGATAAACCGGAACAAAACATAAAGAAAACATTGCTGCAAGTTATTAAAAGATGTATAAACATAACCGTAAAAGAATTATTTATACGAAAATTACGTTTTTTTGTAAGTATTTTTGATCCTGATGCGAAATACTTTGAAGAAAATTACAAAGCGAAGGCAAAGATTGTGAAGAGTTCTTATGTGGGCGGTTGTTATGAAGATATTTATAAAAAAACTTTTGAGTATGTCGATATTGAAAATAAATACAATAATGGTGATTGTATAAATATACTTGTGGGACATCAGTCGAACCCAGAACTTAATCATGTAAGGGTGCTTGACAATCTGGTTGCA
Organism: Candidatus Ornithomonoglobus sp.; assembly: GCA_045649185.1. Lineage (GTDB taxonomy): Bacteria > Bacillota > Clostridia > UBA1381 > UBA1381 > Ornithomonoglobus. The sequence continues at coordinate 46,353 of JAZRPM010000033.1, read as the reverse complement.
TATAAGGATGAAAATATCAAGCTTTATATACCTTTAAGTTATGGAAATAGAGCTAACGCTGTATATGTGGAAAATTATGCGAAAAATTTATATGGTGAAAAGGCGATTATTTTAAAGGAGTGGATGAGTGTTGATGAATACAACAGATTATTAGAGAATATTGATATTGCTATTTTTGACACAGTGCGCCAGATTGCTTTAGGTAATATAAATAAACTGGCACATATGAAAAAGAAAATATTTATTCATCCAGATTCTGTAATATATAACTATTATGCTCTAAATAAAGTATGCATATATGATTCTACAATTATAGGAAAGGCAAATTTTTCTGTTTTCATTAGCAATGTAGACCGCGATTCAAATATTAAGTTTATAAGAGAAAAAGTTGCTGATAGGGAACAGAAAATAGAGCAGTGGAAGAATGTTTTTCTGCTTATCGAAGAAAAATAGAGGATATAAAGATGACACATAGTATCAAGAATAAGACATTGTCGGGATTGGTTTGGCAATATGCAGAAAAATGCGGAGCAGAAGTCACACAGTTTATAGTGTCGATTATAATTGCACGAGTTCTTTCTCCGTCAGATTACGGGCTGATAGGTCTTATAGCTGTATTTATTTCGGTTGCAAGTGTATTTGCATCAAGTGGTTTAGGGCAAGCATTAGTTCAGCGTAAGGGGGTTGACAATAAAGACTATTCAACAGTTTTCTTTTATAGTATCGCATTCTCAGTACTGCTTTGTTTAATTTTATTTTTTTGTGCACCTTATATTGCTGGATTTTATGATTCGTCCGAACTTGTTGCAGTAGTAAGAGTTTTAGGAATAACCGTTATAATCGGTGCAGTAAACGGGGTACAGCGTGCGTATGTACAAAAGACAATGCAGTTTAAGCGTCTTTTTGTTTCTACTCTTATTGGAAAACTAGTGTCTGCAGTAGTAGGTATATGCATGGCATATACAGGGCATGGTGTTTGGGCGTTAGTTGGACAACAAATGTCTATGACTGTAACAGATACAATTGTTTTGTGGATTAGTGTAAAATGGAGACCGCAATTAGTCTTTTCTGTCCGTCGTATGAAAGAGTTGTTTTCATTTGGTTGGAAACTCCTTGTGTCGAATTTGTTTGATACTGTTTATAACAACGTATATTCGCTCGTTATAGGAAAACGATATTCAACCTTGGATTTGGGATTTTATAATCGAGGAAAACAATTTCCAATGCTTATAATCAACAATATAAACACCTCGATTCAAAGCGTACTTTTTCCAGTATTATCTGAAACACAGGATAAAAAAGACCGATTGAAGTCGATGGTCCGTCGGTCGATCGTCACAAGTACATTTATAATATTTCCGGCAATGGCAGGTCTTGCGGCGATTGCGAAGCCGCTTACTATAACATTACTTACAGACAAATGGTTGCCGGCAGTGCCGTTCATTCAGTTTTGCTGTTTTACATATGCTTTTTGGCCTATTCATACAGCAAATCTTCAAGCCATAAATGCTGTTGGAAGAAGCGATATTACGTTAAAACTTGAAATCATTAAAAAGGTTATAGGTATTGTTATACTTATCATAACTCTACCGTATGGACTTACGGCAATGATGATTGGTAGATGTATTGCAACCATTATATCAAGCTTTATAAATGCATATCCGAACAGAAAACTTCTGAATTATTCATATAAAGAGCAGCTAAAAGATATGGCACCGTCATTTTTCCTTTCTATAATGATGGCTGTTATGATATTGCCTGTAATATTATTGCAAATTCATCCGATATTACAGATGATTATTCAGATAGTGGTCGGTGTTGGAGTTTATTTTGGGCTTGCAAAACTGTTTAAAATGGAATGTCTGGAATATGTAATAAAAACCATTGAAGGATTTCTGAAAAAAAATGAAAAATAATATTACAGTTAATACTGAAACCCAGATTTGGCTGTGGTTCAATAGGTGTTTCTGTTGCTGAAGATGAGATGGCGTTACTTTACTATTTCAGGCGTAACACGCGTGTTATAGGTTATAAGCAATTATGTATCACCAAAACAAAATAAAGAATAGAGGATAAAAATGGATTTAAAAGGAAAAAAACTTTTAATTTTAGGTGGAGTATTCCAGCATTGTAAATTAGTCGAAGCGGCTAAAAAATTAGGTGTAATCACATATGTTACAGATTACCTATCATTTGAGGATGCACCGGCAAAACAGATTGCAGATCATTATTTCATGCATAATATTACGGATATTGATGCTATCATTAAGACGATTCTGGATGAGAAAATAGATGGAGTCCTTGCGACATCTTTGGACGCATGCCAGAGACCATATCAACAGATTTGCGAAGCACTCGGACTTCCGTGCTTTGGTTCTGCAGAACAGTTCGAAGTTCTGACGGATAAAATCACTTTTAAAAAATTCTGTAATGAGACAGGTGTAGATGTAATACCTGAATATAAAGCTGAAGATTTTGAAAATGAAGAAATTTGTAATAGAGAAGTTGAATTTCCGATACTCATAAAACCGTGTGACAGCCGGGGTTCTCGTGGACAAACCATATGTTATTCATACGAGGAAGCAAAATCTGCAATCCCGTTTGCAGAATCTGAGAGTTTGACAGGCAGAATAGTTATTGAAAAGTATATGGGACAAAAAAACGATTTTTCAATGACAATAATGGTTATAAATAAAAAGGTCTATGTCACACGCACTGTAGACAGGATTCTTGGAAAATACGAGGATGGGCTTGATAAGCTTGCTGTAGGCTCGGTATCGCCGTCCAGATTTACTGATACATATATTAAAAATGTCCATCCCCAAATAGAAAAGTTTGTTGAAAGGCTTGGCTTGGTTAATGCACCATTGTTTATGCAGGGTTTTGTAGACGGTGACACTATAAGGTTCTATGATCCGGGACTACGGTTACCGGGTGGTGAGCATGAACGGTTTTTCGAAAGAGCAACCGGCAAAAATCTTCTGTTCCCGTTAATCGAATATGCACTTACAGGAACAGTTTCTGATGAATGCATAACATTAACAAATGAAGATGTTCTTTTAAACGGTAAAGTGGTAGGGCAGACGCTGCCGACGCTGAAAGCAGGTACAATTACCCGAATAGAAGGTATGGATGAAATCAAAAATCATCCTAAGGTTATCGCTGTTTTTGAACGCTTTAAAATAGGCGATGTTATCACAGAAACGCATAACGTTAATCAGCGTTTTTGCGAAATAGATGTTATGTGCGACAGCAACGAAGAATTAAAAGATGTGGTTGAGTTCATAAACTCCGCATTGAAAATATATAATGAGCATGGCGAGGATATGATAATCTCAAAATACAATCCTGCTGTTGTTCTTAAAAATAAGACGGAGGAATAAAAAATGCCAATTGAATTTTTGTATTTGGGAGTTGTATTTTTTGTTGCCATTATAGGCTTTGTATTCATGAAAAGACCTTTACATGAATGTATGCTTGCAGCATTTGTTGCATTGATGGCGGTTACAAACACGTGGGCAAGCATTGGGGGATATATATGGGAGGCAATGACTGAGCCGACCTTATATGTAATTATAGTTTTTGTTATATCTGCGTTGCTATTAACTAAAACAACAGTTGTTGATGATTGTATTGCTATTATTCTTTCAGTGTTTGGCAGATTACGAGGCGGAGCGGGTTTTGTTGCCATTATAGGAAGCACATATATGGGTTCGCTTTCAGGCAGTGGTCCGGGAAACGTTGCTACAACCGGAATGTTTACGATACCGGCTATGAAGAAATCAGGATTCCCGCCTCATCTTGCGGCTAACGTAGAGGCCCATGCATCTACTATGGGAAACATGATACCTCCGGCAGGAATGATTGCAATTGCATTTGCTGCTCTTGATACATTGTATCCCAATACTTATACCATGTCGCAGTACTGGATGCTGCTTTGGGGTATTGCATTGTGGTTCTTATTACAGCGTATAGCTACACTGTATTTTATGTGTCGATACTACAAGGTTGAGCCGATGGCAAAAGAAGATATTCCCAGTCTTAGACAAACATTTAAGCATGGCTGGAGAGCAGTATTTCTCCCGATAATTGTATTTTTGCCGTTCTTTTTAACTAATAATTATGAAGATTTCTTTGTTTCAAGACTGGGAGAAGACGGCTTTTCTGCATTTTCAAACAGTATACTGTTATTTATTCCTTCGCTGATTGTAATTTGCGGTATTTTGTTATCCGGAAAAGCAACAATTAAGAAAATGACTCTTAAATACAGCTACGAAACTATATGCAGTACAATGAAAAGTGTTGTTCCTACATCAGCTCTTGTTATGTTTGCATATTTTGTAAGTAATGTATTTGCAGACATAAACGTAGAAGTGGCAATCGGTGAATTTATCAGCGGATTGAATATGCCGCTGTATGCGTTAGCGCTTACAATTCCGCTGTTTACTGCAGTGTTGGGTATGCTGATTCCGGGCTCTACACAGGTTAAAATTTTTGGTGGAGTAATTATATCTATAATGGCAGCTGCAGGTGCTAATCCGATGCTTATTGCGGCTATGCTTCCTTGCATATGCGGTGCAATGCACGGAGTAACTCCGCCATATTGTGCGTGTGTATATGTGGGTATGGGAATTGCCGAGGCAGAACTGAAACCAACCTTAAAGAACTGTGCTATATGGATTCTTCTGCATTATGCATTGTCGGTTGTTATAATGCTTGAATGGATTCCTGTATGGGGACTTATAGGATAAGGAGGTAGAGAGATTATGCGTGAAAAACTTTATAATATTTTCAATAAGATATATGGTATAACTATGACAATTGCATTTTTTACCGGAATAGTGCCGTTAATTCTCTTTATTATGGCTTTGATTATAGGAGGTTCTACCGGTGAAGCAATAGCTGTATTTTTGTACAAGCATGCATATACGTGGATTATAGCTTTGGCGTCTGTTTCTGTTATAATGGGGCTTATTGCGATGTATATGAAAAAGGAAAAAGGTTTGTCAACTGACAAAAAGTGATTTTTGAAGAGGAATAGAAAATGATAAATGTAACACGCTCCTCGATGCCTGATTTTGAGGAGTACATAGAAGAAATCAGAGACTTGTGGGACACCAGATGGCTCACTAATATGGGTGAAAAGCACAATAGATTGCAGGACGAACTTTGCAAATATCTTACCTGTAACAATGTGTCACTTTTTACAAACGGTCATCTTGCACTTGAAGCGATAATTGCCGCGATGAAACTTACAGGTGAGATAATAACGACACCATTTACATTTGCCTCAACCACGCAGGCAATTGTAAGGAATGGACTTACTCCTGTGTTTTGTGATGTAAATCCGGATGATTTCACAATAGATACAACAAAAATTGAAAGCTTAATAACAGAAAAGACATCGGCAATAATACCTGTCCACGTTTACGGAAATGTATGTGATGTTGAGGCGATTGAAAGAATCGCAAAAAAACATAACTTAAAGGTTATATATGATGCGGCACATGTTTTTGGCGTAAGAGTGGGGAATAAAGGCATAGGCGAATATGGTGATGCATCAATGTTCAGTTTCCATGCTACAAAGGTATTCAATACCATCGAGGGTGGATGTGTTACATATGCTGATGATACACTGACAGATATACTGCAAATACAGAAGAATTTCGGTATGTGCGGCGAGGACTATCCGGAAGTTGCAGGAAATGCCAAAATGAACGAATTTCAGGCGGCAATGGGACTATGTAACCTGCGTCATATTGATGCAGAACTTGAGAAACGCAAGAAAGTCGTAAAAAGATATCAGGAACGTTTATCGGGAGTTGGTGGCATTACTGTCTGGCAGGAACAGAATGGTGTTACGCATAACTATGCCTATCTTCCGGTGTTGTTTGATAAAGAAACGTTTGGCAAATCCCGTGAAGATGTTGCTCAAATACTTGGAGAAAGCGGAATATTTGCAAGAAAGTATTTTTACCCGATAACAAGTGAATTTGAATGCTATAAGGGCAGGTTTGAAATTCAACCAACACCCGTAGCAAAGGACGCATCAGAAAAAGTTTTGACTTTGCCATTGTATGCAGATTTGGCACTGGATGATGTTGACAGAATTTGTGATATTATTCTGAAATAAAAGGAGAAGAACAAATGAAAGGTATTATTTTAGCCGGTGGTAAGGGAACAAGACTTTATCCTATGACAAAAGCAGTATCAAAACAGCTTTTGCCCATATACGACAAGCCCCTTATATACTATCCGTTATCTACTTTATTGCTTGCAGGAATAAAAGATGTTCTTATTATTTCCACACCTGAAGATACACCTGTGTATGAAAGACTTTTAGGTGATGGCAAAAGGATGGGAATAAGAATTACGTATAAAGTTCAGGACAAGCCCAGAGGCCTTGCTGATGCATTCATAATAGGTGAAGATTTTATTGGGGATGACAGTGTGTGTCTTGTTCTGGGTGATAATGTTTTTTATAGCCGTGGCTTTACGAGAATATTAAATGATGCGATAGAAAACAACAGGGGCGCAACTATTTTCGGATATCCCGTAAAGGATCCGAGAGCATTTGGTGTTGTTGAATTTGATGATGAACGTAACGTGGTATCTATTGAAGAAAAACCGCAAAATCCGAAATCCAATTATGCTGTTCCGGGACTCTATTTTTACGACAACAGAGTTGTTGAGATAGCAAAAAACGTTAAACCATCAGCGCGCGGTGAAATTGAAATAACTGCGGTGAATAACGCATATCTTGAACTTGGAGAGCTTAAAGTTCAGTTGTTTGACAGAGGTGTGGCGTGGCTTGACACAGGTTCACCGTCGGGAATGCTTCAGGCAAGCCAATTTGTGCAGACGGTACAGTCTGTTCAAGGGTTGTACGTTTCATGCATAGAAGAAATTGCATGGCGCAGAGGTTTTATATCAACTGATGAGTTGAGAAAAATAGGAGAAGAACTTAAAATGACTGATTATGGTCAGTACATTCTATCCATTACGGAGGGAGAAAAATGAAAATTCTGATTACTGGTGGTGCCGGATTCATTGGTGCAAATTTTGTATATCATATGCTTGATAAGCATCCTGACTATAAACTGATAGTGCTTGATAAGCTTACATATGCCGGAAACCTTGAAACACTTGAACCGGTTATGGACAAGATTACGTTTGTAAAGGCGGATATTGCAGACAGAACAGCTGTTTATGAACTGTTTGAAACAGAAAAGCCCGATATAGTAGTAAACTTTGCAGCTGAGTCGCACGTTGATCGTTCAATAGAAAATCCTGAAGTGTTTCTCATCACCAATATTTTGGGCACACAGGTGCTTATGGATGCGTGTCGTAAATACGGAATCAAACGTTACCATCAGGTTTCAACTGACGAGGTTTACGGCGATTTACCGCTTGACAGACCGGACTTGTTCTTCACAGAAGAAACACCGATACATACATCAAGCCCGTATAGCTCATCAAAAGCAAGTGCGGATTTGCTTGTTCAGGCATACCACAGAACTTACGGTTTGCCGGTGACGATTTCAAGATGTTCAAATAACTACGGTCCGTATCATTTTCCGGAAAAGCTTATTCCGCTTATGATAGCAAATGCACTGAATGACAAGGCGTTGCCTGTATATGGCGAAGGACTTAATGTGCGCGACTGGCTTTATGTTGAGGACCACTGTAAAGCTATCGACCTCATAATCCATAACGGAAAAGTAGGCGAGGTATATAACATCGGCGGACACAATGAAAAAGCCAATATTGACATAGTTAAGACGATTTTAAAAATTCTTGACAAGCCGGAAAATCTTATAACATATGTTGCAGACCGAAAAGGTCACGATATGCGTTATGCAATTGATCCGACAAAGATTCATAATGAGCTTGGCTGGCTTCCCGAAACTAAATTTGACGACGGTATCGTAAAGACAGTCAACTGGTATCTTGAAAACAAGCCATGGTGGGAAAAAATAATCAGTGGCGAGTATATGGAATACTATAAGAAAATGTATGATGAGAGGGAGAAGATCTGATGTTCAAAAATAAAACATTACTAATCACCGGCGGAACAGGTTCCTTTGGAAATGCAGTACTGAATCGTTTCCTTGAAACTGATATAGCAGAAATACGCATTTTCTCTCGTGATGAGAAGAAACAGGACGATATGCGCCATGAGTATCAGTTAAAGTATCCTGAGGCAAGTAATAAAATCAAGTTTTATATAGGCGACGTGCGTGACTTGCAGAGCGTTAAAAACGCAATGCATGGAGTTGATTATATTTTCCATGCAGCGGCATTAAAGCAGGTGCCGTCATGTGAGTTTTTCCCTGTTGAAGCAGTAAAAACTAATGTGTTGGGTACTGATAACGTGCTTACAGCCGCAATAGATGAGGGAGTAAAAAATGTTATATGCCTTTCTACTGATAAGGCGGCATATCCTGTGAATGCTATGGGTACATCAAAGGCAATGATGGAGAAGGTTGTTGTTGCGAAGTCAAGAACAGTATCGCCTGATAAGACAAGCATATGTTGTACACGCTATGGCAACGTTATGTGCTCACGTGGCTCGGTTATTCCGCTTTGGATTGAACAGATAAGAAACGGCATGGATATAACTATCACAGAGCCGTCTATGACACGTTTTATAATGTCACTTGAAGAAGCGGTTGATTTGGTGCTTTATGCATTTAAAAATGCTGAGAGTGGCGATATAATGGTTCAGAAAGCTCCGGCTTGTACTATTGAGGTACTTGCAAAGGCAGTATGTGAGTTGTTTGATAAAGAAAACAAAACACAAATCAAAGTAATCGGTATCCGTCACGGAGAGAAGATGTATGAAACACTTCTCACAAACGAGGAATGTGCAAATGCAATAGATATGGGTAATTTCTACCGTGTTCCGGCTGATAAACGTGATTTGAACTACGATAAATACTTCAAAGAAGGCGACGAGAACAGAAATACACTTACAGAGTTTAACTCAAATAATACGGACTTACTCGATGTTGAGCAAGTAAAAGAAAAGCTTTTATCGCTTGCATATATCCGTGAAGAATTAGAGAAATAATGAAATTAGAGAAATAATGAAAAAAATACTTTTTCTTATAAACACATTAAACAGTGGTGGGGCAGAACGTGTTCTTATTGATGTGGTAAATTCGTTATCATCAAGTGGATATGATATAACCTTACAAACAGTTATTGATTCAGGTGTATTCTTTAACAGATTAGATGACAAAGTACACTACAAAACTATTGTCGGGTTCAAAAATAAAACTCTGAAAAGAATATTTGCCGGATTGGTAAGTTTCGTTTTTTCGCCTCATTTAATACATAGACTATTCATTGGTAATACTTACGATTATGAAGTTGCATTTTTAGAAGGTGTACCTACAAAAATAATAGCTGCTTCGTCGAATAAAAAATCAAAAAAATACACGTGGGTTCATATTGATTTATACAATACATTCGGTTTGGAGCGGGTGCATAAAAACATGCAAAAGCATATTGCATGTTATAAAAAGTTCGATAAGATTGTATGTGTTTCTGAAAATGTAAGAGAAATGTTTATAAAACGGTTTGGCATAACAGATAATCTGGTTGTAAAGTATAATATTCTTGATGATGAAGCAATTAAACAAAAAGCTACTGAAAGTGTGGAAAAAACTGATATTTTCCGTATTGCTTCTGTAGGAAGGCTCGAAAATCAAAAGGGATATGATCGTTTGCTTCCTATTATAAAAAATTTAAGGCAAGAAAATATAAATTGCGAATTATTACTTATTGGTGACGGTTCAAAGCGCCCAGAACTTGAATCTTACGTAAATAACAACTCACTCAGTGACTGTGTTACATTCGTTGGCTTTTGTGACAATCCGTATAAATATATGCAAAGTGCAGATTTATTGGTTTTTCCGTCACGTGCAGAAGGCTACAGCACTGTTGTAACTGAAGCAGTCATTCTTGGGAAACCCATAGTTGTATCCGATTGTGCCGGTATGAAGGAGATTTTGGGTGAATCGGACTACGGAATTGTAACCGAAAATAATGACAAAGAATTATATAATGCAATTAAAAATATGATTTGCAGTGAAGATTTGCGACAAAGTTATGCGAAAAAAGCGTGTAATCGTGGCAAAGAATTTGCTAAAGAAAAACGATTAACGGAACTGATAGAATTATTTAAATAAAATTCGGGAAGGATGGAAATATGAAGATAGTACAGCTTAATTCAGTTTGCGGTATTGGCAGTACCGGCGGCATTACTGTTCAGATAAGTGATATGCTTTCTAAGAATAGTATTGAAAATTATATTCTGTACACTTGCAGAAATTATACACATCCTTTAGGCACTAAATACTCCACTACTTTTTATAGGCGAATTAATGCTGTGATAGCTTTAATATTTGGCAATTATGGTTTTAATTCGTATCTATCGACTTTTAAATTAATCAGACTTTTAAAAAAAATTGAACCTGATATAGTGCATTTGCATAACATACACAGTCATGATTTCAATCTTTCAATTGTTTTTAAATATCTGAAAAGAACAGGTGTGCGTGCTATATGGACATTCCATGATTGCTGGGCTTTTACAGGTTACTGTATGCATTTTGACAGTATCGGGTGCAACAAATGGCAGACACAGTGTGCGGATTGCCCGCAGAGAAAACAATACAGCTGGTTTTTTGACAAATCAGAAAAACTCTATAACAGAAAAAAAGAACTGTTTACAGCACTTGATGATGTAACGATAGTTTCTCCGAGTAAATGGCTTGCGGAGCTTACTAAACATTCATTTTTGAATAAATACCCCATAAAGGTCATCTATAACGGAATTGACCTTGATGTTTTTAAGCCCACTAAGAGTGATTTCAGGGACAAGAATAATTTAAACAACAAAAAAATAATACTCGGAATCCCAAAAGGGAAGCTTGGCGGATTTATCGAACTTGCAAAAATATTAGATGATGATTACAAGCTTGTGCTTGTCGGGCTCAATGAATCCGACATTAGCAAAATACCTGACAACGTAATCGGTCTTGGCTATCAGCCTCACAGTGAACTTGCAAAGATATTTACAGCAAGTGATGTGTATGTAAACACTACGCTTGAAGATACATTTCCGACGGTTAATCTGGAGGCTTTGGCGTGCGGAACACCGGTTGTTACATTCAATACCGGTGGAAGCCCTGAGGCGATAGATGAAAAAACGGGCATTTCAGTTGAAAAAGGCGATATAAATGCTGTTTATCAGGCTGTGAAAGAAATCTGTAACGGACATGACCGTTCGGCTGATTGCATTGAACGGGCAAACCGCCTTTATAATAAACACGATAGATTCAAAGAATATATAGATTTATATAACAGGAGAGATTGATGGATATAAAACTTTATACCGACTATCTTGTACACATATTAAAAAAAGCAATAGATGGGCAAACGCCCGATGCAATGCCTGATGGCATCAACGAGCGTGAGTTTTTGCGGTTCTGTGCATTTCATAAGCTGGAAAACATAGTATATCTCACGATTGGGGACAGGCTTTCAGAGGAAACTCAAAAAACACTGTCCGAACGCTATAACCGTTCGGTATTTGTGAGTGCAACACAACAGTACTATCTTGAAGAAGTTGAAAATGCATTCGCACAAAATGGTATGGACTACCTTGTTTTAAAGGGTAGGGAGCTTGTGAAATTGTATCCGTCGGAGGATATGCGTCAGTCGGCAGATTTTGATATATATCTCGGCAGAGAAAACTCGAAAAAAGCAAAGGATATAATGCTTGGCTTGGGCTTTGAGATACTTTCATATACCGACACGGATGAGCATGATGAATATATCGCCGACAAGGTTGCAATGTGTGAAATACACCCTGTTCTGATACAGAACAACCACCCGTGGCAGACGGAATGCAATAAAATTCCGGAACGTTTGATCAAAACAGAATCTTGTGAACTCAAAATGTCAGATGAAGATTTTTATTTGTACAACCTTGCACATACGGCAAAACATATGAAATATGCTGGTATTGGCATACGTGCATTTTTGGATATGTGGCTCATATACAAAAAGTACAGTGATAGATTCAATATGGATTATCTTAATGAAAAACTGAAGCTTGCCAATCTTTATGAGTTTGAAGAAAATACAAGAAAATTGTGCAGTTATTGGTTTGAAAACGAGGATGCTGATGAAACCATACGGGCAATGGCATTGTATGTTGTCCGGAGTGGTTGGGTAGGTACAGTGGAGCAAGAAAAATCTACTGCACTTGCAGAGGCAGCAGGCAATACGGAATCTGTGCAAGCGGCAAAGTTTGGTAAATACAAATCAATGTTTTTTGCACCGTACGATGCAATGGCGGTACGTTATCCGATCCTTAAAAAACATAAATGGCTATTACCGTTCTGCCGTATTCACAGAGCAATAAGGGCAATAATAAAACGACGTGACGTTATCCGTGATGTTGCAAATGATTTGGAAAGCGGAGATATGCAAACCGGAAAGGCAATAGTTGCTCTGAAAAAACAAATAGGACTATAAAGGGAAATAATATGAAAATACTTATAACCGGTGCTAAAGGTTTTGTCGGACGAAACCTTGTTGAGGCACTAAAATGCGTGCGTGACGGTAAGGACAAGACACGAAATATAGACAGCAACATCACTATATTTGAATATGATGTTGATATTGATCCGACACTGCTTGATACATATACAAAGGAATGTGATTTTGTATTCCATCTTGCAGGCGTGAATCGTCCGAAAGATGAAAAAGAGTTTATGGAAGGGAATTTCGGATTCACTTCAACTTTGCTTGAAAGCCTGAAGAAAAATGAAAACAAATCGCCAATACTTATAACATCATCAATTCAGGCGGCGCTTGATAATCCGTACGGAAAATCAAAAAAAGCAGGTGAGGATCTGATATTTACATACGGCAAAGAAAACGGTGTAAAAACATTCGTGTACCGATTGCCGAATGTGTTCGGCAAATGGTCGAGACCAAACTATAACAGTGCAGTTGCAACATTCTGTCATAACATATCACACGATTTGCCGATAACGGTAAATGACCGTAATCATATGATGACACTTGTTTATATAGACGATGTTGTGGACGAGCTTATAAACGCACTAGGGGACACAGAAAATAGAGATGGTGACTACTGCAAAGTTCCTGTAGAACATAAAATAACACTTGGTGAGATTGTGGATTTGCTCTATAGTTTTAAAGAAAGCAGAAAGGATTTATCTGTCCCTGATATGACAGAGGGTTCATTCTCTAAAAAGCTTTATTCAACATATCTTTCATATCTTGAACCAACAGATTTTTCGTATAAGCTCAAAATGAACACCGATGCACGTGGTAGTTTTACAGAGATTATAAGAACCCTTGACAGAGGTCAGATGAGTGTAAATATTTCAAAGCCGGGCATCACAAAAGGTCAGCACTGGCACAATACAAAAAATGAAAAGTTTGTTGTTGTAAAAGGTCACGGTTTGATACAGTTACGCAGAATCGGCTCGGACGAGATAGTAAACTATGAAGTTTCGGGCGATGAGATAACGGTTGTCGATATGATACCCGGTTATACTCACAATATCATAAATCTGTCAGACACAGAGGATTTGGTAACGCTTATGTGGTGTAATGAATGCTTCAACCCTGAAAAACCTGACACATTCTTTGAGGAGGTATAAAAATGTTTAAAAATAACGGAAAACTCAAATTACTTATAATAGTGGGTACACGCCCGGAAATTATCCGTCTTGCAGCGGTTATCAATAAGTGCAGAAAATATTTTGATACAGTTTTGGCACATACCGGACAGAACTATGACTATAACTTAAACGGTGTATTCTTTAAGGACCTGCAGATTGAGGAACCTGATGTATATCTTAACGCAGTAGGCGACAGCCTCGGTCAGACAATGGGTAATATCATTGCAAAGTCATATGATTTAATGGTTGAAATCAATCCCGATGCAGTTTTGGTATTAGGCGATACAAACAGCTGTCTGTCGGTAATCGGAGCAAAGAGACTTCATATTCCGATTTTCCATATGGAAGCAGGAAACCGTTGTAAGGACGAATGTTTGCCGGAGGAAACAAACCGCAGAATAGTGGATATAATATCGGATGTAAACCTTGCATATTCCGAGCATGCAAGACGCTATCTTGCAGACTGCGGACTCCCGAAAGAGCGTACTTATGTAACAGGCTCACCGATGGCAGAGGTTTTGCATAATAACCTTGAAAATATTGAAAAGAGCGACATCCACTCACGTCTCGGACTTGAAAAAGGTAAATATATTCTTCTCTCGGCACATCGTGAGGAGAACATAGATACAGAAAAGAACTTTACAAGCCTGTTCACTGCTATAAACAAAATGGCTGAAAAGTATGATATGCCGATACTTTATTCGTGCCATCCCAGAAGCCGTAACAGACTTGAAAAGAGCGGATTCAAACTTGATAAGCGTGTAATACAGCACGAGCCTTTGGGATTCCATGACTATAACTGCCTGCAGATGAACGCATTTGCAGTAGTATCAGACAGCGGAACATTGCCTGAGGAAAGCAGTTTCTTCACAAGTGTTGGTAAACCGTTCCCGGCAGTATGTATAAGAACAAGTACAGAACGTCCTGAGGCACTTGATAAGGCATGCTTTGTGCTTGCAGGAATTGATGAAAAGTCACTTCTTCAGGCAGTTGATACTGCAGTTATGATGAACGAAAACGGCGACTACGGTATTCCTGTAGGCGACTACACAGATGAAAATGTATCAACAAAGGTTGTAAAGCTTATTCAGAGCTATACCGGCGTTGTAAATAAAATGGTATGGCGTAAAGACAGCTAAAGGAGCAAAGACTTTGGGTAAATTTGACGGAAAACTTCTTGTTTCAGATATGGACGCAACTCTGTTTAATTCAAAACGTGAGGTTTCGGCGGAGAATTACAATGCTATAAAATACTTCACCTCCGAGGGCGGAAAATTCAGTGTGGCATCCGGTAGAATAATTGCCGCAGTAGGGAACTTTCTTGACGAAATCGGAATAAACGCACCTGCAATACTATATAACGGTGCAATGCTGTATTCTTTTGATACAGAAGAAGTTCTCTATGAAAAGACCATAGAGGAAGAACGGAAAAATGCAATCCGTAAAGTGTATGAAACACAACCGCAGTTCGGACTTGAAATATATTCAGACGAGCATATTTTCATTCTTCGTGAGTGTTTTGAAACAGACCGTCTGCGAGACAAGAACTATGCGGTGACATTTCATATGCCGGACGAAATCTGGGACAAACCCTGGACAAAAGCGCTCATAATAGGTGATGATAAAGAGCTTGATAAGTTCGAACCGATATATCGCAAAGAGTACGATAAAGGCTATGTAACACGAAGCGGAAAGTACTATCTTGATATGGTAGCAACGGGAGCGACAAAAGGCTACGGAGTACAAAAACTTGCAGAAATTCTTGATATTAAGCGAGAAAACATCTACACTGTAGGCGATAATATGAACGACCTTGAAATGATAGAGTACGCCGCACACGGCTGTGCAGTCGCAAACGGAGTTGATAAATTAAAAGCAGCAGCAGACCATCAGGTTCCGTCAAACGATGAAAGTGCAATTGCTTATATTATAAATAACCTGATAAAATGACAATAAAATCTTCTGTATCCGATGCAAAAAAATTGCATCGGATACTTGCTTTTTGGAGTACTATATGATATAATTCAATTAGAACCAAATATTTGCAGAAAGGTGGTAAAAAATTATGAGTAAAGAACTATTAAATTACATAGTAAACAGAGAACATCACAAGTTCAGAAGAGACTTTGATGTTGACCTTGCATCGCAGTTTAAGGCAGAAGGTCTTTCACCGAAGGAGAGAATGACAAGACGTTTTGAAATTCTTTCAAAAGAAGAAACCCCTGTATTTTTGCCGGATGAGAAAATCTGCTTTGTAAGAACTATTAAAAATATACCTGACTGCTTCACAGAAGATGAGTGGGCAGAGTTCAGAGAAAAGTATTATATCCACGAGCTTGGATATATGTCAAACCTTTCGCCGGATTACGAGACAGTAATCAAAAAAGGTCTTGTTGAGATGCGTAAGGATGCAGACGAATACGGCAAGCGTGTGATTGATTCTATATTTGACCTCACTGACCGTTATCGTGAAGCGGCAATAAAAGAGGGTAAGGACGATATTGCAAAGATACTCGAAAGAGTTCCACGTTACGGTGCAACATCATTCCACGAGGCTTTGCAGTCTTTCAGAATAATCCATTTCTCACTCTGGCTTGAGGGTAACTATCATAACACTGTCGGAAGATTTGACAAGTATATGTATCCGTACCTTAAGGCTGATATGGAAAAGGGACTCTATACAGAGGAAACTGCACTTGAAATGGTTGAGAATTTCTTCCTCTCATTCAACAAGGACAGTGATATGTATGTGGGCGTTCAGCAGGGCGACAACGGTCAGAGTATGGCTCTTGGCGGTGTTGACGAGGATGGTAATGAAGTATTCAATCTCCTTTCAGAGCTTTGCTTAAAGGCGAGCAAGAACCTGCTTTTGATTGACCCGAAAATCAACCTCAGAGTAAACAAGAACACACCGATGAGAATATACGAGCTCGGAAGTGAGCTTACAAAGGCAGGACTTGGTTTCCCGCAGTATTCAAACGATGACGTGGTTGTTGACGGACTTGTAAAGCTTGGCTATGAACTTGCCGATGCAAGAAACTACGTAACAGCTGCTTGCTGGGAGTTCATAATTCCGGCTGTTGGCGGTGATGTTGACAATATCGGTGCAATGTCATTCCCGAAGGTAGTTGACATATGCTTGCACCGTGACCTTATCAACTGTGAAACATTTGATGATTTCATGGTAAAAATCAGAGAAGAGATACATACACAGTGTGATGAAATCTGTGCACAGTTTGATAACCTGTGGTTCGTTCCGTCACCGTTTATGAATGTTATGATGCGTGGCGGTATCTATGACGGATGCAAGTACAATAACTTCGGTATCCACGGTACAGGTATAGCAACTGCAACAGACTCACTCGCAGTAATCGAAAAGTATGTTTACGGCGATAAGTCAATCTCAAAAGAGGCACTTATCGAAGCCGTTGATTCAAACTTTGAAAAACACAGCGAAATATTGCCGATAGTTCGTTATGAAGCACCGAAGATGGGTAACGATATCGACGAGGTAGATAAGCACGCAGTAGTACTTTTGGGAATGTTCTCAGACGAGCTTGAGGGCAGAGTAAACTGCCGTGGCGGTATCTACAGAGCAGGTGCAGGTTCGGCAATGTTCTATCTGTGGCACGCTGATGAAATCGGTGCATCACCCGACGGAAGACTTAAGGGCGAGGCATTCGGTACAAACTATTCAGCAAGTCTTATTGCAAAGATAAACGGACCGGTATCAGTCATCAAGTCATTCACAAAGCCTGACTTGTCACGTGCAATGAACGGCGGACCGCTTACACTTGAGTTTGCAAGCTCAATGTTCAAGGACGAGGAGAGTGTTAAGAAGGTAGCCGCACTTGTGAAGGCATACGTTGATATGGGCGGACATCAGATGCAGCTTAATGCTGTTAATACAGAGCTTATGAAGGATGCACAGGAACATCCCGATAAATATCGTCAGCTTGTTGTTCGTATCTGGGGCTGGAGTGCGTACTTTGTAGAGCTTGATAAGGAATATCAGGACCACGTTATGAGCCGTCAGCAGTACACGGTATGACGGGCATAATATTTGACATAAAAGAGTTTTCAATCCATGACGGACCGGGCGGACGCTTTACAGTATTTTTGAAAGGCTGTCCGCTTCGGTGTATATGGTGCCATAATCCGGAGGGCCTTTCAGGTAAACCGCAGTTAATGCACAAAAAAGCACTGTGTGTTGAATGCGGAAGATGTAAGGCAGGATGTAACCATCCGGAATGTCAGGCACACGGCAGATGTATTCACGCTTGCGCAAACGGATGCCTTACGGTTGCCGGCAAGGAAATGACGGTGGAAGAACTTGCAGACAAGCTTAAATCCAATGCGGACTTTTTAAAGATAACGGGCGGAGGAGTGACAATCTCAGGCGGTGAACCAATGATCCAGAGCGATTTTGTATGTGCATTGGCAGATGCTTTGCCTGATATGCATAAAGCTATACAGACAAGCGGTTATACGGATACGGAAACTTATAAAAGAGTAATAGATAAGTTCGATTATATAATGCAGGATATTAAGCTTGCAGACAGAGAACTGCACAAGAAATATACCGGCGTATATAACGATAACATTCTTGAAAATATCAAGTATCTCAAGCAGAGCGGAAAAGAATACATATTCCGTGTTCCGTTGATTCCGGATATAACGGATACTGAGGAAAATCTGAAAGCAATTTCGGAAATTGTAGGCGACAGTCCTGTTGAGCTTTTGCCTTATAACAACCTTGCAGGTGCAAAATACGAAATGCTTGATATGGAATATTCTTTGGGTTCTGACGGGAACCGTGATGTTGATTTCACAAAATATTTCAAGAACGCAACTAAGCGGTAAATAAAGGAGAAATAAAATGAAAAGATCAATAAGAGGTCATGACGTTGTCGCAACAGGTCTTAAAAACATTGCCGACTGTGCAAGAGAGTACGGATTTGAGTATATCCAGCTTGCACTTGATTTAAGCAAAGAAGGATTTGCACTCGGTAAGTTCAGCGAAGAATATGCAAATGAAATCAAAAATGATTTGGGTGATATGAAACTGTCGATTTTGAGCAGTTACATAAACCCATCGGACAGAAACCCGGAAAGTCTTGCAGTGTCACTTGAAAAGTTCAAGGACAAGATACATTATGCATCAATCTTAAAACCGATTGCGGTTGGTACTGAAACGGGTGTTTATTGCGACGATGAAGGTAATAATGCAAACAATACCGAAGAAGCCTACCAATACGTTTTAAAGAACATAAAAGAGCTTGTAGACGAGGCTGAAAAGTATGATGTTAATGTTGCAGTTGAGGGTGTTCACGCATTTGTTATAAATTCACCCGAGCGTCTTGCAAGACTTATAAATGATATAGATTCAGAGAATATGAAAGCTATATTTGACCCTGTTAACTATATAACAGCGAAAAACTACAAAGACCAGGACAAGATGATAACAGAGATGTTTGAGCTTGTGGGAAAGAAGATTGTTGCAATCCACGCAAAGGACTTTGTTATTGAAGACGGTGCAGTAAAAATGGTACTTCCGGGCGAGGGTATGTTAAATTACAAGCTTATATTCGACCTGCTTAAGAAAAACAATATGGATATTCCGATTATATCAGAGTCAATCCCTCATGAGAACGCGAAAATCGGTCTTGATAACCTTGAAAGGATTATGGAGGGTTAAATTATGAAAAAAAGTAATTGCTCTTATAATGTCAACTCTGATGCTTTCTTCTGTGAGTGTTTCGGCGTATGATGTGGAGTGTTATGATATGACAAAGCGTTCAATCGGAGAAGCTGCTGATGCATATGGTATGTCATATGAAGAATATCAGAAGTATATGCTTATTAACGAAGATATTCCGGCATGGGAAACAGAGCGTGCTGCAGAACTCAAATCGTATGCAATGCCTTTAATCAAAGTACTTGATGTTACAGTTGATGAGTTCAAGGATATGTACGGACTTGAAATAGACATAACCGATACTACAACAATGTGCGAAGTGTACGATAATATGTCGCTTGAAACATATTGGGGTACTCAATATGATTACATGACCGAATATTATGGTATAGCTGATTTGGTAACCCCCGAAACTCTTTACGGAACGATTCGTCTTGATATCGAGAAAAAGTATATGGAATCTGTTGAGCGTAAAGCTTTTTCAGATGTTGCATATAAGCATTGGGCACATTATTACATAGACGAAATGATGAAATCAGCCATTATCGATGGATATGACGACGGTACATACTTACCTGAAAATACAGTTACCCGTGCAGAATTTGCAAAAATGCTCGCTGTAATAACCGGAGCAGAAAGTGACGGAGAAAACAAATATACCGATGTAAAAGAAGACATATGGTATTTGCCATATGTAAATGCTGTAAGCGATTACATTGATTCAGAGAATGGTATGTTTAATCCCGAAGCTCCTGCAACACGTGAGGTTGTAGCAACTGCTATTTCAAAATGTATAGGATATTCAGAGGATGTATCAAAAGACTTGCTTGACGAGAAATTTACTGATTCAGACACTGTATCAGAAAATAATGCGGTTTATGTAGCAAGTGCAGTTGCGAATGGAATAATAGATGGTTTTGATGACGGAACAATAAGAGGTAAAGACTCATTGACACGTGCTCAGGCTGCTACCGTGCTTTACAGAGCTTTCTATGAGCATATGCAGATTCCCCAAGCTTACAGCTATGTGGTTGCAAAAGCAGGCGATGTAGAAATCACTTTAGGAGATGCACTCTATACTGTGAATTTTGATGAAGGCGTTGATTTATCTGACCAAAAGATTTTGAATGAACAACTCGTTAAAGCAGTAACAACTACAATTAACATTTATCGTTGCATTGATGTTGCAAAGAAAGAGGAAATAACTCTTACAGATGCTGATATACTTGAAGGTTTGGAATACAGAACGCAGTATTCTATGGGTATAGGTTACCGTAAGTATTGCAATTATCTGAAAACCTACGGAACAAGTATTGATTATATAAACAAGTATATAGATGCACTTATGTATAATCAAAAACTACTTGGCATATATAGCGAAGAAGAACTGTCGAAGAAGCTTGAAACGGTAAATATAGAGATATATTATGACGTTTTATCAAAAATTACATTGTCTGATATAGCCATGGGCTAAAAAAGGAGGATAAATTATGGAAAACAAAATGAAGTTCTGTACATACTGTGGTCAGCAGATGAGTGCAGAGGAAGAATTCTGTCCGAAATGCGGTCAGGCAGTTTCTGTGCCGAAGGTTTATGCTACTAACAGCAACAATAACCAGCAGGCCTCAAACCAGGCATATGCAACAAATGCACCAAGAGAGCCGGAACAGGTATACACAACAAACGCACCTGTTGCTCCTGAGGCGGCAGAGTTTGTATCAACACCAAGTGCAACTGTTTCAGAAATACCGTCTGCAGTCCCGACTGCTAAAAAACCTGAAACTGCGAAGTCAAAGAAAAAGATTGGTCTTTTAATAGGTATTATAGCTGCGGCTGTAGTTATTATAGGTGCTGCTTGCGCATTTATTTTACCAAATATATTTGGTGGCGATGGCGAGACATACGTAACGCCTGACGGCAAAAAACTGATATTAGACGACGGTACATATATAATGGAAATGTATCCGGACGCTGAATGCAGTGAAGATGATCTTGCAGATATGGCAGAAATAATTGAAGCTCGTGTTAAGATTTTAGGTGAAGATTTCGAAATCAGTTCAGATGAAGAGAAGATCGTTCTTGAAATCAATAAATCTATGTTAGGTTCAACATTGGAAGAACGTTCTCACAACATCAAGCTTCTTGAAAGTAACGGAACACAGGCAATGATGATGGGTGGTACATACACATCATTCGAATTGATAAGCCGTGACGACATTAAATCTGTTGAGCTAAAGCAAGTAGATAAGGATGATTTCGTTAAGAAGAATAAGGATAAGTTCTCGGAAGGAAATATTGAAGCATTCAAGTCAATCCCGGCTGGTAATATTAACGTTATATACGTAACAGTAACAGCAGAATGCGGTGCAAAGATTGAAGAAGAGTCTAAGGATGCGTATGAATATGAGAATACACTTGTATGTGCAACTGACTGTGTAAAGTCGTCTGATTATGAACTGGTTTCACAGAACAAGTTTGCAGATATTATTCCTGTAAAGGGCAAAGAAGGTAAGGAATTCTATATTGTAAGTCCGCAGGCACAGTCCAAAGCAAATGCTGAACTTATTCTCAGTATCCTTGAAAATAAGGGATTTGAGCGTGGACTAGAGGTGAACCTTATTGCTGAACCCGAATGGGAGACAGAGTCTACTTCAATGGGTAAAAATCAGGAAGCAAGCATAGATGGAGATGCGGTTACTTATGAATGGACACCCAGTGATTATACTCTCTCATATATGAGTGCAGAAGAATATGAAGAATACCTAGATAAAGTCAAAGCAAGAATTGACGCACTTAATACACCTTATGCAATTGGATACAAGGGTGTGGATATGAGTACAATCGTGCTTAAAATATCTCCGGAAAAGATGAGTGCTGATTTTGGACGTATGATATTCGGTACATCAGATGTTCAGTTGTTTACTCAGTTCAAGGATATGGATGCATACGTAAGAGAAATGGAAGTATTGGATGACCATAACGGTGCTCCTGCTCTTCAGGTAACATTCAGTGAGTCAAAGGCAGAGCTATTTGAAGGCTATTCAATGACAAGGTCAGATGCTTTAGATTTAGCAATTGACAGAATGGGAAGCGAAGAAGAAGAAAAAGAAGTTGTTGACGACGGCGAAGCGAAACCGGTATACCTTGTAATTAACGATGTTAATGTTGCAAGTGCAGATCTTTCGAATATGACAGATGATAGCGTTCTTATCTTTGAAAACTTCCTGTTCACAGGTGATGATAAGTTAACAAGTGATGATACAGATGTACTTAACTTCATTGCAACTGCATCAGATGATTATGTATATATAGCTCTTGATAGCGACGCTGATATGGATATACAGATTAATCATTATGACGGTGATAAATTAATCGATGATGAAATTGAGTGGGGCTATGATGCAAAGAATGATTATGACAACGAAATGATCAAGAAAGTTGCAGACATGGGCTATGAAATGTCATTCTCACCGAGCAGAAGAAACACACCTGTTATTGAAATTGATGTTGCAGTAGACGAAAATCTACCGGCTAATTTCTGTGAGGCAGTTAAGAAGGTATATCAGGAATGTAATTTTGCAGACGGTGCATATGCCGGTGTAATCTTCAAGGTCAAGGATGAGACAAAGAAGCACCCGGGCGACAGATGCCGTATAGTATTTAGTAAAGACTCATATGACAAGGTAAAACTTACATATTTAAAGTATGTGGAAGGACCGAGATTCTCAGAATACTCATATGATTTCTATAAAGTAATGGACGAAGATGAATTCTTCGTTGAAAACGCAAGATATTAAAAAAATACCGCACACCTACATGGTGTGCGGTATTTCTATTTCTCCATGTAATTTACCGATAACCTTTCCAAGACACCGTATATCAGAACTGCCTTTGATAAGCTTATATTCGGTATTGAATGATTTTAATCCTTTTGGTGTATATTCTTTCATGTATACATTGCCTTGCGCAACAAAAATTCCTACCTCTCCGAAATCAACGGTTTCGCAGCTGTTTACATAGACGTAATCACCGCTATGGTATATCGGTTCCATGCTGTCTCCGGAGATGCGCAGAATATAATCAGTACCTCTCGGCGGCTCTTCGGAAAGCTCTGCAATAACTGCGGTACGGTTATCAAGAAACTCTCCTGTGCCGGCAGAAACAGGGAAGTCGTAATAAATACGGCTGTATCTTTGCCGGGCCATGTTCCTTTGCGCTTCTATACGATCAATCTCTGACTTTATGGTATCGCAAATGCGTTCTTTTCCTCGCTTGTCAAGTTTTCGTATTTCAAACATCAGTTCCTTTTCAAAATCTGTAAGTGAAAAAACTGTATTATCCCCGGAAACAAGTTCTGCCGGAGTGTGCCCAAGAGCAGTTACAATTTTTGTTATCATATTCAGTTTCGGATCCTTGGTTCTTCCCGAAAATAATTTTTCAACAGTGGTTAGTGCTATTTCGGTTTTATCTGCTATTTGCTTATAAGTAATATTGTTTTCTGCCTTGAATTCACGTAGTTTTTTCAGCCAGAACATACTATATCCCTCCTATGTTGGTTTCTGTGTACATTTTATCACAGGAATACACAAAAGTCAACAGAAAGTTACACGAATGTGCAATTAAAGTCCCATAAATGTCCTTGACAATAGCACTAATGTGTGGTATTATATCCCTGCAATCGCAAAAGCGGTGCAGTGGAAGGGAGTTGATACTATGATTTACCGAATAGGAAGTCCGGGGTTCAGAGAGCGGATTGACAGGTACAGAACGGGCAACTACGGTGAGGATATGGTGATAACCCATATGCGGTGTGACCGGTGCGGAGGAACACTCATAAGGGACGATTCTTATTATCATATTGATGGTGCCGTGTATTGTATGGACTGCCATGAGTACGCTGATGAGCTTATACTTGAAAGCGTACGCAATAATTATATTTACGCATTATAGGAGGAGATATTTATGGAATACAAGGACGAATTGGGACGCAGACGAAACTGTCATTTCTGTACTACCGGAACGAGAAGAATATCGTGTTCTGCTTTAAGAGATTTTTACAATCGTGAAAACAGTGAAAGCAATTTATGCGGTGAATGTCCGTTTTTTAAAACCGAAGCAGAATTCTGGGCGGGCTGGAGAAAGCGCAGATAAGGAGGATTTTATATGAAAAACACACTTAAAGAAGTATATAAAATGACACGGCGTATAAAATCGGGTGACATGCTTACAGAGGAGGAGAACAAACGCTATCTGGAACTTACAAAAACTGTGACATGTTTTATAAATGGTGTAGATAATGACTATGCTGCAGACTGTCTTACCGAACGGTACATAAACGGCAAATCGTGGCATATGATAGCGGATGAACTCGGACAAATGACCGAGGACTCAGTCAGAAAATGCTGTGTCCGTGCAATACAGCGCTATAGTTAAAAATGGCTTCGTAAGATGCCTTTTTCTACACAAAAACTCTTGAAATATATGGAATTTTGTGGTATAATATCCGTTGGATGTTATATTGATACGGATGTATCGGTATTTGGAGGAGTTAAGAATGCTCAGGATATTTAAAAAAGAAGAGATAATGACAATACCGAATCTGTTGACTGTATTTCGTATTTTGCTTTTACCGCTTATAGTGTGGTTGTATAATTTTAAAGAAAACTATACTGCGGCGATACTCATCCTGCTCGTTTCGGGACTTACGGATATAGTTGACGGATTTGTAGCAAGAAAATTTAATATGGTATCCGATCTTGGTAAAATCCTTGACCCGTTTGCAGATAAGCTTACGCAGTGGACGTTGTTTATATGTCTTGCAATGCGGTATAAGATCATTATGTTCATAGTGTGTTTGTTCTTCTTAAAGGAGATTACTCTTGCATTTATGGGCTACATAGTAATCAAGCGAAAAGATCTTGTTAACAGTGCAAAATGGTACGGGAAACTTAATACCGTAATAATATATGCCACAATTGTTATATTGATAGTTGTTCCCGATATTCCGGCTGTTGCAGTAAATGTTATGTCGGTAATATGTCTTACAACGATAATTGCATCGATGTTTATGTATGCAAGGTTTTACTTAAAGCAAATCAGACCTAAAAAATAATTCTCCGCTTGTCGGAGTTTTATTTTTTCTCAAAAAATACGAAAAATTTCCCGTTTTTTCTTTTTTTGCAGAGAACAGTTGATTTTGGTGAAACACTGTGGTATAATGTTGAAGAATTTACAATTAAAGAGGAAAACAGAATGAAAAAATCAAAATCAATTTTGCTTACTATTTTAGGAACAATGATAACTGGTTTCGCCATAGGTGTGTTTCTTACTCCGAATAAAATTGTCGGAGGCGGTGCTTCGGGTATCTCAACGATATTGTATCATACGCTTAAGATACAACCCGGTGTGAGCTTCTTTGCAATAAACCTTGTGTTTTTGCTTATAGGCTTTAAACTTCTCGGTAAAAACTTTGTGTTTAAAACCTTGTTAGGTGCATCGTTATTATCAATATTTACGGAAATATTTACACTTATTCCCATATATACGGAAAACCTTATCCTTGCACCAATATTCGGTGGTGTTCTTTACGGTCTGGGTATAGGCATGAGTTTTGCCGCAGGCGCTTCAACCGGCGGAACAGATATCTTAGGCAGACTTGTTCAGCTTAAAATGAGTTTTGTTCCAATCGGAAAAATGCTGTTGTTTATTGACGGAATAATAATACTTGTTTCGTATTTTATATTCCGTAATATTGAGCTTATACTATATGGCGTAATTGCGCTTTTTATATCAAGTTTTTCGATTGACTTTATCATAAGCAAGCTCAATGTTTCTCGTCTTGCTTTTGTAATAACGGACAAAGGTGCGGAAATTGCAGAAAAACTTGTAACAACATCGCCAAGAGGTGTAACAATTATTGATGTAGAGGGTGCGTATACAAACACAGAAAAGAAAATGCTTTTCTGTGCACTTAAAGAAAGCGAAGCGGAAGAGTTTCAGCGAAAAATTCTTGAGATTGACCCGACAGCATTTATAGTATTCTCTGAATCACAGCGCATAAAAGGAAACGGATTTTATCTTTATAAATAAACTCGGTAGGGAGAAATGAAATGATACTTAAAAACGCACTTGTAATGGATGAAAATTTCAGCTTAAAAGAGCTTGATATACGAATAGAAAACGATAAAATCACAGGAATAGGATCAGACTTTTCAGGTGATGAAACGCTTGATTGTTCGGGTAAGTACATTCTGCCGGGGTTTATTGATACACACATACACGGTGCGCACGGAATCAGAATAGACGATGCGGTGGGTGACCATAACCAAATAACAGAATTTGAAGCATCACAGGGTGTAACATCAATGGCTATTACAACAGACACCGTTGAGTTTACTGGGATTTTACAGCAGATAGAACGTGCCACTGTTCTTTCAGAAAAGTGCAAAGGTACAAAGATAGTTGCAATACATGCAGAAGGTCCCTTTTTGAGCAAGAGTAAAAAAGGTGCAATGAGTCCTGGATATATCCTTGAGCCTGATAATGATAAGCTTGATAAAATGATAGACGCAGGCAAGGGTATGCTAAAACTTATAACTATAGCACCCGATAATGATGGCAGTATTGACTTTATACGTTATGCAAAATCAAAAGGTCTTGTTGTTTCAATGGGGCATACGGATGCAGACTATGAAACGGCACAGGAGGCAATAGATGCCGGTGCAACACAGCTTACTCATACCTTCAACGCAATGCGTGCGATAAACCACCGTGAACCGGGAATACTTGGTGCAGTGTTTGAAAACTCCGGTGTAAAATGTGAGGTTATATGCGATTATATACATCTGCATCCTGCAATCATAAAAATGATATATAAAATCAAGGGTGCTGATAAAATCAATATGATAAGCGATTCGGGAACTGCAGCAGGCCTTGACATTTCAGAATTTGAAGTAAACGGTGTTAAAAGATATATAAAAGACGGTGTTGTACGTCTTGCTGACGGTACGATAGCAGGAAGTGCAAGAACTTTGCTTGATGGCGTTAAAAACCTTGTATCAAGCGGAATACCGCTTGAGGAAGTATCAAAAATGGCGTCGTTAAATCCTGCAAAAACACTCGGACTTGACGGACAAATAGGAAGCATAGCAATCGGCAAATTTGCAGATTTGGTTATTCTTGATAAAGATTTAAATGTCTGTCAGACATTTATCAATGGTAAATGTGAATACGAAAGATAAAGGGTTTATAATATGAAAAAACAACATATTCCTTACATATATGCAGGTGTGACAATTTTTATGTGGTCAACCATTGCAGTTGTTTCAAAACTTTTGCTTGGTCAGTTTAATAACTTTCAGGTTTTATGGGCAAGTTCTTTTTTTGGCAGTCTGATGCTGATTATTCTTAACTCTGCTACGGGAATTATAAAACAGCTGAAAAAGTTTAAGCTGAAAGATTATCTGATGGTTCTTTTTGCGGGATTACCGGGTACATTCTTATATTATGTGTTTTACTATGCCGGTACAGATATATTGCCGAGTGCATCACAGGCGTTTATAATTAACTATCTGTGGCCGATTATGAGTGTAGTGTTTGCTTGTCTGATAAACAAGGAAAAAATGACAACGAGAAAAGGTATAGCCATCGCAGTTTCATTTTTGGGTATTGCCATTGTAACTGCAAAAGACCTGTTTGTACCATCAACGACAACTCTTTCGGTAACTCTTTTTGGTGCACTTATGTGTGCTTTGGGTGCTGTATCGTACGGTTTGTTCACTGCACTGACAAACAAATATAATTACGAAAAAAGCCTTATGATGTTGATTAGTTTTGTTGGAACATTCATAATAACAACAATTATAAATGGTGTCAACGGAGATTTATTCATACCAACCGGAGTAGAAATACTTGGTTTTGTGTGGAATGGTATGTTCGTGATGGCACTTGCAAGCACTGCATGGGCAATTGCACTGCATATGGGCGATACAGCAAAAATTTCAAATCTTGCGTACATAACACCGTTTGCATCACTTATATGGATACGACTTATATTAAAAGAACCGTTAAGTATCTTTTCTATACTTGGACTTATAGTAATAGTAGGCGGGATATTGATACAGCTCAAAGAGAAAAAACAATAAACAAAATGGCTGAAGAAACTACATCTTCAGCCATTTTTTTGTATAGGTATACAGTTGACAAAACAAGTAAAATGTGTTAAACTCAATTTGTAAATATAAAAATGAGATTTTATCAAAAAGGTGGCAGTGCGGATGGAAAATATACTTTCTTTTCTTAAAACGAATATAAATTTTCTGACAAATTCTGAAAAGAAAATCGCAAGACTTATAATCAGTGACCCGAAAAGATTTATCACACTTTCAATGTCCGAGCTTTCAAAAGAATCCGAAGTATCGCAGGGAAGTATAATAAACTTTTCAAAGAAATTTGCAAACGGAGGCTTTCCGGAGCTTAAACTCATTATTGCGGCAAATATCGGTAGCGAAGAACCGGAAAAGTTTGATGTTGCAGATATGTCAGACAGTATGACAGATATTCTTTCAAAAAAGATTAAATCACAGGAAACGGCATACGAACTTACTAAAGATGCAAATAAAGAAGATGTTTTAAAACGTGCTGTAAATAAAATAATGAAAGCAAAGAAGGTTGAAATATACGGTGTTTATCGTTCAGCAGCTGTTGCAACTGATTTTTGCTATCAGTTACTTGAAACCGGTATTCCTGCATCTTTTGTAAGTGATATACTGACTTGTTCTATATCAGCTGCAATGTTGGATAGTAAGGATGTTGTAATTGCAGTTTCTGCATCCGGAAAAACCCGTGATATTCTTGATGCAGTACAGAACGCAAAGGCGAAAAATGTATCTGTAATAGCTATTACATCAAACAAAAATTCACCTTTAGCCAAAATGTCTGACATTGTTCTTGTAGCATCATCAAGCGGTAATTCGCTGGGCGGTGAAGCTTCAGAAATACGCTCTTCACAGCTTCTGATTACCGATACAATCTGCTCGTATATCAGAAGCAACATAAACAAACAGGAAAGAAAACAGTATTTTGAACTGAAGAAAATTTTGAATTCACATAATGTAGAGGAATGGGAATATGAATAAGAATAAAACTGTAATGAATGCGATTTATATAGGTGTTTTGTGTTCTGTATCATACTTGGCTGTGTATTTTGCAAGAAACATATTAAGCGTTGTAACACCGCAGATGATTGAAGCCGGACACAGTGAAGCGTATATTGGAAAAGTATCGTCGGTTTACTTCATTTTTTATGCTGTAGGTCAGCTTATAAACGGAGCAATCGGCGATAAAATAAAAGCAAAATACATGATAAGCCTGGGACTTATCCTTGCCGGAATCACAAATACTGTTTTTCCGTATATGGTGGATATAAATCAGGATACTGCACTTATAATCTATGGAATGACAGGATATTTCCTTGCTATGATATACGGTCCGATGACCAAAATAGTAGCAGAGAACACTGAACCGATATATGCTACACGTTGCAGTCTTGGTTACACTCTTGCGTCATTTTTAGGTTCACCGCTTGCAGGCGTGGTTGGTGCGGCGCTTATATGGCAGAGTGTATTTGTGACAAGTACAGCAGTGCTTGTGGTTATGGGTATTATATTTTTTGCGATTTGTGTTGTATTTGAAAAAAAGGGCATCGTAAAATATAATCAGTATGACCGTCCGAAGGGAGAGGGTGGAGGAATTAAAATTCTCATCAAGCACAGAATTATACGGTTCACACTTGTATCGGTTATAACGGGTGTCATAAGAACGACTGTTGTATTTTGGCTACCGACTTACATATCACAGTATCTTGGTTTTTCGGCAGATAATTCAGCTATGATTTTTACCGTTGCATCATTCGGTATTTCAACGACTGCATTTATAGCGATATTCATATATGAGCGGTTGCACCGTAACATGGACTTAACACTTTTTGTATCATTTCTGGCATCAACTGTATTTTTCATATTAACATATTTCGTAGAACAACCCGTAATAAATATAGTTATGCTTGTGCTTGCCATAGTTGCCGGTGACAGTGCTGCAACCATGCTCTGGAGCAGATATTGCCCAAGCCTTCGTGACACCGGTATGGTATCGGGTGCGACGGGATTCCTTGATTTTATGAGTTACATGGCGGCGGCTGTGTCAAGCACGCTCTTTGCAAACTCTGTTTCGGTTATCGGCTGGGGAAATCTTATACTGATATGGGCAGGACTTATGGCAATAGGTGTTATTATCAGCATAAATCCCAAAAGATTCAAAAAGCAATAAGTATTTGCGGCTGCTGTTTTCACAGCAGCCATGTTTTTTCTTGACTTTTTAAAGTTGGTATAGTATAATGTCAGCATATTCAGGAGGTGATAATATGTCCACGAAAATATGGCACGACAGATACGAAACCGACTGGATGCGTGCGTTTCCGCTTGGTAACGGACGAATCGGTGCAATGCTTTACGGAAATCCTCTTTGTGAACGAATAGAAATAAACGAAGAATCGCTATGGAGTGGAAAACAGATAAAAGAAGAATGTGATTCATCGCCGGAAAAACTTCAGACAATACGCAATTTGCTTTTTGACGGAAAATTCAAAGAAGCAAGAATAATGTGCGATAAAACATTTCTCTCAAGACCTGAACGTGTCCGTTTCTATGAAAGCTTTGGTGAGATATTTATAGACTATCACGATAAAAGTGAATACTCTGATTATAAAAAAGAACTCGAACTCTCAGATGCAATCGTGAAAGTGTCATATAAAAAGAACGGAGTTAAATATACATCCGAGAGCTTTGCTGATGATAAATATGATGTCTTTATATACCGAATGACCGCAGACAAACTGTTTGACTGCTATATAACAATGAACCGTGAAAAGGACAGTGTAACATCTGTAATTGATGAAAACACCATAGCTTTAAACGGCAGGATCACATGGGACAGGGAAGAACCGATATATGGAGAAGCTGGCGAGGGAATGTCATTCGGCGCACGGATATATGTGAAGTCAGACGGCGTGCAAACGGTTTCGGGTGAATCAATCACTGTAACTGGTGCTACATATATCACAGTATATTCCGCCTTTGAAACAAATTACAATGTTTTAAAATACGATATTGACGAAACAATTGATTATAAATTAAAGCTAACAGAAAAAATTAATAAAGTAATAGATGCAGACTACGAAAAAGTAAAGCAACAACATATTGTTGAGCATAAAAAATTGTTTGATAAAGTTTCTTTTGAACTTGATGCACCTGACTTTTCAGATATCCCCACCGACGAGAGATTAAAACGTGTAATCGACGGTGAAGAAGATCTGGATTTATATACACTGTATTACAATTTCGGCAGATATCTGTTAATTGAAAGCTCAGGCAAACGTGCAACACTTCCTGCAAATCTGCAGGGGATATGGTGCAACGGTTTAAGACCGCCTTGGGGAAGTGATTATCACACAAACATAAATCTGCAGATGAACTACTGGCCCGCAGAATGTGCGAATATGTCAGATACCGTAAACCCGTTTATTCATTTTATGAAAATGATATCAGAATTCGGTAAAACGACTGCACAGGATTTATTTGGAGCTGATGGCTGGACTATAAACCATACAACGGATATTTTCGGTCGTACAGGTGTCCATGATGCTGCGGACTGCGGATTTTTACCGATGGCAGGACCGTGGCTGTGTCTTAATCTTTGGGAGCATTATGAATATACTGATGATGTCAGTTATCTGAAACAAATATATCCGATACTTAAAGGCTCGTGTGAGTTTGTAAAGAGCTATCTGATAGAAAATAAAGACGGATATCTTGTTTCGTGTCCTTCAAATTCACCTGAGAATAAATTTTATTACACAGATAAAAACGGAAACAGGGAAATGTCGATGTTTACTTACGGCACAACGATGGACAACGAGATTATATATGCACTGTTTACGAGGGTAATAAATGCGTGCAGGTTGCTTAATTGTGACGAAGCTTTTGTAAAGGAGCTTGAGTATGTTCTTTCAAAGCTTCCGCCTTTGCGTGTAAGTGAACGGTACGGGACTATATGTGAATGGATAGAGGACTTTGAAGAAACAGAACCGGGACACAGACACATTTCGCATCTTTTTGGACTTTATCCTGCCGATCAGATAAACGAAACTGATGCTGAAATTTATGAGGCAGCAAAGCGAACCATTGCACGTCGAATAGAAAATGGCGGTGGCGCAACGGGCTGGTCAAGAGCGTGGATAATAAACTTTTATGCACGTCTTAAAGACGGCGAGAATGCCTGGTATAATCTTAAGCAACTTATGAAACTCTCAACGGCGGAAAATCTTTTTGATATGCACCCACCATTTCAGATAGACGGTAATTTCGGTGCAGTTTCGGGAATCACTGAAATGCTTATACAGAGTCACTTGGGCAAAGTCGGTGAAAGGATAACCGAAATCTTGCCTGCATTGCCTGATTCGTGGAAAAACGGCAGAATAAAAGGCGTCAAGGCAAGAGGTAATTTTGAATTTGACATAGAGTGGAAAGATAGAAAAGTTACAAGCCTGTATGCTGTTTCGCAAAATGGCGGTAAATTACGTTTGAAACTTCCGTGTTCAGAAAATATTATGACATTTGATTTAAAAAAAGGCGAGAGAGTAAAAGTAATCTAAAAAATAATTGCAGGTATATTCCTGCAATTATTTTTTTGGTGGTTGATTATGTTCATTTACATATGCACGGTAGAATGACGAATATGTATTAAACCCTGCAAGCCGTGCAGCTTCGCTTATGCTTTTGCCTGAATCAATAAGGGCTTTTGCAAGTGCAAGTCTTTTCTTGGTAATAAACTGATGTATCGTAAGTCCTGTTGATTGTGGGAACAGGTGGCATAAATGATACTTTGAAATGTAAAACCGTTTTTCGAGGTCATCCAAAGTAATATTTTTTGTAAAGTTATTATTGATGTATGATATTATACTCTTAATACGAGGAGAGATGGTATTTTGAGTGGGATTCAATTTTATGTTGTTAATAAGATAAAGCATTTCTGTTATTGCAGAAAGTGCAACGGGTGAGTATTGACCGGTAATCTCTGAATATTTCTTTAATCTCGTTATTGTATCGTAAAGACCACTTGACATTACGGTTTCGGCATCTATTTTATTACCAACTTTCTCTGATAGATTTAAAAATGCCTCTTCATATTCGGGACACTCGTTTGCCTGGAAGAAAGCGGGTTTAATCATGCAGATGAAACGTCTGTACGGTGTACAGCTGTTATGATAAATTCTGTGCATCTGATATTTTTTTATAACAATTATATCATTAGGTTCAAGGTCATAGTAGTTACCCTCAACAACATATTTCGAATCACCTTTAAGAAACATAAGTATCTCATAGTCGTCGTGAAGATGCAGGAAAAAATTCTCTTTTGATGGCTGTTCTGTAGTCCATTCGGAAAAATTATAGAGATTTTCTTTTTTGAAAATATTATTCATATTTCTCACCTCAAATAGATAATAACATAAATTCGCAATTTTTGCAATATAAAAAGCAAAAAATGCAACCAAAAACTAAAAAATTTGTGATATAATTATGGTAACAAACGCAAATGATGGGAGTGGTGATATGCCATACGCAAAAATAAGCGGATTTTCAGATGAAATTGCGAGCGATATAAAAACGCAGTTTGAAGTTTTGAATAAACTCGGAATTAAATATTTTGAACCGAGAGGAGTTGACGGAAAGAATATTTCAGAGCTTAACGATGATGAAGTAAAAGCGCTGAAAGAAAAAATGAACAAATACGGCATCAAGGTATCCTCAATCGGTTCACCTGTGGGTAAGGTAAAGCTTACAGACGACCTTGACGCACATTTTGAAATGTTTAAACGAGTGGTTAAAACAGCAAAGATGCTTGATGCAAAATACATACGCATTTTCAGTTTCTATCACAATGGTGAAGAATGGACGGAAGCTGAACGTGATCAGGTGCTTTCACAGCTCAGAAAGCTGATAGATTATGCAAAAGAGAATGATGTCATTCTTCTTCATGAAAACGAAAAAGACATCTATGGCGATATTGCATCACGTTGCCTTGATTTGATGCAGGAGCTTTACTGTGATAATTTTAAAGCAGTATTTGATCCGGCAAACTTTGTACAGAGCAATCAGAACACCATTGAGGCATACGATATGCTGAAAGGTTATGTTGAGTATATGCATATTAAGGACTCGCTTGAGTCTGACTGGTCGGTTGTCCCGGCAGGCTATGGTGACGGACACGTTGATTATGTTCTGGAGTCACTCTTTAGTAAAGGATTTAACGGTTATCTTAGTCTTGAACCGCATCTTGGAAACTTTGAAGGTCTTGCGGCTCTTGAGATGGGTGATATAATGAAAGACCTTCCCGATAGTGGAGAGGGCACATTTACCGTTGCATATAACGCATTAAATCAAATACTTAAAAAGATAGGAGTATAAAAATGGATAAGGTAAAACTTGGTATTGTAGGCTACGGTAATATGGGATTTTCTCATACAGAAAATTCCAAAAAAGGCTTGATGCCGAATATGGAGCTTGTTGCAATATGCGATATTGATGAGGAAAGACGTGAAGTTGCAAAAAAAGACTGTCCGGATGTTCCTGTGTTTGCTACAGCAGAGGAAATGTATGCAAGCGGACTTTGCGATGCTGTTCTTGTTGCTGTATGGCACTATGACCATCCGCAGTTGGTTATAAAAGCACTTGAGCACGGACTTCACGCAATAACAGAAAAACCGGCAGGTGTATATACAAAGCAGGTAAAGGAAATGAACGCAGCCGCAGCAAAGTCAGATAAGGTGTTTGGCATTATGTACAACCAGAGAACAAACCCTGTGTATCAGAAGCTTAAAGAAATGATAGAGGACGGTCAGCTCGGACACATAAAGAGAATTACATGGATTATCACTGACTGGTACAGATGCCAGGCATACCATAACAGCTCTGCGTGGCGTTCAACTTGGAAAGATGAGGGCGGCGGTACTCTGATAAACCAGAACCCGCATCAGCTTGACTTGTGGCAGTGGCTCTTTGGTATGCCCGACAGAATTTATGCAAAAGCATCGTTTGGTAAGTACTATGATATCGAAACTGAAGACGATGTTATGGCGTTCTTTGAATACGACAACGGCACAACGGGCGAATATATAACAGCAACCGGTGAAGCACCCGGCACAAACAGACTTGAAATTGCTTGCGATATGGGTAAAATTGTAATCGAGGATAATACACTTATATTCCATAGAAACGTTGTTTCAGAGCGTGAGTTTAATAAGACGAACAAAGAGCCGTTCGGTCGTCCTGAGGCTTGGAAATGCGAAATTCCGGTTGATTTCTCGGGCGGTGAACAGCATCCTGGAATCTTGAAGAACTTTGCAGATGCTATTCTTAACGGCACAGAGCTTCTTGCTCCGGGTGAAGAAGGTGTGAAGGGACTTACAATTTCAAACGCTATCCACTTAAGCGCATGGACAGGTGAGACAGTTGATGTAAAGAATTTCCCTGATGATAAGTTCTACGAAATTCTTCAGGAGAAAATAAATAACTCAACATATACAAAAACAGTTAAAAAAGTAGTTGTAGGAACAAACGGTACATATTAAAAAGGAGATATAAAAAATGGATAAAAGAATAGGCGCACAGCTTTATACATTAAGAGATTTCTGTCAGAATGCTGAAGATTTTGACAAGAGCATGAAAAAAATAAGCGAGATGGGATACAAGCTCATTCAGGCATCTTGCATAGGCCCGATGTCAGGCGAAACTGTAAAAGAAATCTGTGACAAATACGGAATAGAGGTTGTTTGTACACATCGTCCGTTTGACAGATACGAGAACAATCTCGAGGAAGAGGTAGAATACCATAAGGCAATGAACTGTGACATTGCAGGTCTTGGCTGTATGCCACAGACCTACATTGACAATGAATGGACACGCGAAAGCCTTACAGAGCTTATAGGACGTATGAACAAGGTTTCTGACGAGCTTGCAAAACACGGCATTACTTTTGCATACCACAACCATGCTTTTGAATTTGAGAAGTTTGAGGATAAGTACATCATGGACTACTTTATTGAAGAAGGTAACTTCTCATTCATATTTGATGTTTACTGGCTTACTTATGCAGGCATTGACCCGGTAGAATTTATAAACAAAATGGGCAAGCGTGCAATATGTATTCACTTCAAGGACATTGCAGACGATATGGAAACAATGACAGAGGTCGGACAGGGTATAACCGACTGGGATGCAGTTATAAAGGCTTGCGAGGAATCGGGTGCGAAGTATGCTCTTGTTGAGCAGGATATCTGTCAGCGTGACCCGTTTGAGAGTATGAAGATGAGCTATGATTATCTTTCAGAGAAAGGTTTTAACTAAACAATGAAGAATGTTTGTATAGTTGGATACGGAGCAATAGGCCCAATTCATGCCGAAGCACTGCGTGGCGTAAAGAATGCAAAATTTTATGCCGTATGCGATATTAACCCTGAAAAAATAAATTTGTGTCTTTCGGAATATGATGTAAAAACATACACCGATTTTGACACAATGCTCAATGACCCTGAAATTGATTCGGTTCATATCTGTACACCGCATTATCTGCATTTTCAGATGATTAAAAAAGCATTGGCGGCGGGCAAAAGCGTTGTATGCGAAAAACCTCTCACAATGACAAAGGACGAGTTCAAAGAGCTTTTGGTGCTTGAGAATTCCGACAAAGTATGCGTAATAATGCAGAACAGACTCAATCCGTGTATCCGAATGTTTAAGGATATTATACAGAGTGGCGAAATGGGTGAAATAAAAACCGCAAAGGGTATTATGACCTGGCAGAGAACTCAGGAATATTACGATTCTGATGAGTGGCGTGGTAAATGGTCAACCGAGGGCGGTGGAGTCCTGATAAATCAGGCGGTGCATTCTCTTGACTTTTTTAACTACCTTATAGGTGATGTTAAGGAGTTGAAAGCGCAGATGATTAATTTCTCGCT
This sequence comes from Candidatus Ornithomonoglobus sp., assembly GCA_045649185.1. Lineage (GTDB taxonomy): Bacteria > Bacillota > Clostridia > UBA1381 > UBA1381 > Ornithomonoglobus. The sequence continues at coordinate 8,849 of JAZRPM010000033.1, read as the reverse complement.
CGAAAAGATTGAGGTTGAGGATACTTTTTCAGCGTATATCACATTCTGTAGCGGAGTTAACGGTGTTTTCTTTGCGACAAATGCGTATGGCGATAATACTTATCCGCTGTTTGAGGTTGTGTTTGAGAAAGGCATTGTGCGATATATCGACAGTAAGCTGTACCGTGATGGTGAATTGATAGAAGAAGATGCTTTGCCGAAGGTAGGAAAATCATATTGGGGAAGCAGTCATGAAGCTTTGCTGTCAAAGTATTATGACGAAGGTAAATATAATTCACCGCATACTATTAAAAATACTATGGATACAATGTTTGCAATGTACGATAGTGCAAGAAATAATGGCAGAAAGGAAGAAATACTATGAAAATGACATTCAGATGGTACGGTGACGATGATCCCGTAACATTAGACAACATACGCCAGATACCTTGTATGACTGGTGTTGTAACGGCAGTTTATTCCGTTCCCGTGGGCGAGGTATGGCCTGTGGAGGAAATAGAGAGAATGAAAGCCGAGGTAGAGGCAAAAGGACTTGAAATGGAAGTAATCGAGTCAGTTCCCGTTCACGAGGATATAAAGCTTAAGAGAGGCAATTATCAGCTCTACATAGACAACTATAAAGAGAATATACGTCGTCTTGCAAAAGCCGGAGTAAAGTGCATATGCTATAACTTTATGCCCGTTTTTGACTGGACACGTTCAAATCTTGAATGGGTAAATGAAGACGGTTCAACATCCCTGGTTTATCATAAGTCGGATGTAGATAAAATGGACCCGACAAAGCTCACACTTCCCGGTTGGGATGCGTCATATTCACCTGATGAAATCGGTGAGCTTATCGATGCATATAAAGAGCTTGGCGAAGAAGGATTGTGGCAGAATCTTGAATATTTTATAAAAGAGATTATACCTGTTGCAAAGGAATGTGATGTCAATATGGCAATACATCCGGACGATCCGCCCTGGAGCATATTCGGTATTCCGAGAATAATAACAAACGAGGCTAACATTGACAGATTTTTAGCTTTGTATGATGATTCACATCACGGACTTACACTTTGCAGCGGTAGTCTTGGCTGTGCAACATTTAATGATTATACTGCAATGGTAAGAAAATACGGTGCAATGGGACGTATACACTTTGCTCACGTAAGAAACATCAAGATACTTCCAGATGGCTCATTTGAGGAGAGCGGACACTTATCAGAGTGTGGTTCGCTTGATGTTGTTGAGATACTTAAGGCGTACCACGATACGGGCTTTAAGGGCTATCTGCGTCCTGACCACGGCAGAATGATCTGGGGTGAGACGGGCAAGCCCGGCTATGGTCTTTATGACAGAGCCCTGGGAGCAATGTATATGGCAGGCATCTGGGAAACACTTGAAAAGTCCGAATAAATCACTCATATAGCGCTTCAGCTGTGCATAAGTTCCACCAGCGAAAACAAGTTTTCGAGTGTCACTTGTACGCTCGCTCGCATAGACCACTATAGCCTCGCTTGCGTATCAGTGCTCTCTAAGCAATTTATTCGATCTTTTGGTTATACAAAATAAGAAAGGGATAGAACTATGAATTTACCATTTGAAATAGACCTTGGCGGCAAAGTTGTTGTAGTGACAGGTGCCGGCGGTGTGCTTTGTTCAATGTTTGCCGAGGCAATGGCGAAAACAGGTGCCAAGGTTGCACTTTTAGACCTTAATGAGGCAGCGGCAAAAGAATATGCCGACAAGATAAACGCCGACGGCGGTACTGCAAAAGCATACGGTTGTAACGTGCTTGACAAAGAAAGCCTTGAATCGGTGCACGAAAAAGTTGTTGCTGATTTAGGTAAGTGCGATATTCTTATAAACGGTGCAGGCGGAAACAACCCGAAAGCAACGACCGATAATGAGTATTTCACACCCGATGCTGTGGGCAACCTGAAGACATTCTTTGACCTTGATAAAGAGGGTGTTGAGTTTGTGTTCAACTTAAACTTCCTTGGCACGCTTTTGCCGACACAGGTTTTCGCGCAGGATATGATTGATAAAGATGATGCAAGTATCATCAATATATCAAGTATGAACGCATACACACCTTTGACAAAAATCCCTGCATACAGTGGTGCAAAAGCGGCAATCTCAAACTTTACACAGTGGCTTGCAGTTCATTTCTCAAGAACAAACATCCGTTGCAATGCAATTGCACCGGGATTCTTTGTTACAAAACAGAACGAAAAACTTCTCTTTAACGAGGACGGAACACCTACACCAAGAACAGGAAAAATTCTTGGTAGCACACCGATGGGACGCTTCGGAAACACCGAAGAGCTTATAGGTGCGTTATTGTTCCTTGTATCAAAGAAAGCATCAAGCTTTGTCAATGGTGTTGTAATTCCGGTTGACGGCGGTTTCTCGGCATATAGCGGAGTATAAAATATTAAATGGCAATTCCTTAAAAGGTCTTGCCATTTTTTTGTTTTTATTGTATAATAAACTCAGATGGGTACGAAGATCGGAGAACAGGAAATGATAGAAATCATTATTGGTATTATAATTACAATAATTGCTATTTTAGTTGTTAGTGTATTTTCGGGAAAAGCAGTTAAAACAAAAAAAGCAAATTCAGTTGTTGTTGCAGGTGCGATTATGGGAACGCTTGTGGGCGGTTCATCAACTGTCGGTACTGCACAGCTTGCATATGAGTACGGAATGAGTGCCTGGTGGTTCACACTCGGTGCAGGAATTGCGTGTTTTATACTTGCTTTTGTATATGCAAAACCTTTCCACAGAAGTGGTCATAAGACGCTTATGGGGTTTATCACAGATGAGTATGGCAAGAAAAACGGTGTGCTTGCATCTGTTTTTTCTTCTGTGGGCAGTTTTATAAATATTATTTCGCAGTTAATAGCGGCCACAGCGATTGTGGCGGTGGTATTTCCTGATTTAAGTCTGGCTTTCTCGTTGCTTATTTCTGCAATAATTATGATACTGTACATAATTTTTGGCGGAGTAAAAGGTAGCGGTTTGGTGGGAAGTCTGAAAATGTTTTTGCTTTATGCATCTATGGTCGCAACGGGTATTCTGGTTTTACGTCTTTCGGGCGGTTTGTCAGGCTTTGGAAATTTGGTAAATAAAATAGATAATCAGGCTAATATTAACTTCTATAGTCTCTTTGCACGTGGTTGGGGTAAAGACTTAGGAGCGTGTATGTCGCTCATTCTTGGTGTTATTACTACACAGAGCTATGCACAGGCGATTTTTGCGGCGGGAAATGAGAAGCAGGCGGTTAAGGGTGCGTTGATCGGTTCGGTGCTTATTCCGCCGATAGGAATTGGCGGAATTTTAGTGGGGCTCTATATGCGTGCTGTGCATCCGGGTATAATGTCAAAAACGGCATTAACATATTTTGTAACACAATATATGCCACCGCTTTTGAGTGGTGTTGTGCTTGGAGCGTTGTACATAGCGATTGTAGGTACGGGAGCAGGGCTTGCACTCGGAATTGCGATTATGATTAAAAATGATGTTTTGCCGATTTTTAAAAACAGAGTAAAAATCATAGAAAAAATAACCGAAAAAAAGCTTATTATTGTCGTACTGATATTAGCTTGTGTTTTATCAATGGGCCCGTTGGGTGATACGATATTATACTTTGCATTTATGTCAATGGGCTTGCGTGGTGCGACGGTTTTTGTCCCGTTATGTTTTGCGATATTCTGTCGTGGACGAGTTTGTGATAAGTATGCAACGTTTTCGATAATAGCAGGACCTGTAACAGTGTTGTTGTTTAATATAGTAAAAGTATTACCGTTTGACCCGCTGTTTGCAGGAGTTTTAGTATCGGGAATCATTATGCTTGCAGGAGCAGGCAAAAATAAGGAAAAGGAAATATAAATGAGTATTTTAAATGTTGAAAATGTAACGCACGGCTTTGGTGGTCGTGAGATTTTAGATAATGCATCGTTTCGGTTGCTCAAGGGCGAGCATATCGGACTTGTTGGTGCTAACGGCGAGGGAAAATCAACTTTCCTCAATATTATTACCGGAAAGCTCTCACCCGATTCGGGAAAGGTTGAATGGTGCAAGCATATAACAACGGGCTATCTTGACCAGTATTCTACACTGGAAAAAGGCAAAACTATCCGTGACGTGCTTCGTGATGCTTTTAAGCATCTGACAGACCTTGAAAACGAGATGCTTGCAATTTATGAGAAAATGGCAGATGCATCTGATAGCGAAATCAGTGAGATGATGGAGGAGGTAGGCGATATTCAGGATATTCTCGATTCGTCCGGCTACTATATTATAGATTCAAAAATAAGCGAATGTGCAAACGGTCTTGGTCTTAACGAAATAGGTCTTGACAGAGATGTAACAGAGCTTTCAGGCGGGCAACGTGCAAAGGTACTTTTAGCAAAGCTCTTGCTTGAGAACCCTATGATTCTTATATTGGACGAGCCTACGAACTTCCTTGACGAGAATCATATTATATGGCTTAAAAACTTCCTGAACCAGTATGAAAACGCTTTTATACTTGTATCTCACGATGTTCCGTTCCTAAATGAGGTCGTCAACGTAATCTATCATATAGAAAACTGCGTTCTTACACGTTATACGGGTAATTACAATGACTTTGAGCGAATGTACGAGCTGAAAAAACGGCAGATTGAACAGGCATACAACAAACAACAAAAAGAAATTGCAGACCTTGAGGAGTTTGTTGCAAAGAACAAGGCAAGAGCCGCAACGGCTACTCTTGCACGGTCAAGACAGCGCCAGCTTGACAAGATGGAGATTATTACACTTGCACCTGAAAAGATAAAGCCGATATTTTCGTTCAAAACCGCAAGAACACCCGGACGTGTGGTTATAGAGGCAAAGGATTTGGTTCTTGGCTATAACGAACCGCTCACAAGTCCTATAAATCTTGTTATCGAGCGTAATAAAAAAATAGCCGTCAAGGGTACTAACGGTATAGGAAAATCGACTCTGATGAAAACACTGCTCAGTATTATTCCGCCGTATGAGGGAAATGTGTATCGTGATCAGTTTATGCAGGAAGGATATTTTGAGCAGGAAGAATCAGCAAGCGATAAAACTGCACTTGATGAGATATGGGACGAATACCCTGCAATGACAAACGCCGAGGTCAGATCGGCACTTGCCAAGTGCGGACTCACCACAGAGCATATCACCTCACAGATGAAAGTGCTTTCGGGTGGAGAGAATGCAAAAGTTCGTCTGTGCCGTCTGATGCTTAAGGAAATAAATCTTCTGGTACTTGATGAGCCTACAAACCATCTTGATGTTTCAGCAAAAGAAGAGCTTAAAAAAGCCGTATCGGAGTTCCGTGGAACTGTTCTTCTTGTGAGCCACGAGCCTGAATTTTATGAAGGTATAGTCGACGAGATTATAAATCTGGAAAATGTGTCAAATAAATGCATTTAAAATATAAGATAAAGGAGAAAAACTATGAGAAAAAAACTACAGGACAAAATGTTTGAGGCGACGTATCTGTTTGAACTACTGATTTCAGTAATAGTTGCCATTGCCGTTTTAATACTTGCCATACAGCTTGTTATAGATACGGTAAACACAACAGTGTTTGATGGAGGCGTTGATACACTCGTTAAAATTCTTGACGATGCAATTATACTCGCCATCGGTGCCGAGCTTATAAAGATGCTTTGTAAGCATACTCCTGAAACAATAATAGAAGTACTTGCATTCGCACTTGCACGTCAGCTTATTGTAGGTCACGCATCTGTGTGGGAAAATCTTGCAACAGTTGGTGCGATTGCAATATTGTTCGGAATACGTCGTTTCTTGCTAAAACCGCACGATATGGTTGAAACACCCGACGGACTTGTGGAAATAGAGGAGGATAACAAAAAATGAAAAAAGGAAAAGTTGCGGCACTATTGCCGATAGGTGTATTTTTAGTATTATATCTGGGAATGGGAATTACATTTGAATATGTTATGAAAATCCCGATGGGCTTTTATAATGTCCCGATTGTTGTTGTATTTTTAGTAGCGTTGCTTGTTGCATGTCTGCAGAACAGAGAACTGAAATTTGACCGTAAGCTTGAAATTATGGGACAGGGAATAGGCGATAAGAATATTGTAACTATGATTTTAATATTCCTATGCGCAGGAATATTTGTAGGCGTTGTCGGCAGAAGCAGTGCAGAGAGTGTAGCATATTTTGTTCTGTCAATAATACCGCCACGATTTGCAGTATGTGTTATATTCCTTGTAAGCTGTTTCGTATCAACGGCAATGGGAACATCTGTCGGAACAATCACGCTTCTGACACCGATTGCGGTTGCTGTATCTCAGGCTTCAGGTTTTGGACTCCCGTTATGTGTAGGCTCAGTTGTGGGCGGTGCAATGTTTGGTGATAACCTTTCATTTATTTCAGATACTACAATTGCGGCGTGTAACGGTCAGGGCTGTGCGATGAAAGATAAGTTCCGCACAAACTTTGCAATAGTTTTACCTGCGGCGATTGTTACACTTGTTCTTATATTTATACTTTCACTTAACGCAGATATTAACACTATTGAAATTAAGGAATATAACCTCATTCAGACAATTCCGTACATACTTGTTCTTGCAGGTGGAATAATAGGCATCAATGTATTTGTGATATTGCTTATCGGTATATTGACAGGTGCCGTAATTATGCTTGCCACAGGAGCGCTTGATTTCCCGACTATGCTTGCACAAATGGGTAGCGGTGCATCGGGAATGTTTGAAACTGCAATGGTTGCAGTGCTTGTTTCTGCAATATGTGCACTTATTAAGGAATACGGTGGCTTTGATGCACTTTTAAACGGTATAAAGAGAGTGTTCAAGGGTAAAAAGGGCGGACAGCTTGGTATGGGACTTTTAGTTGGTGCAATGGATATTGCAACTGCAAATAACACCGTTGCAATAGTTATGGCAAACCCGATAGCAAAGGAAATGGCGAATGACTACGGTATCTCGCCGAGAAAGACAGCATCAATCCTTGACACGTTCTCGTGTATATTCCAGGGCATAATTCCGTACGGTGCACAGATGCTTGTGGCAATATCGGCAGTAAACACAATGGGACTTGAAATTTCGGCATTTGATATTATGCCAAATCTTCTTTACCCGTATATGCTTCTTATAAGCTCACTTGTGTTTATGTTCTTCGTACCCGAAAAGAAAATGAAATAAAAACAAAAACGGCAGTCCGTAGGAACTGCCGTTTTTGTGTCAAAATATACTTGCATTAAGTGGATAAAAGTGGTATAATGAGCATAAAAGTAAATTCAATGAATTGCATTCATTATGAATTAAAAATTTAAAATAAGAAAGGGAAATTTAATATGAATGTTTTAGCAATTGGTTGTCATCCTGACGACATTGAAATCAACTGTGCCGGTACATTGGCAAAGTGTGTCAAGAGAGGGGATAATGTTACGGTTTGCCATGTTTGTAATGGTAATCTGGGACATGTTATTATAGAGCCTGATGAGCTTGCCGAAATCCGTAAGCAGGAAGCAATTAAGGCAGGAAAGCTTGCAGGAATTAAAGTTGTCACATGCGATATCGGAGATTTGATGGCATATGAATCAAGCAAGGAACAGCGTGACAAGTTGGTTGATATTATCCGTGAGGCACAGCCTGATTTTATTATCACTCATGCACCAAACGACTATATGCCAGACCACGTTGCGGTAAGCCGTCTTGTTTTTGATGCATCATTTGCAGCAAGCGTACCGCATTATGAATCGGGGGTTATGACTCCTTCACAGGTTACACCCATTTTTTATATGGATAACCTTGGTGGAAACGAATTCTTGCCGACAGAGTATGTTGATATTACAGACGAAATTGACCTTAAATTAGAGATGCTTGAATGTCACGAGAGTCAGCTCAAATGGATGCGTGAGCACGACAACATCGACTTTGCTGATATGGTAAAGACTATCTCGAAATATCGCGGATATCAGTGCGGTGCAACATATGCAGAAGCATTTTCGCAGTGTATGGTATATCCCAAACCCACAACAAAAAGAATGTTACCGTAACGGCTGAATTTGGTGTTAACTCCTTTGGCCTTAACTTTGTATGAGTATAGTAAAGATTGTCGAAAAAAGTCGAGAACAAAACATAATCTTCTCCTTGAGGGTGAACTACAGATAAATAGGAATTTGATGAGGCTAAAAATAATGGTTATTGAAACAGAACGTTTACTATTAAGAGAAATGACGGATGGGGATTTTCATGCACTTTATAAAGTGTTAGCAGATTCGGATGTAATGCAGCATTATCCCTATGCATTTGATGAAAACAGGGTGAGGAACTGGATTGAGCGAAATATCGAAAGATATCGGGTGTTTGGTTTTGGACTGTGGGCTGTATGTTTGAAAGAGACAGGTGAAATGATAGGTGATTGTGGCTTAACGATGCAACTTATTAACGGAGAAATAAAACCTGAAATCGGATACCATATCAGAACTGACAAGCAACGAAAAGGATATGCAAAAGAAGCGGCAATTGCTGTCAGAGATTGGACTTTTAACAACACTCCTTTTAATATCGTTTATTCTTATATGAAATATACCAATGAAGCATCAGCCAAAACTGCTATGTCATATGGTTGCAAGCAAGTAGATGAGTTTTCTGACGAGATAAATGAAATTACGAAAGTATTTGCGATTTCAAGAGATGATTGGGCGAATCTGTAAATTCCAATTTGTCCGCAAGTAGAACTAAGAAATATTTAATGAGGTGACCTAAGTGATAGAGATTACAACTTGGACTGATAAGTTTTTGAAAGTCTTGAATGAAATTTTCGGAGACCGTGTATGGTTTGTCGGCTTGCAGGGG
>JAZRPM010000032.1:0-50844 GCA_045649185.1 Candidatus Ornithomonoglobus sp. | reverse complement strand
CTCGATAGTCATGTTGAATTTAACAATGTATATTTTGGCTATGTTCCTGAAAATGAAATCCTTCACGGCATATCCTTTAATGCTATGCAAGGAAAAACAATAGCAGTTGTCGGACCAACAGGTGCCGGAAAAACAACAATCATAAGCCTTTTGATGCGTTTTTATGATGTGACCGGCGGTAGTGTAACAGTTGATGGAACTGATGTTAGAGATATTAAGAGAAAATCTCTTCGCAAAGCATATACAATGGTTCTTCAGGACACTTGGCTTTTCCGTGGCACCATATATGAAAATATTGCTTACGGAAGAGAAGGGGCAACTCTTGAAGAGGTTAAAAAGGTTGCCAGTGCTGCTCGTATTGATTCTTTCATTGAAAGTTTGCCGGATGGCTATAATACAGTTCTCACTGATGATGGAATAAACATTTCAAAAGGTCAGAGGCAGCTTATAACAATTGCAAGGGCAATGCTTGCCGATTCACCAATGCTTATTCTCGATGAAGCAACTTCAAATGTTGATTCCCGAACAGAAATAAAAATTCAGCATGCTATGGCAGAGCTTATGAAGGGGCGTACCTGTTTTATTATAGCTCACCGTCTTTCTACAATTCAGAATGCAGATACCATACTTGTTATACAAGACGGAAAAATTACTGAACTTGGAACTCATAATGAGCTTATGGAAAAAGGTGGATTTTACTCAACTCTCTATAATTCTCAATTCAGTTAAGAATATTGTGCATAGCCAAAAGTTATTGGAATTCAGGTTGCAAATATGATTTTTGACCCAATTAGAAACTTTTCTCAAAAAAATTTGCATCTAAATCTTATATCTCGCAATATAAAGAATGTCGAATATTGTAGAAAAGGAGACTGATATTTGTGAAAAAAGAAAGCATTGCAAAGGGTATGATGGCGATAGCTATGTTTGTTTTTGGTACTCTGGCGCCCTTTGTGCGAAATATAAATGTCGGTTCCGGTGAGCTGGCACTATATCGGGCGGTAATGGCTGCACTGCTTGTGGGGGGATTTTTGCTCATCACAAAGCAGAGGCTGTCTATATCAGGGATCAAAAAAGAGTTGTTGCTCCTTTTGCTTTCGGGTGCGGCAATAGGTGTTAACTGGATTCTTCTCTTTGAGGCGTATAAGTACACTACCGTCTCTGTGGCGACTTTGAGCTACTATTTTGCTCCTGTAATAATGATGGTAGTTTGCCCCTTGATATTTAAGGAAAAATTTAGAGTCAAACAGATTTTCTGCTTTGTTATGTCAACTGCGGGGTTGGTTCTGATTACCGGAACAGCAGGAGGCGGAAAACAGGATTTGTTAGGTATCGCCTTCGGTTTGTGTGCAGCTATATTATATGCCGCGGTGATGCTGTTGAATAAATTTATCAGGGGCGTGACCGGACTTCACCGCACCTTTATCCAGTTCCTGGCTGTGATTGTGGTACTTGTGCCTTATGTTGCCTTTACAGAAGGCTTTACTCTGAATGGACTTGACAACACCGGTTGGATAGCTCTCTTGATTGTAGGTATAGTACATACAGGTATCACTTACTGCATGTATTTTTCTGCACTGAAGGAACTGCCGGGGCAAAAGGTAGCAATATTAAGCTACATAGATCCATTGGTTGCAGTGATGGTGAGTGTAATATGGTTAAATGAGGGGATGACAGTTCCTCAACTCATCGGAGGATTGCTTATTCTGGGATTCACTCTGTGGAGTGAACTACCCGTGATGAAAAAGAAATAAATAGTATTCTTTTAATGACTGGATTAAATAGAAGGAGAAAACAAACCATGAATTTGAGCACTTGGCTTGCAATAGCCGTTGCAATAATTGTACCGATAACGTTGTTTATTGCCAACAACAAGGAAAAATAAGTAGAACAAATGGAGAAAAGTAATGTATATTTATAAACAACTACAAAACGGAATACGCGTGTATGCCGAGAATGTACCGTATGCAGAATCTGTTTCTTTAGGTGTGTGGGTAGGTAACGGCTCACGTCACGAAAAGTCTGAAGAAAACGGAATGTCACATTTTATCGAGCATATGGTGTTTAAAGGCACAATGACAAAGTCAGCAAAGGAAATAGCTCTGATGATGGATTCTGTCGGAGGGCATCTTAACGCCTTTACAACACGTGAATGCACCTGCTTTTATTCAAAGACATTAAGCGAGCATACAGAGGTCGGAATGGATATCCTTTCTGATATGGTATTTAATCCGTTGCTATCTGATGATGATATGGACCTTGAACGCAGGGTAGTGCTTGAAGAAATCGCAATGTATGAGGACAGTCCCGAGGATATGGTATATGACCTCTTTTCAGAGGCGGTGTGGGGAAACACCCCTATGGGCAGAACGATTCTCGGCACACCCCACACACTTGCCAATATCACGCCCGATTCGATGCGTAAGTATATGAATGAGCACTACACATCAAAAAGTATTGTAATATCTGTAGCGGGAAAGATTTGTGATTCGCTATTTGACGGGCTTGAAAAGTATTTCGGAAGCCGTAAGTTAAGTGATAATGAGGTTAAATATGAACCTGCGACATATACACCGAAAAACGTGTGTCTTAACCACGATTTTGAGCAGGTACAGCTTGTTGCGGGCTTTGACGGAATAGACATATATGACGAGCGTGTTTATTCGCTTTTGGTGTTCAATAACATATTCGGCAGCGGTATGTCATCAAGACTGTTTCAGAACATACGTGAAAAACACGGACTTGTTTACTCAATCGGTGCAGGGCACAGTGCATACCTTGATACGGGTACTTTCGATATACTTGCCGCAACGACACCCGAAAATGTGGAAAGAGTGGCAGAGCTTACAGAAAAGGAAATACTTGCAATAAAAAGTCAGCCGTTTACCGACGAGGAAATTAACCGTGCGAAGGTTCAGCTAAAAGGCAACTATATACTTTCGAGTGAGGGTATCTCATCAAGAATGCAGGCGATAGGCAGAGCAGGACTTCTTGACAGACCGCTTCGTACCCGAGACGAGATACTTCAAAAAATCAACGCAGTAGACCGTGAGAGCATCAGTGATATTATGGACGCTGTACTTGATACAAAAACCTTAAGTATCGCCGCAGTAGGTCCGATTGACAGTGTGGATGGGTTGTTTTTGGGACTATAATTGTGAATTAAGTGTAAAATAAAGGTTTTTTTCAAAAAAGACTTGATTTTTTCGGCGATTTGTAATATTATATATATGTACCGATTAAGTGGAAGGAGGGTTATCATGGATTTCAACGATACAATGAAAATCAAGCTTGATTTCGATAAATCTCAGGAGGTAAGAGATATAGTGACCCGTGTGTATGAGGCGCTTAAGATTAAGGGATATGACCCTATAAGCCAGATTGTGGGCTATATTCTTTCAGACGATCCTACATATATAACCAGCTATAACGGTGCAAGAGGTTTAATAGCAAAGCTTGAACGTGACGAACTCCTTGAAGAGTTTGTCAAGACATACGTTAATAATCTATAAATAAAATCACAGCACACCGTGCTGTGATTTTTTGGAGTTGTAATGAACGAATTTTTATATAGTGACGATAACAAGCGTTATCATACATGGAACTATCATTTAAGACACAAATTCGGGTGCAAGGTAATGAAAATATCGCTTAATGCCGGATTTACCTGCCCGAACATTGACGGCACAAAAGGCTATGGCGGATGTATATACTGCTCTGAATCGGGTAGCGGTGATTTTGCCGGAAACCCTGCTGATACGATAATGCAACAGTTTGAGGATGTACGTATTAAGATGCATAAAAAATGGCACGAGGGCAAGTATATGCCGTATTTTCAGGCACATACGAATACATATGCTCCTGCAAGTGTATTGCGTGAGAGGTTCGAGTGTGTTTTAAGACAACCTGACGTTGTCGGAATAAGTATCGCTACACGTGCAGATTGTCTTAATGACGATGTTGTTGAATATCTGTGTGAGCTTCACAAACGGACATATCTTGTTGTAGAACTTGGTTTGCAGTCGATATTTGACGAAACGGGTGAGAGGATAAACCGATGCCATACATATAATGAGTTTCTTGACGGCTACAATAAACTTAAAGCACACGGAATAAATATATGTGTGCATCTGATTGACGGTCTTCCCGGTGAAACGCCCGAAATGATGATAGAATCAGCAAGACGTGTTGGTGAACTCGAACCGCATTGTGTAAAGCTTCACCTTCTGCATATCCTGAAAGGAACTGTACTTGCAAAGGAATATGAAGAGGGTAAGGTCACACCGCTCACAAAAGACGAATATGTTGATATAATCGTACGTCAGCTTGAAGTTATACCGTCCGAAGTCGTAATCCAACGCCTTACGGGTGACGGTGCAAGGGATGCACTTATAGCACCGTTGTGGAGCCTTAAAAAGTTTGAGGTTTTAAACTCTATTGACAAGTTGATGACAGAACGAAATACTTACCAGGGAGAAAAGTATGAAATACAAAACACTTATATTTGATTTAGACGGCACGCTTCTTAATACACTTGACGATTTGGCATCAAGCGTGAACTATGCAATGCGTGAGTGTGGATTTGGAGAGCGCGCAATTGATGAGGTGCGCAGATTTATCGGAAACGGAGTCGAAGTCCTTATACGCCGTGCAGTACCGATGGGAACAACGGAAGAAGAATACAAAAAAGCACTTGCCGTTTTTAAAGCGCATTATAAACAGAACAGCCGAAACAAGACTGCGCCGTATGACGGAATAATAGAGCTTTTAAGAAAGCTCAAAGCCGACGGATATAATCTTGCGATTGTATCAAATAAGGTCGATTTTGCGGTTAAGGATTTAAGGGATGAGTTCTTTAACGGATTGATTGACGTAGCAATCGGCGACAGTGACGCCACACGCACCAAACCCGAGCCTGATATGGTCTATAAGGCAATAGAAGAAATGGGTGCTGATAAAAACGAATGTGTATATATAGGCGATACGGATGTGGATATAGAAACAGCGAAGAATTCAGGTATGGACTGCATAAGCGTAAGCTGGGGATTCCGTACACGCTATGAACTTCTTGACTATGATGCTGAAATGATAGCAGATAAAGCATCGGATATATTGAAATTTTTATAATGATCATTTTCACAAAAGATAAGGAGAAAGAAATGGAAAAGAAACTGTCAGATAAAGCATTGAAAATAATTAAGAAGATGCAACAGAACGAACTTACAGAAAGTTACATATATGAAAAAATTGCACGTTTTGCAAAAGGCGAGGAGAATAAGAAAACATTGCTCCGTCTTGCATCGGAAGAACGTGCGCATTATGAAATCTGGAAAAAATACACAGAGACCGAAATGAAACCGCAGAAACTAAAGATTTTTAAATATGCATTAATTGCACGTGTTTTAGGATTCACTTTTGCAGTTAAGCTTATGGAAAACGGTGAAGAGGCGGCACAGAGTGAATATGAATTGATCGCTCAGGAAGTAGAGGAAAGTGTACAAATCAAAGCGGAAGAGAAAGAGCATGAATCGGCGCTGCTTGAGATGCTTGATGAAGAACGTCTTCAGTATGTGGGCAGTATGGTGCTCGGTATGAACGATGCGTTGGTTGAGCTTACAGGCTCACTTGCAGGTTTTACGTTTGCTTTGCAGAACACACGTTTTATAGCTTTATCCGGACTTATCATCGGAATATCGGCGACATTCTCTATGGCTTCAAGTGAGTTTCTTGCCGCACGAAGCGAGGGAAGAACGGATGCGTTAAAGTCCTGTACATATACAGGTGTTGCGTATCTTATAACGGTTGCTTTGCTTGTTCTTCCGTATTTGTTAATCAACAGTTATATGGTTGCGCTCTTTGTTATGATCGCAGTGGTGCTTTTGATAATTGCAGGATTTACATATTACATATCTGTGGCACAGGGTGAGAAGTTTAAATCGAGATTCTGGGAAATGGCGCTCATAAGCGTAGGAGTTGCAATTCTTTCATTCTTCGTGGGAATACTTGCAAAGAAATTCCTCGGTGTTGAAATCTAATAACTATAAGAGGTGCGGTTTTTGAAACCGCACCTCTTTAAATTTTATTTAAGATATTCTGTTATTCTGTGGTTGGCTGAAAAGAATTTCAGATTTGCGTCGAAATATATATGCGATATATTTTCGTCCTTATAACCGACATTATCTTCAATCTTGTTTTTTGAATCCCAGGTAGTATCAACAATCACCCAGCGGTTGTCAAGATACACTTCGTTCCATGCGTGGTTTGCATCGGCTGTGGTCTGATTGGTTTTGTTCCATGTCTTTTCACCACTACTAACTCCCAAAGCATAGCCGGTAACAACATTGCAGGGGATACCGACACTTCTGCATAGTGCAGCATACAGGTTTGAATAACCAAGACATACTGCACGGCGACTCTCTAAAACATCGGTTGCAATATACGGTGCATTATTTGAAAGACCGTCGATGCTGTCGGTGTCGTAGAATATATTGCTACATACCCAATCATGGATTGCAAGTGCTTTGTCGTAATCTTTTTCAAGTCCCTTTGTGATTGAGTTTGCGAGCTCATTTATCTCAGTCTCGGAATGGTTTATATCATAGGACTTTGCAAGTGCCGCACTCTTTGATTTTGCTTTTTCAAATTTTGTTACGTTATTTTCAAAAACAGGCGAAGCCTGAAGTTTCCATATACCCTCGTCGGATTTTTCAAGGAAAATATAATCATATATCAGACTTTGATATTCACCGTATTGCTGGGGTCCTGTAAAAACAGAAAATTGATACGTTCCCTCGGGGACCGTAAGCTGTTTTCTGAACTCGCCGTCGCTGTCGCATACATCGGTATCCTGACGCAGTGTTTCACCGTCTGCGTCAAGGAAACGGTAAACGAGATATTTATCGCTTTCTTTGTCTGTGATACCGTAGACGTCAAGAGTGCCGTTATCTATAGCAACCGAGATATTACGGTGTGTATAGAAATTAAGCATAGTATCGCTTGAATAGTAAATATTTTCAGCGATATCTTCAGGATCAATCGGCAATTCCTTATTCTGAAACCGTGCAATGAGCTCAACGGGTGTTGGTATCTGTGAAATTGCTGTATTGAGCTTTTTTGATGCGTGGCTTATATTGTGTGCAAACTCCGGATGGTTTTTGCCAAGATACGGTATACTTTCCGATATATTGATAAAAAAGCCGGTATTATAATTAACAACTGCGTAAATGATGAATAGCAGAACAACTGCATATAAAAACCGTTTGATTTTTTTCATAATTCATACCTCAAAATTAGTTGAAAAAAGCACCGATTTTAATCAAAATCAGTGCTTCTTTTGGAGGCGTCACCCGGATTTGAACCGGGGGATAAGGGTGTTGCAGACCCGTGCCTTACCACTTGGCTATGACGCCGTCTGAAAACAAAAGACGCATTATGCGTCTTTTGTTATGGAGCGGAAGACGAGATTCGAACTCGCGACGTTCACCTTGGCAAGGTGACGCTCTACCACTGAGCCACTCCCGCGTATGGTGCCTCCGGGTGGAATCGAACCGCCGACACAGGGATTTTCAGTCCCTTGCTCTACCGACTGAGCTACAGAGGCATATGGCGATCCGGATGAGGCTCGAACTCACGACCTCTAGCGTGACAGGCTAGCGTTCTAACCAACTGAACTACCGGACCGTGTCATTTGAATGAACAAATGTGGTGGGAGTTACAGGGCTCGAACCTGTGACCCTCTGCTTGTAAGGCAGATGCTCTCCCAGCTGAGCTAAACTCCCGTAAACATCAGCGTCATTCAACGACAAGAACTATTATAGCAAACAGTGGGGGATTTGTCAACACTTTTTTTTGAAAATTTTGCAGAATGTTAAATTTTCACAACCGCAAACAGTGTTTGGTTGTTTGCGGTGTGAATTCTGCACAATCATACGTGGTTACGAAAAGAAATGTTCGTTTATAGTCTTTTGTAATTCGACAAAAACAAGCGGCATAACTGCAAGTATTATCGATATTGTAATGCAAAAACCATTTAACGGACATATATTAAATAAATTTGATGCGGGTTCCCAATATATCAGCACAAACTGCAAAACCACACCGGCAAAATACGAAAAAACAAGATATTTGTTTTTGAATATTCCGTCTTTTATAACCGACTTTTCCGAACGCATATTGAATGCGTGGGTAAGCTGTGCCACAGCAAGAACAAAGAAAGCCATAGTGCGTGCGATTGTTGCATCTTTTGTAATATAAAGTCCGAGTGAGTGAGAGAAGAGCGCAAGTGCACCTATCATAAGCCCTTCGAGTGTGATTTCTGCCCATAGCCGTTTTGTAAATATGCCTTGTTTTGGACTGATGGGCGGACGGTTCATAATGTTTTTATCTGTCGGGTCAAGCCCCAACGCAATAGCAGGGAGCGAGTCGGTTACAAGATTTATCCATAACAGCTCGATTGCGGTAAGGGGAGATACACATCCGAAGATTATACCGAACATAACCGTAAGTATTTCGCCTATGTTTGTAGAAAGCAGGAACTTGACGGATTTTTTGATATTATCATATATTGCTCTGCCTTCTTTTACAGCATATACTATTGTTGCAAAATTATCATCGGTAAGCACCATATCAGATGCTGATTTTGCAACATCGGTACCGTTTTTGCCCATACTGCATCCTATATCGGCACCTTTTAGTGCCGGAGCGTCGTTCACACCGTCACCCGTCATTGCACAAACCTCGCCGTTTTCTTTTAGTGCTTTTATAATACGCAGTTTATGTTCCGGTGTAACACGTGCAAAAACGTTTGTGGTTTTTGCAAGTTCGCAGATTTCAGTGTCAGTCTTGTTGTCAAGCTCTGACCCGGTTATCGCTTTATCACCGCTTTTGATTATGCCGGTTTTTTCGGCTATAGCAATAGCAGTATCTTTGTGGTCACCCGTTATCATAACCGTTCTAATGCCTGCACGGCGAGCTGTTAGGACGGCATCTTTTGCTTCAGGGCGGGGTGGGTCGTATATTCCGATTAGTCCGACAAATATAAGCTCATTTTCGTTATTGTCGGTGTGTTTTTTATATGCTACCGCAATAACACGCAGTGCATTTTCAGTCAGGCTTTTATGTTCTTTTACAATTTTTCTGCGTGCATCACTTGAGAGTGCTGTAATACCCGAATCTGACATCGTTTTTGTGCATAGCGGAATTATGTATTCAGGCGCACCTTTTACAATAAGTTTATTGTCACAAACAACACTCATTCGCTTTCTTGCAGAGTCAAACGGCACTTCAGAAACTTTTAGATGCGATGCCTTATACTCGTGCGTGTTTATCCCGTAGCTTTCGGCACAGTCTAAGATTGCACGGTCAGTGGGATTTATGTATTCGCCGTCCTCTGAACAGAGTGTAGAAAGTCTTAAAGCGGTTAAAGAATCGACCGATTTAATCTCGGCAACTTTCATTTCGTTAAGCGTGAGAGTGCCTGTTTTATCGGTACATATAACGGTAGCACAACCAAGCGTTTCAACTGACGGCAGATGCCTTATTATTGCGTTGTGCTTTGACATTCTTACAACGCCGAGTGCGAGAAGAATGGTAACAATAGCAGGTAATCCTTCGGGTATCGCCGCAACCGCGAGCGAAACCGAGGTCATAAACATTTCAAACGGCGGTATGTGTTTTATTGTACCTATTACAAATATAACACCGCAGATAAAAAGACACGCAAGCCCGAGTGTTTTTCCTGTATCGGCAAGCCGTTTTTGTAGAGGTGTCTGTGGTGTTTGGGAGTCAATGAGCATTGATGCGATTTTGCCAACCTCGGTATCCATTCCGGTATGTACGGCTATTGCAAGTGCACTGCCACGGCTTACCGATGATGAGGACATCACCATATTTTTAACATCTGCCTGGGGTGTCAGTGCATCGTGTACTGTGTCGGCATCTTTTATGACTTCTGCAGTTTCTCCGGTGAGTGATGATTCATCAACCGCCATAGCATCGCACTTAATCAGTCTGCAATCGGCGCAGATTATGTCACCCTGACGAATACGTAGCACATCGCCGGGCACTACTTCTTCTGACGGAAGTTTGATTTCCTTGCCGTTTCGTATAACTGTTGCAGTGGGCGAGGAAAGCTTTTTTAATGCCTCAAGCGAGTGCTCGGCACGCACCTCCTGAAAAGTCCCTAAAAGTGCGTTAAGCACTACTATTGCCAATATAATAATCGGCTCGGTTATCTCGGCATTCCCAAGCAGAAATGATGTTGCAAACGAAACTCCTGCCGCACACAGAAGTATCACAATCATAAAATCGTTGAACTGTTCAAAAAAACGTGCAAAAACAGATTTTTTCTTTTTCTCTACAATACAGTTTCTGCCGTATTT
Source organism: Candidatus Ornithomonoglobus sp. (assembly GCA_045649185.1). Taxonomy (GTDB): domain Bacteria; phylum Bacillota; class Clostridia; order UBA1381; family UBA1381; genus Ornithomonoglobus. Next base: position 40,465 of record JAZRPM010000032.1, on the reverse strand, counting down.
TGCAAGTCGTTTCCTCGCTTCTTTATCCGTAAGACCGTTATTTATATCGGTATTAAGTTTTTGTGCAGTTTCCTGCGCCGTGAGTTCGTAATATCTCAAAGGCTCTCACCTCAACTTGTATATTTTATGTTTATAAATATGTGCAATTTGCCGAAATTATGACAAAGACAAAAAAATGTTTTGTGTCCCTGAAGTATTTGTGGTACAATGGTATTGGTTGATATAAAAACATATTTAGTTTTGTTTTTTACCTGACTTGACACGAGGTTAAAAGACAAATGTTAGATTTTAAATAACCGGGAATGTTTTATGAACGGAAAGTACTAAATTGTAAAAATTGGAATAGTAAATAGCGAAAGGGGTTAATTATGAGTATTATTGATGAAACAAAGTATTACAAATTGCTTGCTGAAAAATGGCCCACAAAGAAGGAAGTAGTGTCTGAAATAATTAATCTTCAAGCGATACTAGGATTACCTAAGGGTACAGAACATTTTATAAGCGATATTCACGGTGAACATGAGCATTTTATCCATATTATGAGAACGGCATCCGGCGTTATCAGAACAAAAATACGTGATGTGTATGGTGATCAACTGTCTGCAGTTGATCAAATAAAACTTGCGAACCTTATATACTATCCGGAAAAGGTACTTAAGAAACATTCAGGCGATAGAATTTGGTTAAAAGAAAATCTTTTAAGACTTGTAGAAATATGTAAAGTAGCATGTGCCAAATATACACGTTCAAAAGTGAGAAAGGCGCTTCCTGAGAAATATGCATATATAATTGACGAACTTCTTAACTGTGATTCAAAAAATATAAACAAGGAAAACTATTATAATAGAATCGTCGAAACATTAATTAATCTCGGTTGTGCAGACGACTTTATCGAAGAGATATCATCTGTAATCCGCAAGCTTTCCATAGACCATCTGCATATAGTGGGGGATATTTTTGACAGAGGCCCCAGACCGGACATTGTTTTAGATACACTGCTTGAAATTGAGAATATTGACATACAGTGGGGTAACCACGATGTTATATGGATGGGGGCGATGATGGGTTCGCCTGTATGCATCAGTGTAGTACTTGCAAACAGCCTAAAGTATGAAAACGTCGAATTTTTGGAAGAGGGCTACGGTATAAGTTTGCGAAATCTTGATCATTTTGCAAACATGAACTACAAGGGAAAAAATAGTAATGTAAAAATGTATAAGGCGATTTCCGTGATAAGGTTTAAGCTTGAGGACAGGTTAATGAGATCTGAAAAAGAGTTCTTAATGTCGGAAGAAACCAGACTTGACAAAATTAATTTTAAAAATATGACATGGCAGGGATATAAGATTAACACTGATGAATTCCCTACTGTAGATAAAAACAATCCGTTTAAGCTTACACCAGATGAAAAAAAGGTTATTGATGGTCTTATACATAGCTTCAAAAATAGTGATAAAATAAAGAAACATCTTAATTTTATGTTTTCCAAGGGAAGCATTTATTTATGCTATAACGGAAATCTTTTGTATCATGGGTGTGTTCCAATAGATGAAAATGGAGACTTCTCCGTTTTTGTGTACGAAAATAAAAAGTATTATGGAAAAGCATATATGGATTTTTGCGAGAGGAAGTTGCGTAAAGCATATAATGAGAAAAGCAATAAGTCGGCTGATTTTGCGTGGTTTTTGTGGTGTTCGCCATCCTCACCACTTTTCGGAAAGAAAAATATGGCTACTTTCGAGAGAATGTATATAGACGATAAAGAGACCCATATAGAGGAAAAACAACCGTACTTTAATTTGTGGAACAATGAAGAAATATGTAATAAAATAATGACAGAGTTTGGTATAAACAATGAAAATGGACATATTATAAACGGGCATATTCCTGTGAAATTCAAGGATGGGGAAAGCCCTATAAAGGCAAACGGTAAACTTGTTCTTATCGACGGGGGAATGTCAACTATATACCGCAAGCAAACGGGAATTGCGGGTTATACACTTATTTATAATTCCTATGGACTTGCGATTACGTCACATTCACCCTTTGAAAGCATAAATTCAATTGTTGAGCAAAACTGTGAAATGGTATCTCAGAAATATATTGTTGAAAAGGTAGGTAAAAGACTGCTCGTACAGGACACAGATAACGGCAAAAGTCTTTCGTGTAATATAAAGGATCTGAAAACACTTATGTTTCTATACGAGTCAGGAGTTATATCCGAGAAAACTGAATAAACAGCAGATGAATTAAATTTGTAAAATAAGCTGACACTTTTTTTAGTCTTAACTTGACATGGGATATTGCGTGACGTAAGCAGCGTAGCAATATCAATTCCTGACGGCGTTTGAGATATGCCTTGCGGTGCGATATATCCTGACGGATGCGATATGTCCCTTCGGGACGAGATTAAGGAATATTATGGAATAAGGTGGATATTATTATGAGAAAAAAATATTTCTTTTCATTTATAGATGATGCAATATGGATATTTCGTGACCTTACACGACAGCGTCCGAAGTCCATGTTTGATCATCCGTTTTTTGCTATACTCAAAAATGCACATGAAAGATGGGGTTTAAAGACACAGATAAATGTATTCTACCGAACAGATTATTACTATGGTATGGATACGTTTAACCTCTCTGAAATGACAGATTGTTACAAGTCGGAATGGGAAGATGCATCAGATTGGTTGAAACTAGGCTTTCATTCTTATCAGGAATTTCCCGATTATCCGCATCTGAATGCATCTTATGATGACATGTATAACCTGTTTAATATGATAAAGGATGAGGTTGTTAGATTTGCTGGAGAAAAGAGCTTTACATACGGCGTTATTCCGCATTGGGTGCCTGTGAGCTATGACGGATGCCGAGCTTTGCACGATTGCGGTGCTGAGATTGTGTGCGTAAGTGTAGGGGAAACAAAGGAATTTGATGGGGATTTTGATTCCTTGCCATATGGTCATGCAGGCAGACTTTTGCAAAACCGCAAGCCCGAGTCGAAACTTTTTACCCGTATAACAAAGGATGTGGCTATAACAAACTCCATATGTGGATATAATCATTTTACTGATCCTGCGCTGTTTGATAATGATAAGGTTATTGGCTATGTAGTTGATGAAAAAACAGGGCTTAAATTTAAAAAACTTGATGATAATTTTGACTTGAACAACTATAATGTAGAGGAATTGCGTGAAGAACTTAAGTGTCGTCGTAATGATGAACTGATATGTATTGGTAATCACGAACAATACTTCTTCAGTGATTATATGGCGTATGAGCCTGATTATGCTGACAGAATTTATGAAATGGCAAAAATCCTCGTTGAGGATGAGGGTAGGGAATGTATCTTTATTGAAGATTTGGCAAAAATGAGTTGACGATAAAAAACACAAGGGGGCGGTTCCGTTGTATCTTGGTTTGTGACAAGTATTATAATTTAATAAAATAGCTTGCCTATTTTAAATGTTTACATATACTATCGGAGCAGGAAAATTGAAGGTCTTATTATTAAAAGTTCCCAACTTGACACGAACTATCATCAAAAAAGATTGGCATCTATATTATACAGACTTTATAAAGTAACTTTGAGTGAAAATAATATTTTAAATTTTAGGGGGATACATATATGTACAAGAAAATAGGACAACTTAAAACAGAAACAAAACTGAATAACTTAGGTAAGGAGAAAATGTTTAAGACCAACCTTGCAGACTTTGATTCATGGAATTCGAAAGTCAGACTTTTTTCTTTAGTGCAGGTAAAGCCGGGTGAAGAAGTTGATTATCATATGCATATCGGGGAAAGTGAAACTTTCTTTATTCTTTCAGGACAAGGCATCTATAATGATAATGGAAACATAGTTGATGTGACTCCCGGAATGGTAACATTTACTCCAGCAGGTCAAGGTCACTCCATCAAAAATACCGGCAATGAATTGCTTTCGTTTATCGCACTTATTGTTGTTGAATAAATAACAATTTTTAGTCCTGACTTAACACGAGGATAAATTTGAAATTCACATAAAAAGAGGAAAAAACAATGACATACGATTTTACAAAACTGAAAAATTCTTTAGAAGAAAAGGGATATCAGGTGTCTGTTTTTGACACCAAGGAAGCTGCTGCAGAGTATATGGATAGCGAAATAAACGGAAAAGTAATAGGCTTTGGAGGTTCTGTAACTCTTCACGAAATGAATTTATACAAAATGCTATCAACACATAACACGGTCTATTGGCATGATGAGAAACCGGAAAATATGACCATAATGGAAACCCGTTCAGCGGCAACTCAGGCTGACATATATATCAGCTCCGTTAACGGAATTTCCGTAAATGGCGAGATTGTCAATATTGATAATACAGGCAACCGTGTTGCGGCAATCTCCTATGGACCATCTAAAGTGTACTTGGTTATAGGTGGAAATAAAGTTGCACCTGATTATGAGTCTGCACTGTTTCGTGCACGGAATATTGCAGGACCTCTTAACGCAAAGCGACTTTGTCGCAAAACACCTTGTGCAGTAAATGCTGATAAATGCTATGACTGTAAAAGTCCGGAGCGAATCTGCAGAAATCTTTCGATTCTGTGGGACAAGCCTACGGGTGCAGAATACGAAGTAATTCTGATTAAGGAAGAATTGGGATATTGATAAATTCCAAATTATATGATACATTAACTTCTATCAAAACAATTTAATTTTTTTAAAAATGTAATATATCATAACAGTTAATTTAAACAACAGGAGGTTTTAATAATGAATAAGGAAAATTCAAATTTATCAATACGCTGGTTTTATATGTTCATCGGCGTTGTTTCTATGCTTTTTGCGGGTGTTTTGTACGCCTGGTCTATTTTAAAGTATCCTTTAACTGCAGAGTTTGGGTGGGAGCCCTCTGAACTTGCGTTTAATTTTACCCTTGCTATGACGTTTTTTTGTGTGGGTGGTCTGCTTGGTGCTCAGTTGTCAAAACGAACAAGCCACAGAATAGCTCTTGTAACAGCGGGGGTATTGACAGCTGCGGGATTTATCCTGACTTCAATTATGAATAATGTTTCCGTCGTGGCACTTTATATTACCTATGGTGTTATGGCTGGTCTGGGCATCGGAATTGCTTACAATGTGGTAATTGCAACCGTAAGCGCCTGGTTCCCTGATAAAAAGGGTTTGTGTTCAGGATGTTTGATGATGGGCTTTGGTGCCTCTGCTCTTATAATCGGAAATGTCGCTGATGCTATGTTTAAAAGTGAAATAGGTTGGCGTTTTACATATTCGGCTTTGGGAATTGCTATTTTTGTCATTCTGATTCTGGCGGCTCTTCTCATTAAGCTTCCGGGTGCAGATGTTGTTTTTCCACAAACTGCAGTTGGAAAGAATGCGAAAGAAAACGATGTTAAACAACAGGATTTCAGTTCTCTGCAAATGCTTCGTCGAGCTTCCTTCTGGATGGCTTTTATCTGTATTTCTTTCCTTGCGGCAGTAGGCAGTTCGGTTATCAGTTTTGCAAAAGATATGGCTTTGTCAGTTAATGCTTCTGAGGCGTTGGCTGTTACCTTGGTAGGCGTTCTTTCCATATGTAACGGAATAGGACGTATCCTGACAGGTGCAATTTTTGATGTTATAGGTCGCCGTAAAACGATGTTGTGCGCTAATATTCTTACTATCTGTGCGGCTTCGGTTACGCTTCTTGCGGTATCTGTTAATTCTCTGCCTCTGTGCATTGCAGGGCTGTGTCTGACCGGTATGTCTTATGGTTCGTGTCCCACAATTACCGCCGCATTCACTTCATCATTCTTTGGAATGAAGTATTTTTCAAATAATATGGCTATTATGACCTTTACCGTTATGATTGGGTCTTTTATTGCCACCGCATCAACCAAAGTTCTGGAAGCCACAGGCGGATATACCGCTACATTTATAATGCTACTGTCTCTGACGTTTGTTGCATTGGTATTGAATCTCTTTATCCGAAAACCATGATTGAGGTTGAGTATTGAATCTAGTTCAAAATTCAGCTAAAACAATTGGTGCCCGGATTATACAGTGCACCGTCTGATAAAAATTTAAAAAAATATATATAAAATAAAAGGAGGACATAAAAAATGGCAAGAAAGGCAAGAGTTAAAAGCAGCACAGGTAAGTACATAATTCTTTTAAGAGGTATGGAGGATACTATCTTCCGTACAAAAAAGACAAAGGATTTATTCAGCGAAACTGTTACGGAGTATCTTGGCAAGAATATGCTCGGCATAAGATTTTTTGCTGACAGAGTAGTGATACTTGCAAAAGAGAGCAACAGCGGAATCGCAATGGATTTAAAGCCTGTTCTTATTAAGTTTGCAAGAGCATATAACAGAGAACGTGGAGCAGACGGCAAGGTGTTTATGGACAGATTCAAGAGCCTGCCCGTTGAGGATAAGGAATTTGAGGCACAGTGCAAGGACTTTGTTGACGGCGGCAAGGTGAAAGATCCGTTTGAGGCAAAAGTTGCAAGACCTGCAACACCCAAAAAGGAAACTGCAAAGTCTGCACCCAAAAAGGTTGCAAAGCCTGTGGCGAAGAAACCTGAGCCGAAGCCCGAGCCTGAGGTTAAGCCGGCACCCAAAAAGAGAAACGATATGCCGACGTGGCTACTGTAAGTCGGATTTTGTCGCATAGAAATAGTTCTTAAAATTAAAATAAACGCATAAAATTACTGTAATTATACTAAGGAGGTAGTTTTATGCGTTTTATTGTAGTAAACAAAAAACAGATTATATTCTTTTTGCTTATTGTTGCGGCGGCGGTGACACTGTGTATGACGTCGGGACGTGCTGTTATGACATTTTTGGTCGGTGAGCGTGAGATTCCCATATACTGTGTGGAAAGAACGGACAACAAAATAGCACTCACTTTTGACTGTGCGTGGAACGATGACGATATTGACGAGATTGTATCAATACTTAAGCAAAATAACGCTACTGCAACATTTTTTCTGACGGGTAAGTGGGCAGAGGACTATCCCGATTCGGTGAATAAGCTTTACAGAAGCGGATTTGAGATAGGCACACATTCGTATAACCACGGTGATTATGCAAAAATGTCAGCAAACGAAATCAAAGCCGATATGGAAAAGTGTGATGCAATAATCAAGCGTATAACAGGCGAAAAACCGACTATTGTGCGTGCACCGTCAGGCTCGTACAATAACACCGCAGTAAGGACGATAGAGAACAGCGGAAGGATGTGCATACAGTGGTCAGTTGACGGACTTGATTATATTGAAACAACCACGAATGAGATATATAACCGTGTAGTACCGCAAACACAGGCAGGGGATATAATACTTCTTCATAATGGAACAGAGCTTACGGCAAAAGTCTTGCCGGATATTATAAAGAATCTCAAAAACAACTATGAGCTTGTCAATGTGTCGGATTTGATATATAAAGAAAACTACAAAATAGACCATGCCGGGCGGCAATATAAAAAAGATGAAGCATCTCAACTATGAGATGCTTCATCTTCTTCCATGGCTAATTCCATTCGGTTAACCGAAACTTCATATGCCGTCTTTGTTATAACTTCTTCATCGCTTATTCGCTTCTGATAATTACGTGACTGAATTCTGCCCCATACACGCACATTGTCGCCGACCTCAAGTGTTTTTGCATACCGTGCATTTCTGCCCCAGGCTATAACGGGTATGTAGTCTGATTTGTTATAGCTTCGGTTCACGGCAATCAGTAAGTCGGTAATTTCACGTCCGAACGGTGTTGTTCTGTAAATAGGGGGCTTACAGATGTAACCGTTAAGATATAAAACATTCGGGTTGTGATTCTTTTCGTCCGTGTTCTTTTTGATGTCCTTGGCAAAAATGGTGAGCACGAGGCGGTTGTCGCCGTTATCTTCATAACTGTTATATGAACGGAACTGACCTTCAATATCTACACAGTCGCCGACTTTGAAATCCTCGCCTGAAAGTAATCTCTCCGATACCATAACGTGAACGGAATCGTCTGTACCGCTAAGCCGTGGAATACTGAGTGTAAACGTGTAGAATTTCTCTGCGTAAATCTCGTGATTAAAAGTAAATTCGTCCGTAATAACACCTGTTACCTGTGCCTGGTTGTTTGAAATATCCATAATGATAAAATCCTCCTTAGTTTGCGTTATATACTATGTATATGCAAACTTTGGGCGAAATATGACAAATTCGTAAAATGAGATGTAAATTTTAAAATTCCTATTGATTAAATTAAAAAAATGTGGTAATATAATAGTGCGAAACGTAACTTAATAGTGTTTTTGAGTATTTACAAGAATAGTCATATCTTTTTGTGTAAAAATTACGTCCACAATGAATTTCGTTAAAAACGCAAATTCCATTTAGTGGATGTAGGTATACTCATTCTATTAAGTTATGTTTCGCGACAGTCGGGAGTTTGCGTTTTTGTGCGCTGACTCAGGTTGGCGCATTTTTTTATTTAAAGGTGGAAAAAGAAATGAAAGTTAAAAGAACGTTATTCATGTGTTTGTTTGTATTATTTGTTATGTCTGTAAATATTATGGCGTTTGCACATAGCGGACGAACTGATTCCAGCGGGGGACATAGGGATAATAAGAATAAAAGTGGTCTTGGGTATTATCATTATCACTGTGGTGGCTATCCGCCGCACTTACATAGTGGTGGCGTATGTCCATACAAATCTGGAACAACGACCACCACGACAACCCCTAAAGTATATTCAACTCCAAAACCAGTTTATGCAACGAAGGTGAATGTTACCAATATGCCATCAATTATAAAAATTGGCGAGGGTGTGAAATTGAACGCTTCCGCATATCCTTCAAACGCAGAAGATAAAACAATTTCCTGGGAGTCAAGTGATACTTCGGTTGCGACTGTTGATTCTAGCGGAAATTTAGTGACAGTTGGAGTGGGAACAGTTACAATAAGCGCCAAGACATCGAGAGGCACAACAACGAAGTATGATTTAACTGTTGAAGCAATTGAAGCTGAAAGTGTTGCAATTAAAGGGAAAGTTGAAGAAATTGTTATAGGAAAAACAACTACATTATCAGTATTATTTTCACCTGAGAATACCACGTTTAAGGATGTAGAATGGAAATCAAGCAACGAGAACGTCGTTTCTGTTGAAGATGGTGAACTTGTTGCCGTAGCTGTTGGCAAAGCAACGGTTACTGCTACTCACAATGAACTGGCTGATAGCTTTGAGATTGAGGTGTTACCGATATTGGCAGAAAGTGTTGAAATATGCGCAATAAACGGTGAAACGGGAAAAAAGTACGATGAACTCAAGTTTAAAGTTGGTGATGAATTAAAATTGCAAGTAAAAATTCTTCCTGTGGATACTACTGATCCTGCTGTTCAATGGTCGGTTGACAATACTGAACTTGCAAAGATTAACCAAGACGGTGTAGTTACAATGTTGTCAGAGGGAAGGGTGACTGTAACGGCAAAAACGTCAAATGAGATTGTTGATGAGATAGAAATTGAAATTAACAGAAAGCTGAATGTTATAAGCATATTGATTTTGATTGTTCTTTCTGTTGGAACAGTCGTAATAATTATAGTGATATTAGTAAGAAAGAAAAGAAAAAAATAAGTTTTCTGCATAAAAGAAGTCGCTTCGGCGACTTCTTTTTCATATTATGCGAAAAAACTCAAAAACACTTGACAAATGGCGTAAAAAATGAGATAATAAAGGATAATGGGTGCAATGTGTGCCAAATGAGATAATGAAAGGGATTTACTGATGGAAGACGCAAAAAATCTTGCAAAAACTTATAACCCTCAGGAATTTGAGGATAAACTATATAATAACTGGGTGACAAAGGGCTATTTCCACGCAGAAGCAGACAAAACGAAAAAGCCGTTTACTATTGTTATACCGCCCCCGAACGTAACAGGACAGTTGCATATGGGTCACGCACTTGACGAGACCTTGCAGGACATACTTATACGTTACAAGAGAATGCAGGGCTACTCTGCATTGTGGGTACCGGGCACAGACCATGCAGGTATCGCAACACAGATTAAGGTTGAGGAAGAACTTCGTGTTAAAGAGGGACTTACACGTTACGATTTAGGCCGTGAAAAGTTCCTTGAGCGTGTATGGGACTGGAAAGAGAAATATGGTGGCAGAATCATAAACCAGCTTAAGAAAATCGGCTCATCATGTGACTGGGACAGAGAACGTTTCACAATGGACGAGGGCTGTTCAAAGGCTGTTAAGGAAGTATTTGTAAACCTTTATAACAAGGGACTTATATACCAGGGCTCAAGAATTATTAACTGGTGTCCGAACTGTATAACTGCACTTTCAGATGCAGAGGTAGAGCACGCAGAGCAGGCAGGCCATTTCTGGCATATCAAATATCCGGTAAAGGGAACAGATGAGTTTGTTGTAATTGCAACAACACGTCCCGAAACACTTTTCGGCGATACTGCAGTTGCAGTTAACCCCGAGGATGAGAGATACACTCACCTTATCGGAAAGACTTTGTGCTTACCGCTTACAGACCGTGAAATTCCTGTTATTGCTGATGAATATGTTGACAAGGAATTCGGAACAGGTTGCGTTAAGATAACACCGGCACACGACCCGAACGACTTTGAGGTTGGTGCACGTCACGACCTTGCACAGATTAAGGTTATGAACGACGATGCTACAATGAATGCATATGCAGGCAAGTACGAGGGAATGGACCGCTACGAGTGCCGTAAGGCAATGATAGCTGACCTTGAGGAAATGGGACTCCTTGTAAAGATTGAGGACCACGCACACAATGTTGGTCAGTGTTACCGTTGCGGAACAACAGTTGAGCCTATCATTTCAAAGCAGTGGTTTGTTAAGATGAAACCGCTTGCACAGCCGGCAATTGATGCTGTTAAGAATGGTGAAACAAAGTTCGTTCCCGAGCATTTTGAAAAGGTATATTTCCACTGGCTTGAAAATATCCGTGACTGGTGTATTTCACGTCAGCTTTGGTGGGGTCACAGAATCCCGGCATTCTACTGTGACGAATGTGACGAGATAGTTGTAACAAAGGACGAGAGTGCAGTATGTCCGAAGTGTGGCAAAGAAATGCGTCAGGATCCCGATACATTGGATACCTGGTTCTCATCGGCATTATGGCCGTTCTCAACACTCGGCTGGCCGGAGAAGACAGAGGATTTAGAGTATTTCTATCCCACAAGCACACTTGTAACAGGCTATGACATTATCCCGTTCTGGGTAATGCGAATGATGTTCTCGGGAATCGAGCATACAGGTCAGGTTCCGTTTGACCACGTATTTATTCACGGTCTCGTTCGTGACTCACAGGGCAGAAAAATGTCAAAGTCACTCGGTAACGGTATTGACCCGCTTGAAATCGTTGAAAAGTATGGTGCGGATGCATTGAGATTCACTCTTGCAACGGGTAATGCACCGGGTAACGATATGCGTTTTTATATTGAGCGTGTAGAGGCAGGCAGAAACTTTGCAAACAAGATGTGGAATGCATCAAGATTTGCATTGATGAATCTTGATATAGACGAAAACAAGCTTCCTGATGTATCAGAGCTTCAGCTTGAGGACAAGTGGATTCTCTCAAGACTCAACAGCGTTGTTAAGTCAGTAACAGAGAACCTTGACAGCTACGAGCTTGGTGTTGCGCTTTCAAACCTTTACGAGTTTGCATGGGACAATCTTTGCGACTGGTACATTGAGCTTATTAAGCCGAGACTCTTTGACAAGGAAAATCCGACAGGCAAGACAGCACAGTATGTTCTTACTTATGTGCTTTCAAGCACAATGCAGTTGTTGCATCCGTTTATGCCGTTTATCACAGAGGAGATATGGCAGCATCTTCCGCACGAGGGCGAGAGTATTGTTATAAGCAAGTTCCCTGAGTACAGTGATGCACTTAACTTTGCAGATGATGAGAAGTCAATGACACTCATTATGGACGCAATCTCTGCTGTGAGAAACAGACGTGCAGAAATGAACGTACCGCCGTCAAAGAAAGCAAAGACAATCATTGTAACAGATAAAGCTGATATTTTTGCAAAGGGTATAGCCTTCTTTGAAAAACTTGCATCTGCGAGCGAGGTTGTTATAGCCGATACTAATGAAGGTATTGATCCTAACGCTGTAAACATAGTCGTTGACGGTGCGCAGATATATCTGCCGATGAGCGAGCTTGTTGACAAGGAAAAAGAGCTCGAGCGTCTTGAGGCAGAGAAGAAAAAGCTTGAGGGTGAAATCAAGCGTGTTGAGGGCAAACTCAATAACGCAGGATTTATGGCAAAAGCACCTGAAAAACTTGTTGCAGAAGAGCGTGAAAAGGGCGAGAAATACAAGGCAATGCTTGAAAAGGTATTGGAGAGCTTAAAAGCAATTAACGAAATGTAAGGAGAAGGAACATTGAACTATACAGAAGCTATAGATTATGTTCACGCTATCCCGAAATTTGTGCGTCCGCTGGGTAATGAAAAGCTCAGCGGATTGCTTGATTTATTGGGGAATCCGCAAATATGTGTGAAATTCATACACGTAGCAGGTACAAACGGCAAAGGCTCGGTTTCGACAATGACCGCCGAAATTTTGAAGCGTGCCGGATATAAAACAGGACTTTTCACATCACCGTTTATTGAAGTGTTTAATGAACGCATACGAATTAACGGCGTGATGATACCGGATAATGATTTAGCAGAATACATCACCGAAGTTGCGGATATTATGCAGAAAAACGATATGCAGGTTTCAGAGTTCGCATTTATAACGGCTGTGGCAATGAAATATTTCGCGGATATGAAATGTGACATTGTTGTGCTTGAAACGGGTATGGGTGGAAGGCTTGATGCTACGAACATAATACCGACACCGGAATGTGCAGTTCTGACCTCGATAAGTCTTGACCATACACAGTATCTTGGCGATACGATTGAGGAGATTGCACTCGAAAAATGCGGTATAATAAAAGGTGGAATTGTTGTTTCTTCACCCAATGCTGCAGTCCGAAGCATCATAGAAAAAACAGCGACAGAGAAAAATGCAAAGCTTATTGTGTGTGATGCCTCGAAAAAAACGGACGGCGGATTTATGTATAAAGGCACAGAATATCGTCTCGGGCTTGGCGGAGTGTATCAGGCAGAAAACGCATCTGTAGTGCTTGAGGTTATAAATGCACTGTGTGAAAGCGGATATAACATCAGTGAAAACGATATACGTGACGGATTTGCCAATGCAAAATGGCAAGCGAGGTACGAGTTTGTAACGCCCGATATAGTAATTGACGGCGGTCATAACAAGGACGGAATACGAGTCCTGAAAGAATCGTTAAAGGCAGAAAAACGACCAATAACGCTTGTAATCACAATGATGCAGGATAAGGACTATGAGGAATGTATTTTAGATATTATTTCTGTCGCAGATAAGGTAGTAGCAACCGAGCTCGATATGCCAAGGGCGTTAAAAGCCAACGAAGTTAAAAAAATATGCGATGATGCGGATGTCAGATGCTTTGCTGTATCAGATGTAAAAAATGCAATAGTAAAAGCAAAAGAAATATCCGAAAACTCGCTCATATGTATATGCGGTTCGCTTTATCTTGCAGGTGAAGCGAAGCGGATTTTAAAAAACTTATAAAGGAGAAAATCAAATGATAGAAAACATAGTTTCAAACATAAGTAATTATCTTTATACTTATATTCTGATAATACTTCTTGTAGGCGGCGGTCTGTACTTTTCAATACGTACAAAGTTTGTTCAGTTCAGACTCTTTGGTGAGCAGATACGTGCGGTTACTGAACAGCCGGAAGATAAAAAAGGTGTATCATCATTTCAGGCACTGATGGTATCGACTGCATCGAGAGTCGGTACAGGTAACATTATCGGTGTATCTACTGCACTGTGTCTTGGCGGATTCGGTTCGGTATTCTGGATGTGGGTTATTGCCATTATCGGCAGTGCGTCAGCATTTGTTGAAAGTACACTTGCACAGATTTATAAAAAGCGTGGTAATGATGGCGCATACGGTGGCCCTGCATACTATATTGAAGCGGTATGCGGCGGCAGACGCGGACTTGCAATAATATTCTCAATATTTCTGATACTTACATACGGTATAGGATTCAATATGCTTGCATCGTACAATTTGCAGTCAACTTTTGCATCATACAGTTTCTACAATCCTAACTACTCGCAGTGGGTTATCGGTCTTATTCTTGCAGTGATTGTGGGATATTGTCTTTTTGGCGGTGGCAAGCGAGTAATAAAAGTTACAAGCTATATGGTTCCGATAATGGGTGTCCTCTATATTCTTGTAGCACTTCTCATAGTTGTTATGAATATAACAACACTTCCGTCAGTTTTCTCAAGAATATTCAGTGAGGCATTTGACGTAAAAGCAATATTCGGCGGTTTCTCGGGTTCTTGTGTTATGTACGGAATAAAACGTGGTCTGTTCAGTAACGAGGCAGGTGTGGGTTCTGCACCGAATGCATCTGCATCAGCAGATGTGGCACATCCTGTAAAGCAGGGACTTGTTCAGGTTTTGTCAGTGTTTATTGATACAATACTTGTATGTACTGCAACTGCGTTTATGTGTATGACGTCAGGTGTTGAGCCTACAGCAGAAATCTCGGGTGCTCCGTATGTTCAACAGTCGATGATAAGTACACTCGGACAGTTCGGACCGATATTTATAACCGTATCTATGATACTTTTTGCTTTTACAACATTGCTTGGTAATCTCTATTATGTCGACAAGGCACTTGCATACATAAACAAGGGTATGCCGGGAAAAACTGCTATGCGAATATATTATGTTCTTGCATCGCTTGTAATCTTTGTCGGTGCAGGACTCAGTGCAGGTCTTTTATGGGATATTGCAGATATCACAATGGGCGGTATGGCACTTATAAATATTCCTGTTATAATCATTTTAGCCAAGTATGCAATACGTGCACTTAAGGATTACACAAAACAGCGAAAAGAGGGAAAAGACCCGGTATTTTATGTACAGGATATCGGATTACCTCACGAGGTTGATTACTGGAAATAAAAAAGAAAGTGGTTCAATTCGAACCACTTTCTTTTTTATCTTATGAAATTTGTTCTCTCGCCACTGTCGGCGACAGGTGCTGTTATGCCGTCCTTTTTGCCGGATTCAATACACTTAATAAGCCATGCCATATTTTTGCCGATATTGCGCATTGTCTGTAAGCCTTCGGTGTCTTTTTCAACATCTTCGGGCTTTGAACCGTGTACCATATTCCAGTATGTAGATGAAACAACCGGCATCTGTCGGATTGTGAAATACTTGTTTATAACATCAAGTGAAGCCGTAGTTCCGCCACGTCTTGCTGATGCAACTGCAGCTGCCGGCTTGTGTGCAAGGTCAGGGCATATTCCGAAAAGTCTGTCTAACATTGCAAGCAGTGAGCCGTTAGGGCTTGCATAATAGACAGGTGTTCCGATAACAAGACCGTCACATTCGGCCATTTTTTCGGAGATTTCGTTCACACCGTCATCAAAAACGCATTTACCGGTTTTAGAGCATCCACCGCAGGCGATGCAGCCATGAACGGCATCAGTTCCTATCCATACAATTTCTGTTTCTATCGAATTTTGGTTAAGCTCTTTTGCTACTTCGCTAAGTGCACGGTTTGTGCAACCGTCCTTGTGCGGACTCCCGTTTATAAGCAATACTTTCATAAAATCAACCTCTCTCTGTCAGTGATATATTATATTCAGATTATACTCCAAAAATTACTTTGTGTCAAGCTAAATAAAATTCAAAAAGAACACCTTTATTTGTTGACAAATATATATGAATGTGATATAATCTTAATATCAATGCAAAAAAATAGAGAAGGGTGGCATTTAAGTGTCTACTGAAGAAATTAAGACAAATAAAATAACCGAAAAAAAAGTCGGTTCTGATATAAGTATAATTGATATTATCAATATGATGTTGACGTTCTGGTGGTTTATAATCATACTTGCTGTTCTTGTTGGCGGAGCAACGTATACATACTTTAAAATCAGTTCAGTACCGGAATATAAATCTACAGCAAAGGTGTATGTAAATACTGAAGGTCAGCAAACATCTACAGACGTCAATGCTAGTGCTTTGATAGGTGCATCGAATCTCTTGCCCACATACATAGATGTATTGCAGAGTAAAGAGTTTTTAAACCAGGTGAGTGATGACCTTGACAACAGATACGATATTGAACAGATAAAAACGATGCTAGAACTTGAGGGTGTAACTGATACGAACATTATATCAATATCAGTAACTCACGAGGATGCACGTGTTGCTTATCTTGTATGCTCGAGTGTTGTTAATAATGCTCCGACTGAAGTATCAAGAGTATTTGGTGGTGGTAGCACAAAACTTACAGAGTATCCGGAAGAAGCAATAGAGCCGGAGGAATTGCATACTACAAGAAACGCTGCGATAGGTTTTGCTATAGGTGCAGTAATTGCTATGCTTATAATATTCCTTGTTAACTTGTTTGATACTCGTGTTAAGAGTAAGGATGAACTTATTGCAAAATATAACATGCCGATAATAGGCGAGATACCCAGTCTTGATTTTGAGGGTTAAAGATAAATAGAGTTACGGAAGGATTAAACGGAAATGGCTGATAAAAAGAATATCAAACCTGCTCAGCAGGAAACATCTCTTGACGAGCGCAGACAGCGACTTAAAAAGAGTCAGGAAGCAATCCTTAATAAAAGAACGCCGTTTGTTATTCAGGAGGCATACAGAACTGCCCGTACAAACATAATATTTTCCCTTGCTGATTCAGAAGAAGGATGTAAAATTGTTTGTATAACAAGCGCCAACGCAAGTGAGGGAAAAACAACAACTGCGCTTAATCTTGCAATAACATTTGCGCAGACAGGCTCAAAGGTGTTGCTTGTAGATGCTGACTTGAGAAAACCGAGAATACATCAGTACCTGGGTGTTATAAAATCAGATGGACTTACTACCATTCTGTCAAAGCAGAAAGAGTTTGAAGATGTTGTTTATCATAACTTAAGACCAGGTCTTGACTGTCTGACATCAGGCTCAATACCGCCTAACCCTGCAGAACTTTTAGGTTCTGAGGCGATGGGCAAACTGTTTGAAAAACTCAAAAAAGAGTATGACTATGTATTGATAGATACACCGCCTGTAACTGTTGTTACAGATGCTGTTGCACTCTCAGGCTATGTTTCGGGAATAATGCTGGTTGTACGTGAGGGTTTTACTAACTATGAAAGTATTGATCAGGCGTTGAGCTTGTTAAATATTGCAAAGGCGAAACTGCTTGGATTCTTTGTAAATGATATTGATGCGTTGAGCATGAACTATGGTTCATACCGCAGCGGATATGGAAGAAAGTATAAGAGTCGTTATAAGTACGATAAGGGTTATGGCAGTGGCTATGGATACGGTTATGGATACGGTTATGGATACAGCTATTCAGACCATGCACGTTTAAGAAAGAAAACCGGTGTTTTTAACCGAGGAGCAGATGATAAGAAGCCAGAGGTGAGAGAATGAAGTTTAAATGGCTGAGTGTTTGCCTTGTGTGCATTGCGGCTATGCTTTGTTTTTCCGGTTGTACGGATAGATCTGAGTTAAAAAACGCACTTGATGATATTGAGATTACTTATTCATTACCGGAAGTAACCGTAAGTAAATGCCGTTATCTCAGTCAAGCTGATGAAGCTGTATATGAACAGCAAATTGCGGCTTGCGATATGTACTATGAGGCTTATTATCTGACAAGAACATCAGATTACACAGAAAAATATGAAGACAGTGTAAAACCTGAACGAATAGCATACTATTGTAATCAGCGGAGAGTAGAGCTTAATAGCGAAATAACACGTCAGCTTCGCAACAACATACGTGAGATAGTGCAAACTGTCGAAGATTGTGAAAATATAGAAGCCTATATTGACCGTGTGGTTAATGATACACTGAACTTTTATGATTATTATGCAGAGTATTCATATGCCGAAGACGCAAAAGAATTTGAAGAAAATACTTGCAAAATATTAAAGGTGTTCTACGAACGTACAAACATTCTTGCGTTCTCGTTCATGGCAAAAAATAAAGAAACCTTTGTAGAAATTGCAACGAACAGGATTGTAAAGAACTCCAATGCTAAAAATACATACAGTATGTATATAACTGAAAATAACGCAATAGTGGAAGCTCTTAATGCTGTTTATAATGGTGTTGACAGCGAGCGTGCACAGATAATCACCGATGCTACAATAAAACTTGTGCGAAAAATGCTTGAAGAAGACAATGAGCTTGATGAAGACAGCATTAACACGTTAATGGAGCAGTTAGGTGAACCGACGCCCGTTCCGACGATAGAACCGACGCCTGTTCCAACACCTGTTCCGACACCGCAACCGACACCTGTACGTACGCCACAACCGGCACCTGTACGCACACAGCAGCCGGTAATAACTCCGGCGCCTGTTAAAACACAGCAACCAGAAGAATGGTGGGAGTTTGCCAACTAATATCAGAACTGATTGGAAGGAAGAACTGTAATGAAGAAAATCAAAGTTTTATCATGCATTTTAACTGTTGCGCTGATGGCTTTGATTTTCTTTTTTTCATCACAGACAGCTGAAGATTCGTCAAAGGCATCGTCGGGACTAACTCAGAAAATTGCCGAGTTTATAGCCTGTATTACAAAATCCGGAGATGCTGAAGCAATAAGATATGCTATCCACAATCTGATAAGAAAAATTGCTCATTTTACGCTGTTTTTTATGTTATCAGTATCGGTTGCTAATACTGCTTTTCAGCTATTTGGAACAGAAAAACTGAAATTGTTTATTTTCACATCTCTGTTCTGTTTGTTTTACGCAATAACCGACGAAATCCACCAGATATTTGTGCCGGGCCGTGCAGGAATGATAAAGGATGTTATCATCGACCTTACAGGTGCTATGATGGGTGCAGGAGTATTTTTGTTAATCAGATATTTATATAAAAGGAGGAAGGAAAATGGTTTGTGATTTCCACTCCCATGTCCTGTTCGGGATAGACGACGGGGCAAAAGATAAACAAATGTCTGTTGCTATGATTGAAAAATCAAAAGCAGACGGTGTAGATGTAGTGCTTCTTACATCTCACTGCTATCCGGAAAATTACGAGGATATCGACAGATTTATAGAAAAACGTGACCATGTTTACAATGAATTGGCGTGCGTTGAAGGTTTACCAAAACTCGTTAAAGCATGTGAGGTACACGTTACAAGGGACATAACAAGGTTCCGTAATATCCGTAAGCTATGCATCGAAAACACGAATTATATGCTGATAGAGATGCCGCATGCACCGTGGACTGATAAAACGATAGATACGGTGTATAAGCTTAATCTTAGAGGTATCATACCCATAATTGCTCACAATGAACGTAATATGCATCAAAGACCGGAGCTTCGTAATGCTCTTTATGATCTTGATGTTTTGATACAGATAAATGCTCCGAGTTTATTTAAGTTTTCAGACAGGAAAAAGATTGATAAACTCATGAGGCATGGACTTGTGCATGTTATAGGAACTGATATGCACAATCTTACAACTCGTGAACCGTGTATGGAAAAGGCTCGCAAACGTAT
This sequence comes from Candidatus Ornithomonoglobus sp., assembly GCA_045649185.1. Taxonomy (GTDB): domain Bacteria; phylum Bacillota; class Clostridia; order UBA1381; family UBA1381; genus Ornithomonoglobus. Next base: position 20,817 of record JAZRPM010000032.1, on the reverse strand, counting down.
CATAAAACGATATGGTGAAGAATGCTGGCAGTACCTTATGAATAATTCGGAAAAAATATTAAACGGAGAAGAATTATCATACAGAGATTTCAGAGCATTTAAAAAGAAAGGCATCTTTTAAGTGTGTCTTAAAAAAATGTTTAAAATATAAAAACAAATACATTGTAAAACAACAGGGAGGAAAAAACAATGGGATTAACACTAACAGAAAAAATTCTTTCAGCACATCTTGTTGAAGGAGAAATGATAAAGGGTACAGAAATCGGTATTCGTATTGACCAGACTCTTACTCAGGATGCTACAGGAACAATGGCATACCTTGAATTTGAGGCAATGGGCGTGCCGAGAGTAAAGACAGAGCGTTCAGTTGCATATATAGACCATAACACGCTCCAGAACGGCTTTATGAACATGGACGACCACAGATTTATAGGCTCTGTTGCAAAGAAGCACGGAATATATTTCTCACGTCCCGGTAACGGTATCTGCCATCAGGTACACCTTGAAAGATTTGGCGTGCCCGGAAAGACACTTATCGGTTCTGACTCACACACACCCACAGGCGGCGGTATCGGTATGATTGCAATCGGTGCCGGCGGTATGGACGTTGCAGTTGCAATGGGCGGCGGTACATATTACATTACTTGCCCGAAAGTGGTTAAAGTTGAGCTTACAGGCAAGCTACAGCCGTGGGTTGCTGCAAAGGATGTTATACTTGAAGTATTAAAGCGTCTTTCTGTAAAGGGCGGCGTAGGCAAAGTTATAGAATACTGCGGCGAGGGTGTAAAGACACTTTCAGTTCCCGAGCGTGCTACAATCACAAATATGGGTGCAGAGCTTGGCGCAACAACCTCAATATTCCCGTCAGACGAGGTTACATACGAATTCTTAAAGGCACAGGGCAGAGAAGATGTATATACAGAACTTTCTGCTGACAGCGACGCAGTATATGATGAAATCGTTGAAATCAACTTAAGTGAGCTTGTTCCGATGGCGGCTTGTCCTCATTCACCCGACAACATCAAGACGGTTGATGAAATCGGTGCAATGAAGATTGACCAGGTATGTATCGGCTCATGTACAAACTCATCACTTATGGATATGATGAAGGTTGCACACATCCTGAAGGGCAAGACAGTTCATCCTGATGTGTCACTTTCAATCGCACCCGGCTCAAAGCAGGTTCTTTCAATGCTTGCAGAGAACGGTGCATTGGCAATAATGCTTGAAGCAGGCGCAAGAGTGCTTGAGAGTGCGTGCGGTCCGTGTATCGGTATGGGACAGTCACCAAATTCAGGTGGTATTTCATTAAGAACATTCAACCGTAACTTTGAGGGCAGAAGCGGTACTGCTGACGGTCAGATTTATCTTGTATCACCCGAGCTTGCGGCAGCATCAGCAATTGCAGGTGTACTTACTGACCCGAGAACGCTCGGTGATATGCCTGAGTTTAAGATGCCCGAAAAGTTTAATGTAAACGATAATATGATAGTTGAGCCGGTTCCGGCAGAAGAAATGGACAGCGTAGAGGTATTAAGAGGTCCGAACATCAAGCCGTTCCCGACATCAGAACCTATGCCTGAGAATATAAACGCAAAGGTAAGCTTAAAGGTTGGCGATAATATAACAACTGACCACATTATGCCTGCAGGTGCAAAAATTCTTCCGTTGCGTTCAAATATCCCCGAAATTTCGAAGTATTGCTTTGCTGTGTGTGATGAAAGTTTCCACGACAGAGCGCTTGCAATGGGCAAGAGCATCGTAATCGGTGGCTCTAACTATGGTCAGGGCTCATCACGTGAACACGCGGCACTTGCACCGCTTTATCTTGGTGTAAAGGCAGTTATAACAAAGTCATTTGCAAGAATACATATGGCAAACCTCATAAACGCAGGTATAATCCCGATGACATTTGCAAACGAAGCTGACTATGACAGAATAGACGGTGATGACGAGCTTGAAATCAAGAATGTGGCAGAGCAGATAAAGAATGGTACAACAATCAAGGTAACCAACGTAACAAAGGGCTTTGATTTTGAATGTACTGTAAACTTCTCTGACAGACAGAAAGAAATGCTTTATGCAGGCGGTTTGCTAAACTACACAAAGAATAATGGTTAAAAGCAAACAGGGCAGATTTTAAAAATCTGCCTTGTTTTAAATAGGAGAGATCAGTATGAATTGCAATATAACCGAAAAAATGCTACCTATGCCTGATGGTGTAAAACTATACACAAGAATAATTGAGCCGTGCGACGGTAAGGAAAAGCATCCCATTGTTTTTGTGCGTACACCGTATGGAAACGTCTTAACCGGCACAGAGGCTGATTCGACGCAATATAAGATTGATTTATTTATAGAAAACGGATACGCTGTCGTATCACAGCACTGTCGTGGCAAAATCAAAAGTGAGGGCGAATGTACTCCGTATGAAGAAAGGGAAGACGGTCTTGCTACCCTTGAATACATACGCAAGCTTCCGTGTTACAACGGTGAAATATATATCTATGGCCTGAGCTATCTCACGACTGTGCATATGACCTATCTTGACACTAATCCCGAGGACATAAAGGGTGCAGCTCTTGACATTCAGACCGACAGAATGTATTTCAGAAACTACCGTAACGGTTGTTGCTATAACTGGTGTAATGTTAACTGGTGGTTCGGTATGTTAGACCGTGTCTATCCTGATGCAAAACGTGAGGGTATTTTCACTAGACCGTATAAGGATATAATGAAGCGTGCAATAGGTGAGGATTATCCGCCATATACGGATATGTTGCTCAATGACAAATATAACGAATTCTGGAAAAATGATCCCAGAACATATTCAATTGATAACTTGAAAATTCCGGTACTCCTCAGCGAGGGTTGGTATGATTTCTACACCGAAGGAATGTTCTCAATGTGGGAAAGATTACCGCAGGCAACAAGGGAAAAATCGGCATTTGTGGTAGGCCCGTGGGGGCATGACACAAAGGTCGGCAAAAACGCACAGTATCCGATTGAAAATGGCGAACTTCCGGCAGATTTTGTTGTAGAATGGTTTAACAGTATTCGTAACGGAGAGAGCTTTAAATATGCAGAAAAGGGTAAGGTAAATTACTATTCACTCGGCTCGGGAGAGTGGCGTGTAAAAGACTACCCGACAACATCTGAATCTATAAAAAAACTATGGTTCGGAGCAGAAAATAAACTGTCAGAAATACCTCTATCAACTACGGGAAAAATAACGTATGAATACAATCCCGAAGAACCGGTTGCTTGCTTTGAATACCTTAATGTATATGAGGCAAAACCGATGTATTCAATTCCCGGTGTAATTTCGTTTGTGAGTGATGCATTTACGGAAGAAACTGCATTTTACGGCAAGGTGCGCTGGCGTATGGATGTAAGCTCGGATTGTGAGGATACTGCATTCTTTATGCGTGTGTATATGGTAGAGGACGGAAAGGCGTATAATATCACAGAAACCATAACTTCGCTTTCAAATATAAATCCTGACTACACGCCAAACGAACGGCTTACAATCGACATAGAAACACCGCCATGTGCGTTTACTCTAAAGCCTGGTTGCGCTATTCGTGTTGATATTTCATCAGACGGCGGCAAATACGTTCCGCACGCTAATGTAAAAGGACATTGGGCAGAGGTAGAAGAATGCAGAATCGCAAACAACACAATATATCTTGATAACGCATATATAGAACTTGAAATGGAGAAATAAAAAGGGCGTGTGCCCTTTTTATTTTTTGAATTTAGGGGTAGATTTTTTCTGAAATTTATGGTATAATTGATACATACGGAATTTTGTTGTTCAAAATTCCGGAAAGCCGTTGACTTTGCGGTCTTTGACCGTTGTATGTATCAATTGACGGCGTCGTAAAAATGCCATTGAGAGCAAGCATTTTTACTCCTGGTGGAATTATTTATTTCATTTCTGTCAGGTAATTATATCTATTTATTCGAGGGATGAAAAATGGCATCTAAAAAAAATACAAATACCAGAAAAAAAACTTCAACAAAAGGAAAGGCAAAAAAACAGCAAGTAACTGAGACAAACGTATTGAAAAGCTCGTTATTTATACACGGACTTATCTGGTCGGTTGTTTTTGTGTTCACGGCACTCTTTATGTACATAGACACCAATGCTGTGCTTGCCGAAGCGGCGCAGAAGATGCTTGGCGGACTGTTCGGAGTTATGGCATATATGGTACCGGTTATATTCTGCGGAACACTTATATATCTGGTCTATTTTAAATCAGTAAAACAGCTATGGATTAAATTCACACTGCTTCTTGCATCAGTGTGCGATTTGTGTGCGCTTACAGGTATTTTTGCTGACTACAGTGCCGGCAGTGCATACCGTATCTGCGGTGAGAAAATGAACGGCGGCGGAGTTATAGGCGTTGGAATTGCTGAATTCTTAAAAGAATACATCGGTTCTGTTGCGTCATTTATAATTCTTTTCGTTTTGTTTGTTGTACTTGCTTGCTTTATCACAAGAACCAACATACTGCCGTATCTTGAGAAAGGCATACGCCGTCTTGTGGGATTCTCAGGCGAGGTAGGCGAGAAGGTAAAGGAAAAACACGAGAAACATGTTCGTGTGCGCCGTGAAGAAACCGAAAAGAATCGTGAGTATGAAGAAACACATATCAGGTTTGATATTCCCGAACAGGACGAGCTTCCTGAAAGTCTTGCAGAGCGTATAAAAAAACGCAAGCCAAATCCGGCAACCGCTGTTGTTAACGACTTCTCAAACGATGTTGATGCAGGGCGTGTAACTCCGGCTCCCGATATATATGATGAAAATCTGTTCAAGGGCGAGGATGCCAATATATATGACATTGAATTTGAAGAAACAGAAGAACCTGAGCCGATAGAAGAAAAACCTGTAAAGGAAAAGAATCTTTCTGAAAGCGAAAAAGCTGAATACAGCGAAGAAATAGAAAACTCGATGATGACGGAGGTTGTTGAGTATCAGTTCCCGACAATCGATCTGCTTGATACTGCAAAAAAATCATCGGGTGATCAGCGCCGTGAGCTTTATACAAAAGCTGAACAGCTTATATCGGTGCTTGATAATTTCGGCGTAAAGGCAAAACCCGTTCAGGTAACACAGGGCCCGACCGTTACACGATATGAAATACAACCCGAAAGCGGTGTTAAGCTTTCAAAAATAGTGGGACTTGCAGACGATATTGCACTTAACCTCGCAGTATCAACTGTTCTTATCGCACCGGTACCCGGTAAAGCCGCAACAGTCGGTGTGGAAATCCCGAATAACAGTGTTACACCGGTAAGTATCCGTGAAATGATAGACTCACCGGAGTTTAAGAACGCAAAATCGAAACTCACTGTATGTCTTGGTAAAGACATCGGCGGTAACGTAATAACGGGCGATATCGCAAAATGGCCGCACGCACTTATAGCAGGTGCTACGGGTTCCGGTAAGTCGGTATGTATAAATACCATTATTACATCAATTCTTTATAAGGCAGACCCGAATGAGGTCAAGCTCATAATGGTTGACCCCAAGCAGGTTGAACTTGGCGTATATAACGGAATACCGCATCTTCTTATCCCTGTAGTTACCGAGGCTAAAAAGGCGGCAGGTGCACTTAACTGGGCAGTAACGGAGATGATGCACCGTTATGAACTGTTTAAAAATTCGGGCGTGAGAAAGCTTGAAATGTATAACAAGCTTATGGAAAAAACGGGCGGAGAGAAACTGCCACAGCTTGTAATCATAATCGACGAGCTTGCTGACCTTATGATGGTTGCGGCAAAAGAGGTAGAGGACTATGTCTGCCGACTTGCACAGCTTGCAAGAGCGGCAGGAATACACCTTATAATTGCAACACAGCGTCCGTCGGTTGACGTTATCACAGGTCTTATCAAGGCAAACATACCGTCACGAATCGCGTTCTCTGTATCATCACAGATAGACAGTAGAACAATCCTTGACAAGGTTGGAGCAGAGAAACTGCTCGGTATGGGTGATATGCTTTATTTCCCGACAGGTGCACGTTCAACAACACGTGTTCAGGGTGCGTTTGTATCGGATGATGAGGTTGAAAGAATAGTAAACCACATCAAGGAAACATCTCCGGTAACGCATTACAGAGAAGACCTTGAAGACCATATAGAGCGTATATCGCTTGGCGAAAACGGTGTAACACCCGATAAAGACGATGACGGCGACGCACTCTTGAATGATGCAATAAAGCTTGCAATCGAACTCGGACAGATTTCAACATCTATGATACAGCGCCGTCTTGGTGTTGGCTATTCACGTGCCGGACGAATTATCGACCAGATGGAGGCAAGAGGAATAGTTTCACCGCCTAACGGCTCAAAGCCCAGAGATGTACTCGTTTCACACGCAGATATGCTGTTTAGTGACAGCTTGCCGGAGGATGACGAATTTGAAGAATGATTTTTTGCCGGTTTCAAAGTCGGATATTGATAAGCGTGGCTGGGACTATTACGATTTTCTGTATATAGTCGGTGATGCGTATGTTGATCACCCAAGCTTCGGTCACGCAATAATATCACGTGTTCTTGAAAGCCGGGGTTACCGTGTTGCGATACTTCCGCAACCCGACTGGCACAGTGCCGATGAAATAAAAGCATTCCCAAGACCAAGGCTTGGCGTGTTGGTAAGTGCCGGTAATATTGACAGTATGGTAAACCATTATACCGTAAGTAAGAAAAAACGACACGACGATGTGTATTCACCCGAAAACAAGGCAGGTAAACGCCCTGACCGTGCAACGATTGTTTACTGTAACCGTGTGCGTGAGGCGTTTGGTGATATACCGATACTTATCGGCGGAGTTGAGGCGAGCTTAAGACGGTTTGCACACTATGACTACTGGTCAGACAAGGTGCGCCGTTCTATTCTCTTTGACTCACGTGCAGATATTCTGATGTACGGTATGGGAGAAAGGTCGATAACAGAAATTGCCGATATGCTCAATATGGGCGTTGATGTAAAGGAAATAACAACCGTTCCCGGTACGTGCTTTATATCACCGCACGCAGACGGATATAAAGAAATTCCGTCATACGAGGATTGCGTAGCAGATAAGAAAGCCTATGCGATATCGTGTCGGGAACAGTACCTTGAACAGAATCCGTATAAGGGCGAGGCACTCGCACAAAAGCACGGCGATAAATACCTTATACAGTTACCGCCGCAACCGCCACTTGAAACGGACGAGCTTGACGCGGTATATGATTTGCCGTATATGCGTAACTATCACCCGATGTATGAAAAATACGGCGGTATAAAAGCGATAGAAGAGGTCAAATTCTCTCTTGCGGCAAACCGTGGCTGTTACGGAAACTGTAACTTCTGTGCACTGGCTTTTCATCAGGGAAGAATGGTTACATCAAGAAGTGATGAAAGTCTTATAAAAGAAGCAAAGCTTATGACCGAAATGCCTGATTTTAAAGGCTACATCCACGACGTTGGCGGTCCTACTGCGAACTTCCGTGAGCTTGCGTGCGATAAGCAGAAAACGGAGGGTGCGTGCAAGTTAAAACACTGCCTGTACCCAAAGCCGTGTAAGAATATGAAAATAGACCATACAAAATATCTTGGTCTGTTGCGGAAACTTCGAAAATTGCCGAACGTTAAAAAGGTGTTTATACGTTCGGGAATACGGTTTGACTACTTGCTGGCAGATAAGAACGACACATTTTTCCGTGAGCTTTTAAAATACCACGTAAGCGGTCAGCTCAAGGTTGCACCTGAACACGTTTCAGATAATGCACTGAAATATATGGGCAAGCCGTCAAATGATGTATATAAGCGTTTTTCGGATAAGTTCTATAAGCTTAACGAGGATATGAACCTCAAACAATACCTTGTTCCGTATCTTATGTCAAGCCATCCCGGCTCGACATTAAATGATGCGGTTGTGTTGGCGCAATATCTTAACGCCAATAAAATCAATCCACAGCAGGTGCAGGATTTTTATCCGACACCCGGTACGGTTTCAACCTGTATGTACTATACAGAGCTTGACCCGTTCACAATGGAAAAGGTATATGTACCCAAAGCACCTAAAGAGAAAGCAATGCAGAGAGCACTTTTGCAGTTCAAAAATCCCGAGAACTATAAACTTGTGCGTGAAGCTTTAATAACGGCAGGAAGAGAAGATTTAATCGGCAGAGGTCCTGATTGTCTTATACCGCCGTATCAACAAAGAAAAGAGGAAATGAAGAATGGCAAAACTACTGATGGGCAAAGAGGTGTCCGACAGAATAAAGGACGAAATGAAAATCGAGGTAGAAAACCTCAAAAAGGCGGGAATAAACCCGGGACTCGCAGTAATACTGGTAGGAGAGGACCCCGCAAGTAAAGTCTATGTATCAAACAAGAAAAAAGCCTGTGAATACATCGGCATAAACTCGTTTGAGTATAAACTGCCCGAAGAAACAACAGAAGAAGAGCTTTTAGCACTTATTGAAAAGCTCAATAATGATAACACTGTTTCTGGCATACTCTGTCAGCTTCCTGTGCCAAAGCACATAAACGAGGATGCAATCATAAACGCAATTGACCCTAAAAAGGATGTAGACGCCTTCCATCCGGTCAATGTCGGCAAGATAATGACAGGTAACTATGATTTTGTTCCGTGCACTCCTGCGGGCGTTATGGAGCTTATAAAGGAATCGGGTATTGATGTAACAGGTAAGGAATGTGTAGTAGTTGGTCGTTCAAATATTGTCGGCAAGCCTATGTCAATGCTTTTGCTTCATAAGAACGGCACTGTTACAATCTGTCATTCAAGAACCGCTGACCTTAAGGCAAAGACAAAATCAGCAGATATTCTTGTTGCGGCGGTTGGTATCCCGAACTTCATAACCGGTGATATGATAAAGCCGGGCGCAGTTGTAATAGATGTTGGTATTAACAGAATCGCACCAAAAACACTCGTTGGTGATGTAGACTTTGAAAGTGCAGAACCTGTTGCAGGAGCAATCACTCCCGTACCGGGCGGAGTTGGTCCTATGACCATTGCAATCCTTATGAAAAACACACTCAAGGCGGCGGAACTCAATAAGACTGTATAAACACCAAAAAAACGGTGACCTTGTACTCTTTTATAGCGTATTTTACCAAAAAATTTCCGACTCCATTGACACATAAAACTTTTTCATATATACTATATATGTTAATGAAAAGAAAGGAGATTTTTTACTATGACATTTGAAAATGCTCTTAAAAGGATAAAGACTGCTTTTGCAAACGTTGAGATTTCAAAGCTTGCAGATATGGCAGTACAGGTTACATTATCAGACGAAGACTGTGGCGGTACTTTCTACTTCAAAAAAGAGGCTTCAGACCTTGTTGTTGAAGGCTATGACTACCGTGACAATGATGCAGTAATAGATATACAGAGAAAGTCACTTATGGACATTCTTGCAGGAAAAACAACACTTGATGTTGCGATAGAAAAAGGCATGGCAACCGCAAAGGGTGACTTTGAAAAACTTGACACTTTAAAGACTGCAATTCCTAAATACGTTGCACCGGCTAAAAAGCCTGCTGTAAAGAAAGCGGAATCACCTAAAAAGACAGTGAAGAAACCTGTTACTAAAAGAACAGTAAAGAAAGCGTAAATAACGTTTAATAATAACCGAAAGGAACCAATGGAAATGGCAAAGATTCAAATGACAACACCGCTTGTCGAGATGGACGGCGACGAGATGACAAGAATTTTATGGAAATGGATAAAGGATATTCTTATCGTTCCGTATGTTGATCTAAAGACAGAATACTATGACCTCGGTCTTGAGTACAGAAACGAAACAAATGACCAGGTTACAATAGACAGTGCCGAGGCGGCAAAGAAATACGGCGTAGCAGTAAAGTGTGCTACAATCACACCGAATGCGGCTCGTATGACAGAGTACGACTTAAAGGAAATGTGGAAATCACCGAACGGTACAATTCGTGCTATTATGGACGGTACAGTGTTCAGAACTCCCATTATCGTTAACGGTATAGTTCCGTATATCCCGACCTGGACAAAGCCTATCACAATCGCACGTCACGCATACGGCGATGTATATAAGAACGTTGAGATGCAGGTTGGTGCAGGTTCAAAGGCAGAGCTTGTTATGACCGATAAAGACGGCAACGTAATAAAGGAAACAATCCATGAATTCTCAAACGGCGGAGTTATCCAGGGCTTGCATAACCGTGATGAGAGTATTGAGTCTTTTGCAAGAGCTTGCTTTAACTATGCACTTGACTTAAATCAGGACATATGGTTTGCAACGAAGGACACAATCTCAAAGAAGTATGACCACAGATTCAAGGACATCTTCCAGGAGATTTACGATAACGAGTATAAGGAAAAGTTCGAGGCAAAGGGTATCGAGTATTTCTATACATTGATTGACGATGCCGTAGCACGTGTAATCCGTTCTGAGGGTGGTTACATCTGGGCTTGTAAGAACTACGACGGCGACGTTATGTCAGATATGGTTGCAACAGCTTACGGCTCACTTGCAATGATGACATCAGTTCTCGTATCACCTGACGGTAAGTACGAGTACGAGGCGGCACACGGCACAGTTCAGCGTCATTACTATAAGCACTTAAAGGGCGAGGAAACATCAACAAACTCTGTTGCAACAATCTTTGCATGGTCAGGTGCATTAAGAAAACGTGGCGAGCTTGACAATCTTCCGGAGCTTGTAAACTACGCAGACTGTCTTGAAAAGGCAACTATCAAGACAATCGAAGAAGGAGTTATGACAGGTGATTTGTATTCAATGTCAAAGCTTGAGAACAAGACAAAAGTAAACTCAGAAGATTTCTTAAAGGCAATCGACGAGAGATTAAAAGTAATGCTTTAATGAGCAACAAAAAGAGCATACGCAAATGCGTATGCTCTTTTAATATATCACACCAATCCAACTTTAACCTCGGCATCGGCTACGATGCCGTCGATGATTGCCTGTGCTTCATCAACCGAATCGGCAGATGTGCCCAGATAGAGCTTGATTTTCGGCTCTGTGCCTGACGGGCGTACGATAAAGTACGATTTCTCGTCCGATAGGTCAAAACGTAATACATTTGACTTGGGCAATCCCTCAAGCGGTTTTTCTGTGCCACACTTATAACTGATTGTCTGTGTCAGATAATCTGTTGTCTTTACAACTTCAAGTCCCGAAATAACAGTCGGGGCATTGTCACGTAAATCGTTGAGGATTTTTGCCATTTTCTCCATGCCGTCCTTGCCGGGCATTGTGTATGCGTTGGTTTGCTCAACGAAATAGCCATATTTCTTGTAAATATCCTGCATAGCCTCGTAAAGTGACTTGCCCTTTGTCTTGTAGTATGCTGCCATCTCGGCAATGAGCATTGATGCTGTTGCGGCGTCCTTGTCACGTGCGTGTGTGCCTACAAGATAACCGTAGCTTTCTTCAAAACCAATCAGGTATGTATGGTTTTTCTTTTCGTCAAACTCAGTCATCTTCTCGCCGATGTATTTAAAACCGGTGAACACGTTCATTATCTCAATGCCGTAGCTCTTTGCAATTTCTGCTGCAAGCTCGGTTGTAACTATTGTCTTTATAACAACGCCGTCTTTGGGGAGAGTGCCCTGTTCGGACTTTGAACGCAGGATATACTCAACAAGCAATGCACCTGTCTGGTTACCTGTAAGAGTTCTGTAAACACCGTCAGCGTCTCTTACAACTACGCCCACACGGTCACAGTCGGGGTCAGTGCCGATGATAACATCAACGTCATTCTCCTTTGCCATTTCTATGGCGATTGTAAATGCTTCTGCATTTTCAGGATTGGGAGATTTAACAGTGGGGAAGTTGCCGTCCTCTGTGTCCTGCTCCTTAACCACAAGCACATTCTTAAAGCCTATTCTCTTTAGAATTTCTTTAACGGGACGTGAGCCTGTACCGTGAAGCGGTGTATAGATAAGCTTGAATGTATCTGCAACTTCTTTAACGGCATTTGGGTTAATCTGCTGTGTCTGTATGGTCTGTAAAAACTTCTCGTTAAGCTCTGCACCCACATATTCAACAATACCGCTTTCTAATGCGTCAGAAAGCTCCATGTACTTAACTGTGAATATATCTGTATCTGCCATAGCATCAATTACTGTCTGAACTGCCTCTGGTGGTAACTGACCGCCATCAGGTCCATAAACCTTGTAGCCGTTATACTCTTTTGGGTTATGTGACGCCGTAATCATAACACCTGCGGCACAGCCGAGTGTGCGTATTCCAAACGATACCTCCGGCACCGAGTGAACCGTGTCAAAAAGGAAAACTTTAATTCCGGCATTGGCGAGAACCTTTGCAGTTTCTTCTGCAAACTCACGTGACATTATACGTGTGTCATAGCCTATAAGAACGCCCTTTTTCTTTGCAACGTCACCCTCTTTATTAACATATGCCGCAACACCTCTGCTGGCGTGGCGAACGTTATATATATTTAATCTGTTAGTGCCTATGCCAAGGACACCACGCATACCTGCCGTACCAAATTCAAGGTCACGGTAGAAACGGTCCTCAAGCTCTTTAGTATCGTTTTTAACATCAAAAAGCTCCTGTTTGTCAGCTTCGGATACAACATCTGACACAATCCATTTTTCGTAGTTTTTTAAATAATCCATCTGTAAACCTGCCTTTCGTAATCTTTACTATATTATATAACAAAATGGGTAAATATTCAAGTGAAACAGGACAATTTATTATTTTTTATTTACATATCAAAAAAAATATGGTAAAATAGTATCAGATGGGAGAGATATAGGTAATGAAACGAATAGTAAGTCTTGTAAGAAAAGCAGTAGATGAATATGGGATGATACGAGAAAACGAACGTGTGGCAGTTGGCGTTTCAGGCGGTAAGGATTCGATGGTGATGCTTAATGCACTTGCACAGCTTTCACATTATCATCCGAGCAATTTCACTGTTGTCGGTGTTGCGATTGATCCGGGTTTTGGCGGTGATTACGGAATAGTAGAGGATTTTGCAAAAGAAATCGGCGTTGAAATGCACGTTAAGAAGACACAGTTAAAAGAGATAATTTTTGACGAGAGAAAAGAGCAGAGTCCGTGCTCGCTGTGTTCAAAAATGCGACGTGGTGCGTTGAATGATATGGCAAAAGAATACGGATGTGACACACTTGCACTTGGTCACCATATGGACGATGTACTGGAAACATTTTTCCTTTCACTTCTTTATGAGGGCAGGGTAAACTGTTTCTCACCGTTTACATATCTTGACCGTTCACGAGTAACACAGATTCGGCCTATGATATATGTGCGTGAGAATGATATAAAAAGCGTGGTTAAGCGTCAGAACATACCAGTTATGCCGAAAGTTTGCCCGGTTGACGGAATAACAAAACGCGCGGATATGAAAGATATAATCCGTGACCTTGAAAAGAAAACCGCACCGGGACTTAAAAAGCGACTGTTTCACGCAGTTGCATCAAGCGGTATTGATGGGTGGAAAGAATTTTAATGCTTGACATATTGTTTTAAAGGATATATAATCAAGATACAGAGGTAGTTACAGATTCGTGAGAATGTGAGGCTGTTATGGAAGATTTATTGTGGAGAAAAAAGTCAAGGCAAAGAGGCAGGTACTTGATATTGTTTTTAATAAGACTTGCAGAAACGCTGACTGTGAGTCTCTTGCCATCGGTGGCTGGTCTTGTTGCGGTGTTTATAAATCCAAAAGTGCGTGTTATGCAAACAATTGAATTTATTTCGCTGTTGGTGTTTGGTGTGGCTAACTGCATTTTCTGGACACGGTATGTTTTGCACAGAGCTAATATGCGTGAGTTTTATATTCTGAACAGCATAGTATATCTTCTCTATGTCATAATCTCCGTGTTTGCTTATCTATCGTCTGATGTGTACCTTTATTCGATTTTGTTCTCCAACATGCGTGGTCTTGAAATTTTTGGATGTAGGACTTTTGAATCGCTCTACAAATCACATTTCTTTATGTTAGGGTTAATGATTCTGACCGGAATCATTGCAAGGATTATATGCATTTATCGTCTTAAAAAATCGGCTGGTGACGGTGTGGAAAAAGCAGAGATAGAGGAAAAGAAAGTAGTACCTGAGCAGGATAATAAAGCGGTCGAATTTCTTACAGTGGATGAAGTTAATCTTGAATTGGAACGTGAAATGCAGGAGGCTGCGGAACTGATTCGTGCAGAAACTGAAAATGTATCAGACAAAAACTGGGACAGTGCAATGGTGCAGGGAAATGACGGTGAAATAATAGAAACAACACCGACAGATCCCGAAAATGATATAGACAGCAGTGATTATGTTTCGGAAGAATATGCTCGTGAGGAAATGAGCGTAACGCTCAACTATGATGTGGATTCGCTGTGGAATGCGGATATTTATCAAGGCAGAGAAACTGCTGTTGATTATGATGAAGAAGAGTACACGCCGGAAATGTTTGTCGATGACGATGAGAACGACGGACTTTGGAACGCGGATATGTATCGTGGCAGAGACGGTACTGTTGATTACGACGACGAAGAATATGAGCCGGAAATGTTTGTCGATGACGATGAGAGCGACGGGCTTTGGAATTCGGATATGTATCGTGGCAGAGATGGTACTATTGATTACGACGATGAAGAATATGAGCCGGAAATGTTTGCTGGTGACGATGAGACTGACGGACTTTGGAATTCGGATATGTATCGTGGCAGAGATGAAAGTAACGGTCTGGAATATGAAGAAGAGGAACAGCAGTATATTGAATGGGATGAGGAGTCAGACGAAGATGAACCTCTTTTCCATATAGAATATGATGACGAGCCTGAAGGATATTTTGCAACCGGTATGGAAAATTATGATACTGAAAGTCTTTGGAGTGATTTTACACAAGGGCAATAAAAAAACGTTGGGAAAGTTCCCAACGTTTTTTGTTATTTTCTGAACAGTCTGGGTCTGCGTCTTTTACGGTTAAACAGCGAAGATATATTTGCACTGCGTCGTTTGTGACCGCCGTAAATGCCTCTGAACACATTTCCGCTACCAAGTTTACGCTTGCCTACAAAGAGACCTTGAAACACACCGCCGTGGCTTCTTTTTGTTTTAACATTAGCGGTGAGTGATTCAACTGTCTGGACTATGTTTTTTTGATGAAGCTTGCCAGTTCCTGCACTCATAACAGCGTTTATATCTACAGATCTTGCTCGCTTTCCGCTTGAAGCGATCATTGCAGACGGGTTAAAGTTAACGCTCTTTGAAAATTCGTCATTAGTGATTTTTACGATAAGAACTGCAATTATGTAGAACAATGATGATAATGACATTGTCATCAATCGGATGTTAATCTGTAATTGTGTAAAGAAAAGTGTTATTGAAAGGAACAACGGCCATGCAAGTGAAACAACACCGGCAAAAACACGCAAATTCAGTAAGCGTAATGATTTGTAATTCAGAATTGTCAAGAGACCTGTTGCAACAATTAGTATTGTACTTATGAATACGAGATATGAAAGCTGGACACCGATTGTTTCAGTAACAGTATGTGCTTTTGTAGACAGCATATCTGTAAATTCTAGTATACCGCATATAAAGTAGAACATACCCAAAAGTGCGTCAATGATACCTGCTACAAAAAGTAGCTTGCTATGTTTTATATTCATTATTAAATCCTCCAGATTATTCTAAGATTTCAGTGATAGAAAGTGTGCCTTCGATTTTTAATGACTGTCCTGATGCTATATCGAAAGTATATGTGTTGGTATCGGTAAGGGACAAATCTTTTTTTGCCTGCAGAGTTCCTGCAATGGTATAAATCATCAATGTACCTGTACCTTCTGCTTTATACCTGCCGGCTTTTAAGTCGGTTGGTATATTGAGCTTTTTGTCAGTGAACTTGAGTGTAGAACCCGGTTCGGATGTCGTAACCCCTCCAAGGCTGTTATTGAATGCGGTTTTTGTTTCTATTGCTGTATCAAGTTCCTTGATTTCGGAATTAGCAGTCTCGATGCTCGTTATGAGTGCCGCAAGATCTTCAGTCAGCTTTGTAATTTCGCTGACAAGGAGTTTGTTTTCTTCGATTGTTTTATCATATTTAGCCGCGTCTGTGGTTAAAGTATCTTTTTCAGTGTTCAGTTCGGACATTTCACGTGTCATAGTGCGTTTTTCTGCTTCAACAGATGCAGTGGCACGTGTCAGAAGAATTGACTTGCTGTTAAGAACTATTATAACAATACCTGCAACTATACTGATAAAAATCGGAAGTATGACGGTTAGAAGGAAATTCTTGTTTTTAATCATCGTTATCCCTCCTTAATTTGCCGAAGTGAATTTGACTTTATTGTCAAATTTAACTCTATCGCCGGAGTCTAATGTTATTTCCAAAGGTGTAGAACCTAATGTTGTATTAACTTTTGATTTTCTATCCGAAGTTGCAACCATGAATTTTCCTATGCCGGTTACAGTATAGTGTCCTGCAGCGATGTGTTGACCTACTTCATATTCTCCCGGCGGAAGTATGCTCTCAGGAGGTGCCTTTTCGGCTATTTGAGAATCAAGCTCCGATACCTTTGCACGGCTTTCGGTAATTTTGGTTTCGAGTTCGCTCAACTCGTATTTTTTTGCAGTTATTTTTGCGTTCAGTTCTGCCTTTGTGTTGTCAAAATCGTTTATTTTTTCAACCTGTTCTTTTTTTGCTGTATTTGACTTGCGCAATGCCACTACTTCTTTTTTTAAAGCACCGTGACGTGATTTCAAACTGACATAGTCTTTTTCGGCTCGAAGCTCGGCTTTACGCTCATTGATAACTGATTCGTTTCCGGGCAGGAAATATGCCAATACAAAAGAAGCGATTATGATGCATACAGAAACTGCTAGCGATATTCCACGGTATAGATATATACGTCCTTTTTCAGACAGACCGTAAACCTTTGTTGCTACATCTTCGTTGGGGACGTCTCCGTCAGATTTTTTCAATAAACTGCGGATTTTCTGTACAAAGAGAGTCGATGCTTTGTGTTCGGCTGTCTCCTCGGTTTCTATGTTGTCAGTATCGGAATCTTTATCTTTATAGAATTCTATAATCTCGTCTACTTCAAGGGATTTTGGCAAAGAAAACTCGTCTTTTTCAATAACATCTTTGTTTTCTGTATCCATAAGAGTATAAAAACCTCCTTATTTTCAAACTGTTGACACTATACAAACTTCTCTGAATTGATAATAGAAGCTGTCGTGTGAAGCTTTGGCGGTCTCATAGTCGGGGAATATACCGAACACTGTCGGACCCGACCCGCTCATAACAGCGCCTAAAGCACCGTTTAAAACCATCTTACGGCGAATACCTCGTACAATCGGATGCATATTCTCTGTAACAGTTCCCATAACATTTGAAAGGTTATCTGCAATGCCTTTTACATCTCCTGATCTGATTGCAGAAATCATCGAATCAGTGTCAGGTCTCTTGTCTATTGGTGCAGAGTCTATTGCCTCATATATAGCACCTGTTGATACGCTTATTGCAGGTTTAACCATAAGAATTGTGCATTTGGGGATAGAGGGCAGGGGAGTTATGATCTCGCCGATACCCGTCGCAAGTGCTGTACCGCCCGAAAAACAGTACGGGACATCAGCACCAAGTGTTGCTCCGATTGCTTTTAGCGTGCTTAAAGGCAGATTTGTGTTATACAATCTGTCGAGTGCACAAAGGACTGCCGCGGCATTTCCGCTACCTCCTGCAAGGCCTGCAGCAACGGGAATATTCTTTTGTATTGAAATACTGCATCCGCCATCAATTTTTGTATGCTCAAAAAACGCATTGGCGGCTTTATATGCAATATTCTTTTCATTAACGGGCAGATATACAAGATTGGTTTCAATTGTGATACCGCTGTCCGTTTTATCTACTGTAACTATGTCGTGAAGTGAAACTGTCTGCATAATCATTTCGACATCGTGATATCCGTCCGGACGCTTGCCCAAAACATCAAGCGTAAGA
The DNA here is from genome assembly GCA_045649185.1 of Candidatus Ornithomonoglobus sp. Classification (GTDB taxonomy): domain Bacteria; phylum Bacillota; class Clostridia; order UBA1381; family UBA1381; genus Ornithomonoglobus. The sequence continues at coordinate 2,804 of JAZRPM010000032.1, read as the reverse complement.
TTTATTTTTGCATATGAGCGTGCAGTGGCACGGTTACCCGATACAACTAAGCTGTCCATAATCATACAGTTTCACCTCCCGTTATTTATCCAGATTTTCGTGTGATTTCTCGACTATTGCCGAAATTTCTTCGTCAGTAATTTTTTCTGTTTCATCACTCTTTTTAATGTATGCAAGGTATTCGATATTTCCTTCGGGTCCCTTTATGGGCGAGAACGAAAGACCGAGCAGTTTAAACCCATTCTCCGTTGCGAAATCAAGAACACCACGTATTACATCAAAATGTATATTTTTATCTCTTACAACGCCTTTTTTGCCTACCTGACCTTTACCTGCTTCAAACTGTGGCTTTATAAGTGCAACAATCTCACCGTCGGGTGAGAGTAGGTTATATGCCGCAGGAAGAACGAGCTTGAGAGATATAAACGAAACATCAATTGATGCAAAGTCTATCGGCTCGCCTATGTCCTCAGGCGTGACATAGCGGATGTTGGTGCGCTCCATATTAACTACACGTTCATCATTTCTTAATTTCCACGCAAGCTGGCCATAGCCCACATCAACAGAAAACACCTTGCGTGCTCCGTTCTGAAGCATACAATCCGTAAAACCGCCCGTTGAAGCGCCTATATCCATTGTGACTTTGTCATTGAGTGTTATAGGGAATTCCTGCATTGCCTTTTCAAGCTTCAGTCCGCCTCGGCTTACATATTTAAGTTGTTCGCCTCTGACTTCGACTTCGGTTTCGTTTTCATCAAGCATAGTTCCGGCTTTGTCGCATTTCTGATTTTTGATATATACCTGACCTGCCATAATGAGTGCCTTTGCACGCTCACGGCTTGTAGTCAGTCCCTTTTCTGTAAGATAAACATCAAGTCTTATTTTAGCCATTCTGTAGTTCCTTTGTTATATATTCCGATACAGACACAGTATCCATACCGTATTTCTTATCAAGCTCATCAACCGTTCCGTGAACAATGGGTTCGGTCGGGAATGCAAACGCTCTGAATTTACAGCTGACACCGTGTGAAAGCAGTATTTCTGCAATATGCTCACCCATACCACCTGATTTTATATTGTCCTCAAGAGTTATAACAAGCTTTGTGTTTTCAGTTGCTTTTATAATTGCATCTTCGTTAAACGGATATATAGTCGGTAGCTCCGTAATCCGTGCAGAAATACCGTTTGCATCAAGTGCTTCTGCAATTTCTTCGGCACGCTTTAACATACGTCCCGATGTAATTATAGAAACATCACTGCCGTCTTTTCGTGTATAAGCCTTTCCGTATTCAAAATCGGATGTATCATAAGAGCTTTCGGTATTACCTCTCGGATACCTTATCGCAATCGGACCGTTATGCTCATTTATTGCGTAGCGGAGCATACTGTCAAGCTGAGCGAACGATGATGCACTAAGTACCGTCATATTCGGCATAGTCGAAAGGTATGAAATATCGTAAACACCCTGATGTGTTTCGCCATCGGCACCGACAATTCCGGCACGGTCAATGGGGAAGACAACATGCAGATTTTGCAGACATACATCGTGAAGTGCCTGGTCATAGGCACGCTGGAGAAATGTCGAATACAAGGGTATTACCGGAACAAACCCCGAAACAGCCAGACCTGCGGCAAACGTCACACCGTGCTGTTCAGCTATGCCCACATCAAAGAAACGGTCTTTATAGAGCTTTGAAAACTCAACAAGCCCTGTTCCGTCAGGCATTGCACAGGTGATAGCGACAACCTTTTCGTTGTCTTTTGCAATCCCGGTAAGTGTTTTTCCAAACTGCATACTGTATGACTCCTTCAAAGGCGGGAGTTTACCGTCTGATGCATCAAAAGTTCCTACACCGTGGAATGATGACGGGTCTTTTTCAGCCGGAGTATAACCTTTGCCTTTTTGAGTGCATACGTGTAAAAGCACGGGCTTGTTCTCTGATTTTGCATACTGGAGACAGTCAATCAATGACTTTAAGTTATGCCCGTCTATGGGACCTATATACTTAAAACCCAAATCCTCAAAAACTGTGGTTGTGATTACATATCTGCGTAATATTGATTTGATTTTCTCGATAAACATACGTATCGGTTTGCCGATACCAGGTATTTTGTTAAGAAAGCCTGAAATTTTACGCTTTGACGAGAAATAAACACGGTTGATGCGTATTTTACGCAGATGCTTGGAAACAGCACCGACGTTTTTGGAAATCGACATTGCGTTATCGTTTAATATTAAAGTGAGCGGTGTTTTTGAGTGTCCGGCATCGTTCATCGCCTCATATATCTCGCCACCGGTCAATGCACCGTCGCCAAAAAGTGCGATAATATTATGCTTTTCGCCTGCAATATCACGTGCACGTGCCATACCGAGTGCGGCAGAAACGGAGGTGGAGGAGTGACCTGTGTCAAATGCATCAAACTCACTCTCAGAGCGTTTGGGAAACCCTGATATACCGCCAAATTGGCGTAGGGTGTCCATTCTGTCGGCTCTGCCGGAAAGGATTTTGTGTACGTATGACTGATGACCAACATCAAAAACAAGTCGGTCAACTTCAGTATCGAAGACTGTTTCAAGCGCAACCGTCAGCTCCACAACACCCATATTGGAGGAAACATGCCCTCCGGTTTGTGATAAATGAGAAACCAGGAAATCCCGGATTTCATCGCACAGCAACGCACGCTGCTTTGCATTTAATTGAATTAAGTCCTGATGGCCGTGAATATTTTCCAAAACACTCACAGAAACCACAACCTTTTCTTTAATTTCTATTTTTGCCTATTTTGGGCAGATGGTGGAAAAA
>JAZRPM010000031.1:0-19417 GCA_045649185.1 Candidatus Ornithomonoglobus sp. | reverse complement strand
TCCATCCATAAGCGATAAATCTTTCATATGTCAACCATGCAGTTAACATACAATATGAGGTATTACTCCACGTTTCCATGGGCTATCCCTCACTTATGGGCAGGTTACTCACGCGTTACTCGCCCGTCCGCCACTGTCCATTCATTAAATCTCTCCGAAGAGATCATTAATGAACTTCTCGTTCGACTTGCATGTGTTAGGCACGCCGCCAGCGTTCGTCCTGAGCCAGGATCAAACTCTCGATAAGTTTGTTATATTAAATCCGAAGATTTATATACTCTGCTCATTTCCGCTGACTTTTACTTCGTCTGCTAAATGTTCTTTTCCGAATTTTTTGTTTGTAAAAAACTCATTAGTAATTGATTGTGTATTATTCTACACTTCAAGAACTCACACTGTTCATTTTTCAATGTACATCCTGCCGCTCAACTGCGACAGCTATATTAGTTTACCACATCATTTCCTTCTTGTCAACACTTTTTTTCATTTTTTTTTACTTTTTTTTATATCTGTGCAACTTATCTAGCTACTTTTACTTTTCGCCCCTCACTAATGGGCGTTTTTACAACAAAAAAGAGCGGTTTTCGCTCTTTTTTGTTGTTTGATTCATTATTCAGCTTTAACAAAAGCACATCCGCTTTTCAAATTTTCATTGCCAACAACAATTTTTACTTCACCTTTTTTATCAGTGCGAACCACTGCAACTGCTCTTCCGTCAAATGCATGACACTTGTCAGAACCATACTCATCTTCATTACACGGGTTACCACTAAATATAGCAATCAATTCACCGCCGTCACATATACAAGTTAATTCATCGGACGCATAAGGCACACGCTCACCATTTTCATCAGCTACAAAAATGTCAAAGTAGCAAAGGTCACGGTTGTCTGCGGTGAGTTCTTCTTTTTCCGGCACAACCACAATCTGTGATGGCTCTCCTACTGTATGAACCGAAAACCGCTTTATCTCTTTTCCGTTTTTATAGGAAACTGTGCTCAGCTCACCCGGCTCATACAAAATATCAAGCGTTGCAATACCATATTCCGTTTTTGCTGTGCCAACTGATTTACCGTTTAATATAAACTCAATCTCATCTGCATCTGTATAGACCTCAGTCTTCACCGGCTTGCCTATGTACTTATCCTCAAAAGTCCAGCTCTCATAAACATCATACCAGTGCCATTGAGTTCCCGAGAATCCCTCACCATAATGTTCAGGATGAGTAGTAAATATTCTCGGCTCGCAATCCTGTCGCCATATTGCTTCTCTGAAATACGACTGTGGTCTGCGATAGCCACACAAATCAAAATCTCCCTGATAACAACTACGCCATGGATATTCTGCAAGGCTTATTCCCTTTATCTGTCCGTCACGCGCCCATAGAGAGCGTCCCGTTCCCGCTTCACCCAGATTATCGTAAGCTGTCCAGGTAAAGTCACCTATAACATAATTATTCTTTGCTACCTTCTTCCACGAATGATAAAAATCGAGAGCATGAGTCTCTGAACTCCATATTACACGATCAGGATATTTTTTATGGTCTTCTTCATATCTGAAATACATATAGTTGTAACCCACAATATCAAGCGGTTTCATGTACCCCTCGGTCCATTCATCCCAGGAAGTGTCAAGATTCCCGAACCCAAAATCCTCATAGTCACCCAAGAAATCCTCTTTATATTCCTCTGGCGCATTTTCCTCCGGCACTTCCCACATACCGCACACACCTGAGGTTACAGGCCTTGTAGAATCATACTTACGAACTTCATCGCTCAATCTCTGTGACCACATTGCGCCGTCAGATAATCCATTTCGTTCTGAAATTTCGTTACCAATGGAGTATGATATTACACACGGATGATTACAGTCTCTCATCACAATGCTTTTAATGTCTCTTGCCCACCAGTCAGCAAACCATGCACTGTAATCAATATCCATTTTTTGTTTGTTCCACATATCAAACGCTTCATCCATAACAAGCATACCCAGTCTGTCACATACCTCAAGGAATGCCAGCGACGGAGGGTTATGTGCGGTTCGCACCGAATTAAATCCGACAGATTTCAGCTTGGATATTTTTCTGTACTCTGCTGCAGGAAACGATGCAGCTCCCAAAGCACCGTGGTCATGATGAATACACCCGCCCTGAAGTTTGATCTGTCTGCCGTTGAGCAAAAGTCCGTTCTTTGCATCCACAGTTACCGTACGTATTCCGAAATCCATTTCGTACGTATCTTCAACTTTGTTTCCGTTCTTTATTTCAAACTTTGCCTTATATAAATGAGGCGTCTCTATATCCCACAAAAGCGGACTTTCAATTACATGTTCCGTCTCAATTTTGTTCTTCCCGATTTTAACTGCTGTTTCTGTCGATAATGTAACCTTTTCACAACCCGTCGGGTCTGCGATTTTTGTTGTCATAATGATATTGGTATCTATATCAGATGTTATTTCTACCACAACAGATATAACAGCTTTTTCACCAATGCTCTTTGTTGTAATAAAAACATCCCACGGCTCAATTCTCACATTACCGCCTGTCCATAAAAACACATCGCGATAGAGTCCTGCACCTGAATACCATCTTGTTGACGGCTGAACGTTTCTTGTTGTGATTCCGATTTTGTTCGGTCTGTCCTTTCGCATTTTCTCTGTTACATCAACAAGAAACGGAGTATATCCGTGTGGATGCATTATAAGCTGATTGTCATTCCACAACACTCGGCTACACATATATGCACCATCAATATCCAATATTACGTGTTCATCATCACCAAGTGTGATGTATTTTGTATACTCACCTGAACCGCCTGTAAAATATCCGTTTGATGCACCGCCGGGTGCTTTGGGGTCTCTCGGATTATGTATAACATAATCATGCGGTAAATCCACTTTCATAGAAGGGACAACCGGATCCCAACCTCTAAAATTCCAATCTTTTGATATGCATATTTTTTTCATAAGCTACCTCCCTCAGTATTGACTTGTTCACAGTTTTATTATATAATTATATTATAAAAATTTGCGTTTTTCAATATAAATAAAGTGCCAACACTATAATTATATTCCAATGGAGGATTAAATGAAGCTTCGAGTATATGAGGAATCACAGTTTGGATTTTTTCCCATTTATGTCTGCACGGTGGATATCAACTATATGCAAGAAAAAGTCAAACGTCCGGCCGGTCTTGGCCATCATCAGCTTTTTATTGTCTCAAACGGCTGCGGTATACTGAAAATTAACGGCAAATGTCACACACTCACGACAAACGATATGTTTTTCATATCGGCTGATATACCACACGAATACTATGGAACAACTCCTGATTTTAAGACAAGTTTTTTGTCTTTTACCGGGAATGGATTTGATTTAATTAAACAATATTACAAACTATCTGACTATGGAGTTTTTCCAAACAAAAACACAGGACTTTTTGCAGAAAATCTTAGACGGGTTCTCGAGAAAATTGATTCTATACCGGAAATTTCAACGCTGTGCGCTATAGCATATTCTGCAGTCATTACTTTTTTTGACGAAGTGTATAAAAAAGAATACTTGCCCGTTGAACAAGTCTATAATTATATTGAATCCAACTATTCTGAAATGATTACGCTTGATGATATACTGACATTTTATCCGTATTCCAAATCAAAGCTCTGCCATGATTTCAAGGAAAAGTACGGACAAACCGTTTTTGACACGCTTATAAGAATACGCCTCAGAAACGCACACTATATGATTAAAAGTAATCCACATATTAAGCTGACTGAAATCGTGCGGTCGTGTGGTTTTAACGATGTCAGTTATTTCTGCAAAATGTACAAGCGATTTTATGGTGAGACTCCAAAGCTTAAAACATAAACGGGACTTTTTGTCAATATAAAGCAAAAATGTAAAGGGCAAACACCCTTTACATTTTTATCTGTTCAGCAAATAAATCATAAGTGTCAGATACCCTGCAAACGTAACCCACAAGAGATACGGCATCTGCAAATATGCAGCCTTCGATGATATCTTTTTAAACTGTACTATCATTATAATAATCAGTACCAACAGTAACAACAACCACACAAACGCAAATAAATACGCCTGCATATTAAAGAATATAATTGTCCAGAAGAAATTGACGATAAGCTGTAATGCATAAACCCTTAATGCCACGAATGCTTCCTCGGGATTTTCATCACGTCTCACCCACACCAACGCGCTGCTTATTCCCATAAGTATAAACAATATTGACCACACTATCGGAAACAGCCACATTGGCGGTGCAAGTGCCGGACGGTTTATTGTGTCATACACATCCATATTGTTCTTTGTCAGAAGTGACGACAATCCGCCTACGGCCAGTGCAATTGCTATTGATATCACATACGGTTTGATTTTTTTCCACATAAACATATCACCTCGTGATTATTTTATGCGACATACTTCTAATTTATCATACTTATTATTTTTTCTAACGATAAATCTTCATTAAATAAAAACTCGTCATATATCATATCAACATTTTCTTCGTTGTGTTCAACCTCTACGGAGTAGCGTCTTGCACTCTCATAAAGATTTCCGCAAGGAATTGCCAAAGCATTTATTGTTATAACACTTAACGCCATGAATTTGAGTTTTGATAACACATCGCAATCAAAAACAGCTTTTAAAAAATATCTGTAAATAAAATACACTGCAATCTGTTCAAGCTTCTGTTCGTCTTTTAAGGTGTTCGCATCAAAGCTGTTAAGGACATCCACCCAACTGCCGTCAAGGTAATCAAGTGTAGTTAAAAATTCAATAAAAGGCGACAAGCATTCTTTCTTTTTACATGTATCGCAAGGCTCATACGAAAATTCAGAATAATCGTTGTTATTTATTCTCTCCTGTAACTTCTCACCATAGTCAAGGGCAAGTCTTATACGTGCACAAAGGTCATTTGTTCTGTCCTGTAGAATGTCCAAAACAGTTTTTCGCGCAGAATACAGAAAGGTAAAAATTTCATCTTCACACTCACCTGTTTTGCCAACAAGGCAAAGTTTTTCGGTATTATTCAATATGATCTCTGCCGCCACCTCGCACGAAAGCGATATTCCACGTTCAACGTGTTCATCAAAAAACTCTGTAAATCTCGGATACTCGTCACATACGGTACAAAGGCTTTCACCGTTTATTACCATTTCACACAAGCCGTTTTCCGAAAGCATCGGGCATCTGCCGTTTTTGCGCATGAAAACATTTTCGCTGTTTATTGAGTTTCTTACCTTATTGCCAAACTCACCCGGAATTTTTGAAAAACAGTCAAGTGCATCCTCATCAACTTCTATCTCCCACTCACCGCAACAGCAGTTGTTCTTACATTCACCGCCTATGCATCTGAACTTTTCATAATAGTGCGGAGTAATCATTTCTGCAAATCCTCCAAAAGTTCAGATACGTACTTATGCTTTACGGGATGGTACGCATACGGCGCAATCTGTGCCAACGGCTCAAGAACAAATGCACGTTTTGCCATTTCACGATGCGGTATTGTCAGCTTTTCGCTATTTATTACAAGCTCATCATAAAGCAGAATGTCAACATCAAGTGTTCTCGGTCCCCAGTGTATTTCACGCTTTCTTCCGGCTTTGTTTTCAATTTCATTTACCAATGCCAGCAGATCATACGGCGGAAGGAATGTTTCAATTGCCACGCAAGCGTTCAAGAAATCATCCTGAACAACCTCGCCAACCGGCTTTGTTTCTATGTAATCTGAAACCTTCAGTACCTTACAGTACGGATTTTCTTCAAGAGACTTTACTGCAAAGTCAAGATAGCCTTTCTTATCACCCATATTAGAACCGATACCAAGATATGCAACTGCACGGCCTCTTGTGACGTTTACAAGCACGTTATCAAGTGGCAATCCGATAGGTGCCCACGGTTTTTTAAGCTTCACTTCTACAGTTTTTAAAAGCGGATATTTTTCAAGCAATGTATATGCAATATCCTGTGCGGCTTTTTCAATTAACTTTGCACGATGCGTTTTTGTAAACTCCGTCACAAACGAACACACCTCGCCGTAATTGATTGAATTTGAGATATCGTCAGTATTTGCCGCATTTGAAATATCAGCATATAGCTTAAGTGAAATCATAAACCGTTGTCCCATTGTTTCCTCCTCACGGAACACACCATGATTTGCAAACACAATAAGGTTATCTATTTCTATATAATCGTTCATTGTTTTACAAGCCTTTCAATAAGTATATTTACAGTATATCACACTAACCGCAAGTTTGCAAGAAAAAATGTACAAGCTAATGCTTGTACATTTTTAGTTTCAATTAGTTTCTTGCAGCCTTTGCAGCCTCAACGAGCTTTGTGAATGCTGCCGGATCAGCTATAGCGATTTCTGAAAGAACCTTTCTGTTCATATCTATACCAGCCTTCTTAAGACCGTCCATGAATGTTGAGTAGTTCATGCCGTTCATCTTTGTAGCTGCACTGATTCTTGCGATCCAGAGTCTTCTGAAATCTCTCTTCTTATGCTTTCTGCCGATGTATGCGTTAGCCATTGCACGCATAACAGCCTGGTTAGCTGAACGATACTGCTTGCTTAATGCACCGTAGTATCCCTTAGCCTGCTTTAATATCTTTCTATGATGCTTCTTTGTACCTACTCCGCCTGTAACTCTTGCCATTGTACACTACCTCTCTTTCCGAATTATTTGTAAGGGATGAGCTTCTTGATTACAGCTGCATTTGCCTTTGAGCAGTATGCCTGCTTTCTCAAGTGTCTCTTTCTCTTTGTAGTTTTCTTGTTCAGGATATGTCTTCTGAACGCTCTGTTTTTCTTAACCTTACCACTCTTTGTAAGATTAAATCTCTTTGCTGCACCCCTATGAGTCTTTATCTTTGTCTTAGCCATAGTATTACACTCCTTTTCTTATTTTACTGTGCCTTGGGGGCAAGGAACATTATCATTTGTCTGCCCTCCAGCTTTGCCGGTTTTTCAACAGTTCCGAATTCCTCAACCGTTTCAGCGAAACGATCAAGCAGGGTTTTACCGATTTCAGAATGTGACAGCTCACGACCTCTGAAACGAACCTTTACACGTACCTTGTCGCCTGATTTCAAGAACTTCATTGCCTGCTTGGCTTTTGTGTTGAAATCGTTGGTGTCAATTGACGGTGAAAGCTGAACTTCTTTAATGTTTACGACTTTCTGATTTTTTCTGTTTTCCTTCTCGCGTTTAGCAAGCTCAAACTTGTACTTACCAAAGTCCATTATTTTGCATACCGGCGGGTTTGCGTTAGGTGAAATCTTAACAAGATCCAATCCTGCCTCAACTGCAAGCTTCTGTGCTGACTTTGCGTCCATAACACCAAGCTGCTCGCCCTCTGCTGAAATAATACGAAGCTCATTGTCACGAATCATTTCGTTGACCTGTAATTCGTTCTTACTTATGGTAAATCCCTCCTTTTTAGTATTATTCAAAAACATTAAAAAAAACGGACGCATAGCACCCGTTCTGAAAATCCCGACACTCAACTATCGGAAAATATTTACCGCAAAGCCTCGGCCGTACGGTGAGAACGAATGTTTCTGCTTGTTTTCTCAAAGATTATAACACATAGTATTTCGTTTGTCAAGTACTTTTTTAAAAAATTTTTCTTTAATGTTTAAAACTCCCAAAATGCGGTATATATTAAGTAAGAGAAGAAATTCTCGGAAGATGACACAAAAGGAGTGAAGGTTATGAAGTTTAACATTATCGGAAGAAAGTACACAGTAAGAGACAGTGTAAAAGACTACGTTGAGAAAAAGCTTTCAAAGCTTGACAAATTCTTCAAAGACGAGCCGACAGCGAGAATTGTTCTCGGAACAATCAAGGACAATGAATATATCGAAGCTCAGATAAACTCCGGCGGTATGATTTTCCGTGCAGAGGTTGAGGATGCAGAAATGTTTGCGGCAATAGACAGAATTGTAGATGTCATCGAGCGCCAGATAAGAAAGAACAAAACACGCCTTGCCAAACGCCTGCGTGAAAACTCACTTGATGATATGCAGTTGATTTCAGGCACTCAATTCGTTGACGAGGAAGAAAAGGGCGAATTTGAAATCGTAAAGAAAAAAAGATTTGCAGTAAAACCGATGAGTACAGAAGAAGCAATACTTCAGATGAAGCTCTTAGGTCACAGTTTCTTCGTATTTAAAAATGTTGACACAAACGAAATGAACGTTGTATATACAAGAAAGGACGGAAAATACGCACTTATTGAATCAGTTGAGTGATACTACAGTTTATATATCTTTTTTCCTACTTTCGGAAAGAGCGGTGCAAAACACCGCTCTTTCTCTTTTTATGTATAATTTTACGGTTATTGAGGATATACTACAATTGAATTTGATTTATCAAAGGAGAACTTCTCTATGAAAGAATTTACTTATAAAATAACAGACCCCGTAGGAATCCATGCACGCCCTGCGGGAATGCTTGCAAAAAAGGCGGCAGAGCTTGACAGTACCGTCACAATAATAAAAGACGGAAAGAGTGTTGATACACGCCGGCTTATGGCACTTATGCAGTTAGGCATCAAGCAAAACGACGAAATCACCGTACGTGTTGAAGGCGGCTCAGAAGACAAGAACGCACACGAAATACTGAATTTTCTTGAAAGCAATAAATATTGACCGGAAGGTGTAAAACTATGGTAGCATTACAAGGGACAGGCGTAAGTCCGGGCATAGCATCGGGCAAGCTTTTCTATTATAAACGTGACATTTCCGATATACCATCATATACTGTAACAAATACAGAAAACGAGCTTAACCGATGGCAGAATGCAGTAAAAAAAGCATATAACGAGCTTGATGTACTTGCACAGACGGCACACGAAGAGGCAGGTTATGAGGCGGCAATGCTTTTTGAAACACACCAGCTTATGCTTGAGGACCTCGATTTTGCAGACAGAATAGCAGACCTTATTCTGAACAATAAAAGGAACGCAGAAGCTGCAATAACAATTGCTGCAGACGAATTTTCACAGATGTTTGCGGCAATGGATGACGAGTATATGAAAGCACGCAGTGTTGATGTTGTAGATATTTCAAAACGGCTTGTTTCAATCCTCACAAATGCCAAACCGCAGTCTGTTTCAACCCCCGAACCAGTTATAATCGCCGCAGACGATTTAACACCGAGCGAAACCGTACAGCTCGATAAAAGCATGATTCTCGGATTCATCCTAAGTGGCGGAAATGCCAACAGCCACACTGCGATTCTTGCACGTACGCTCGGTATTCCTGCGATTATAAACACAGACGGCGAACTGAAATCAGAATATGAAGGACGCAAGGTCATTATGGACGGAAGCGTCGGATATATCGTAATAGACCCTGACGATGCCACAAAGGAATACATGGAGAAAAAACGCAAAGAGGAGCGAGCCGTCCGTGATATGCTCAACCGACTCAAAGGCAAAAGCGACGTTACTCTTGACGGAAAAAACATCCGTGTGTATGCAAATATCACACACCCCACCGACACCGATGCAGTAATTGCAAACGATGCCAAGGGCATAGGGCTTTTCAGGAGCGAATTTCTGTATCTTGGCACAGACGATTTCCCCGACGAGGAAACACAGTTTGAAGCATACAAATCAGTCGTTGAGAAAATGGCAGGTTCGCCCGTTATTATACGTACAATGGATATAGGCGCAGACAAAAAAATCGGATATTTCAACCTTGCCGATGAAGAAAATCCCGCACTCGGTATGCGTGCCTTGCGGATATGCTTGACACGTACAGATGTGTTTAAGCCACAGTTACGTGCACTTTATCGTGCATCGGCATACGGCAAGCTTTCAATAATGCTCCCGATGGTGTCAAGTCTTTGGGAAATACAGGAAGTTAAAAGGTTATGCTCGGTAGTAAAAAAAGAGCTCAAACACGAACGCATCGCATATGATGACTCGCTTGAGCTCGGAATTATGATAGAAACCCCTGCCGCTGTTATGATTGCCGAGGAGCTTGCAAAGGAAGTAAGCTTTTTCTCGATAGGCACAAACGACCTCACCCAATACACCACAGCCATTGACCGCCAGGGTATAGCAGGTCTTGAACGCTTTTATGATGCACACCACCCTGCTATTATGCGTATGATTAAAATGACGGTTGATGCGGCGCACAAAGCAGGAATATGGGCGGGAATATGTGGCGAAATTGCCGCCGATGCATCACTTACCGAAACGTTTTTACGAATGGGAATTGACGAGCTTTCCGTATCGCCAAACTCTATCCTCCCAATCCGTAACGCCGTACGGCATACTGATTTGAGTATATGAAAAAGCTGATGCATCGCATCAGCTTTTTATCATTTTTCTTGCGTACTCCTCACCTGCACTGCCGCCGCCTACAATTCTTGCAAGCTCGGCAATTCTGCCGTCATGGTCAAGGTTTACAAGTGTAGTTTTTGCCATTTCGCCCTCAACGTTCTTTTCTATAAGAAAATGTGTATCTGCAACTGACGCCAATTGCGGAAGGTGGGTTATACATATAACCTGTGACGTTTTTGCAATGGTCTTGAGCTTGTCTGCAATTTTTTGTGCCGCAGAACCCGACACACCGGTGTCAATCTCATCAAATATCATTGCATCAACTGCATCAGATTTTGCAATAATAGACTTTATCGCAAGCATCACTCTTGAAAGTTCACCGCCCGATGCAATCTTTACGAGTGGTTTCAAATCCTCGCCCGGGTTAGTACTGATTAAAAATTCAACATTGTCAGCACCGTCTGACGAATATTCTTTCTCTGATACATTCACAGTGAACTTTGCTTTTTCCATATTCAGCTCGTGAAGCGCATTTTCAATCTCCGACTGCAAAACTTCTGCTGATTTTTTTCGCACTGCAGTTAATTTTTCCGCACACGCCAAAAGTTCTTTTTCAAGCTTTTCAAGTTCAAGCTTTAATCCGTCTGTACGCTCATCGCTTGTTTGAAGCTCTGAAAGTTCTTTTTGTGCCTTTTTACCGTATTCAATTATATCCGAAACAGTACCGCCGTATTTACGTTTTAAGCGGTTTATCATATCGAGTCGTTCTTCGGTTTGGGCAAGTGCTTCTTCATCAAATTCAACACCTGCTCCGAAATCACGGATTTCACGTGCTGATTCTTCAACAGAATAAAGTGCCGATGTTATTGCATCGTATGCCTCACGCAACGTATCTGATACATCGGCGATATTTCCGAGTGCCGACTGTGCCTCACTTATTCTGTCATATGCCGATGCGCCGTCAAGAGAGTCATATAAACTTGCAACGGCACGCATAACATTTTCCTGTATCTCCTCCGCACGTTCTAAAATGTTACACTCTGAAATAAGCTCTTCCTCTTCATTTTCTGTCAGGTTTGCCACAGTGATTTCATTTACCTGATACGAGAGCAAGTCAGCTCTCTGCATGCGTTCACCGACATTTGCCAAAAGCTTTTCAAGTTCTTTTTTCACTGTATTGCGTTTTTCATATATGTCCCTGTATGCATCAAGCTCTTTTTCATCTTTTGCAAAGCTGTCTAAAAAACCAATATGCTTACGAGGTGTCAGAAGTGCCTGATTATCGTGCTGGCCGTGGATATTTATAAGCATATCCGCAATATCACGGAGCATATTCAAAGTAACTGCACTGCCGTTAATACGTGCAGTGCTCTTTCCGTCTACTGTTACTTTGCGTGTTATTATTATGCAGTCATCATCACAGTCAATGTCATTTTCTGCAAGCACACTACGCACAGCGTCAGTCATTTCAAACACTGCCTCAACCTGTGCAAATTCTCTACCGTTTCTTATCAGTTCTTTTCGTGCACGGTCACCGAGTATCATATTTATCGAGTCTATAATGATTGATTTTCCTGCACCCGTTTCACCCGTAAGAACTGAAAGTCCGTTATTGAATGTAACATTCAGCTTGTCGATAACTGCCACATTCTTTATCGTTAACTGTTCGAGCATTATATTATCACTCCAGCCTGAATACCATTTTTATCTTTGCTTCAAGTTCCGTTGCACTCTCTATTGATTTTGCGATTATTATAACCGTATCATCGCCTGCAACCGAGCCGAGAATATCATTATGCATAACCGAATCCACTGCCGCACCGACAGCAGGAGCCATACCCGGGAATGTATTTATAACAATTGTGTGCAGTGCTGCATTAACCGCTTTTATAGAGTCTGAAACCATATCCACACGGTTGCGGTTGGGTTCAGATGCTACCTCGGGGACAGAATAAACCGAGCCACCGTCACTTGACGGAACTTTTATAATTCCAAGTTCTTTTATGTCCCTTGATACTGTTGCCTGCGTTACCTGCACACCCTCACGGTTCAGTGCTTCTATAAGCTCATCGTGTGTATGCACCGGAGTGCTTTTTACTATATTTATTATCTTGTTCTGTCGTCTGTTTTTCACGTGACACCTCATTATGACAGTTTGTTTATAAGTGTATTATAAAAACTGCTCTTTCCTATTTTTATCAGTTCAAATTCATAATTTGATTTTGATATTTTTATAATATCATCACCCGTTATTATTCTCTTCATCTGACCGTCGGCACAGATTATCGCATCCTTATCCGAAAGCTTAACGGTAAGCTCTTTATCAGCCGGAAGCACTGCACTTCTCGCCAAAAGCATATGTGCACAAATCGGTGTTGCAACATAAAGGTCCATACCCGGGTCGACTACCGGTCCGCCGGCAGAAATTGAATATCCCGTAGAACCCGTCGGAGTTGCTATTATAAGTCCGTCTGCATCATAGTGATACACAAGCTCGCCACCGGCATAAAGGTCAACGCCTATAAGCTGTTCGTGGTCACGCTTGGAAACGACAATATCATTCAGTGCGTGGTATGTTTCACTATCGTTAATTGATGCTTTTAAAAGCATACGCTTTTCTTTTGTATAATCTCCCGACAAAAGTTTTTCGAGCGAATCTTCTATATCCGAAACCTCAACCTCTGTCATAAATCCTATTCTGCCGAGATTTATACCAAGTGCCGGAATATTTGCTTTTGCACACTCCGATGCAACATTTAAAAGTGTTCCGTCGCCGCCGATTACTATTGCCACTTCTGCAAAAGCGAAAAGTTCATCGTATTCAACATATGTAACACCGCACTCAGCCGGAATTACAGAGTCATCACTCATATATACCTCTGCACGTCCGTTTAAGAACTTTGCAACTTTCATTGCGGTTTCAAGTCCGGTATCCTTTTTTCTGTTTGTTATAACAGCAATTTTCATTATAATCACGCTATCCTTTCGGGATTTTTACTGTTTATAGAATAATTATACACTATATTTTATAATTTTGCAACAGTTATTTGTATGCCACAGATTTCCTTTAATTCGGTTTTGTTTAAAATAAGCTTTTCCTTTTCTGCTTTGTCAAGCTTTTTGATGCGATATTCAAGCTTTGACGCATCCGATTTTGTCCCGACCTCCCAAGCCGCCGCAATCTCAGTCGGCTTGTGTGCTTTTGTATATTTCGCACCCTTTACCTTATCTTCCTGATGCTCCGAAAATCTACGCTTTACATCGGTAGTTATACCTGTGTATAGCGAATTGTCCTCACACCTTAATATGTAAACGTAGTACAATGAATTATCACCTCTATAAAGTATTGTACCACAACCCCATCAAAAAAGCAACATTGTAATTGCCTTACAATGTTGCTTTTTAATGTTCTAATGATGATGGTGATGATGGTGATGACCGTCATTTTGCATATGCTCTACGTGACAGTGCACATCATGGCAATCTTCATCCGTTTTTTCAAGTTCTAATGTGACGTGGCAAATGTGATGCTCGCTTAATTCCGCCCTTATTTCTTTCTTTACCTCACACGGCTCTCTGTCGGTGACAACGTGCATAGTTGCATAATTATTATATCCGTCCATACTCCATATGTGAACGTGATGAACATCTGTAACACCATCTGTTTCGAGCACGTGTTCTTTTATTTCTTCGACATTTACATCGGCAGGGATTTTTTCAAGGAATAAATCCCCTGCTCGTTTAAGGTTCTTTACTGCATTTATCAATATAAACACAGCCACACATATCGACATAACAGGGTCAATGACCGAAATATCCGTAAAACGCATAATTATTGCGCCGACAAGCACAACCGCCCATCCGAGCACATCTTCAAGCATATGGAGGTTGACTGCCTTTTGATTAAGTGAATCTCCCTCTTTTGTAAACCACGCCGCAATGAAATTCACAACAACTCCGATAACCGCAAAAACTATCATTCCGCTGTAGTTAATCTCAACGGGGTTAAATATTCTTACAACTGCATTGTAAATAACCGCAACCGAGCCGAACAAAAGAATTACCGTTGTTATAAGGCTTCCGATAACAGAATATCGCATATAACCGTATGTATATATTTCATCAGGTTGTTTCTTGCTTTTTCTTTCAAGAAAGTACGAAATGCCAATACTTAACGCATCTCCGATATCGTGAACCGCATCAGAAATAATCGCAACACTGCCCGTAATCGCTCCACCTATAAACTCAAAAATCGAAAAAACAAGATTTAAAAGAAATGCAACCAATATATTTCTATCAGTTTTCATTTGTTACACCCCCTTGTATTATTCTATGCAATTACACTCCGTACATTTCGCAGGTTTTTAAAATGCATTGTTTTGCAATCGCAATTTCATTCGCCGGAATTTCTTCATCAAAATCATTGAATGCATTGGATGATATATCGTTTCCGGTTAATACTCTGTACCACAAAAGTCCGAGTGTGTATCTTCCAAGTCCGTAGCTTGCATGATAAGTATCTCTGTGTATTTTTTCTATACCGTTTTTGAGCATTTCCTCAAAGGTTTCACCCGACGGTATTACTATATCTGCACCGGTTTCTTCAACGGCTTTTTGCCACGATTCTTTTATGTCGGCAAACATATCCTCATGATGCTGATATCCCATACCAACATTGAGCTTTGTTGAGTTTTCCTCATATGCCCAGGTCTGATGAAATGCAATTTTAGCCTGCGGAACACATTCCTTTATATAATCAACCAGTTTCTGAAGATACGGCTGATAATTTTCATAATACGGAGATTCGTTACTTGCCTGCTGAACAGTCACAACATCCCATCTGCGGTTCAAAAGCGCCTCTTTTAACGAAACAAAGAAGCCCGTTCCCTCACCGTTCATTTCAAGCTCATATACACGTTCCTCGCTAAGCATATTTTTGTAATGCTTCCAAAGCTCACAACCGCCAATATACAGATTAAATGTATTCATTTCATACCCGTCCGCTTTTGCGATTCTGTGAAGATATCTCTGCACATCCTGCGAAAAACTGTTTCCAATTGATAAAATATTCATTGTAAAACACCCCGTTTATAAAATTTTATTATTTGTGATATTATAACACACACCTGTAAAAAAAGCAACCCTGCAATTAACTTGCAGTGTTGCTTTTTCCTCAAGCTTTACAGAGCTTATTTCATACGGTTTTCGTAATCCTCAACCATCTTTCTGACCATGTTGCCACCGATTGAGCCTGCCTGCTTTGTTGTGAGGTCACCGTTATAACCATCCTTTAGCGGCACTCCGATTTCGGTCGGTGTATCTGTTACCTCTTAAAAGTAGTAGATTTGCCTAAATCCCCGACAAATTTGTAGAATATTTTTATGGTTTGTGTAAAAGGCTTATTGTTATGTGTATCTCTTATAACCCATTCGGGATATATTTTTTCTCCCACTTCTATTCTATCTATAAATGTAGTAACATGCTCCCTTGTCAACTCATCTATATGAGTATGTTGTTGTACTAGGTCGAAGAAGTTGTTCAATTTTTCATTCATTGTTTCAAGCTTTGTTGTTTCATTTAACTCTGCAATTTTCTGCCTTAAGGCTACTGTTTCACTTTCAAGATTCGACAACATGGCATCAAATCTGTCATTACTTATTTTTCCTTCGGCATTGTCAAGATAGAGCTTTGAAATTATTTTATCAATTGTTGAAATCCTTGCTTTTGCTTTTTCTAATTGTATCTTGTTATTGTTCAAATTTTCTTTTTTTGAAATAGCATCTATCACATCTTTTTTGATTTGAGCAATTTCTTCTTCGTTTAAATCTAAAAATGAATTCAAATCATTTTTAACAACCTCTAATAAATCTGTATATTTTATTCTAACGCCCGGACAGGGTTTTGAGATATTTGTTTTATATGAACAATACAAATACCAATACTTTTCCTTTTCTCCGTTGTATGTTGTTCCCGCCGAACATACAGCTTTTCCACATTTTTCACAATGTGCAATACCTGAAAATATACTTGTTCTTACCGCAGGTTGCCCTTTTAACCATCTAGTATTTTTTGCGAGCCACAACTGAGCTTGTTTAAAATCCTCTTCTGATACTAAAGCTTCATGAGTATTCCTCGTGGTGCACCATTCAGCTTTATCAATAGATACTTTTTTTGAAGATTTTATACTTGCTTTTTTTGTTTTTCCTAATACAGTGTGCCCTAAGTACACTTCATTTTTCAGAATTCTTTTTATCGTTGTACAATTCCAGTAATCACTCGCTCTTGAAGCACCTTTGTCACTGAACGTGTCTCTGTATAACACACGATACTTTAATGGCGGTATTATAGAATCCTTATTTAACGAGTTTGCTATGTCTCTGGACGAATACCCCGATGCCGCCTGTTGAAATATTCTCTTTATTATCGGGGCAGTATTTTCATCGGGAACTAAAAGATTATTGTTTCTACTGTCCTTTTTGTAACCATAAGGTGGACAAGCATAATAGAGCCCATTTTCCCTTTTGTTCTTCAAGGTTTCTCTAACTTTTCTCGAAACATCTCTTAAATAAACCTCATTCATTGCAAATTGAAATGGTGCCATTAGATTGTCATTCTTTGTATCAAAGTTATCTAAAATGGCAATGTATCGGATATTGTTTTCGGGAAAGAACTGCTCGGCGTAATAACTTGATTCTCTCATATCTCTTCCAAGTCTTGAAAGGTCTTTTGTTATAACAATATTAGCATTTCCCTTTTGGAGCTCTCGCATCATGTCTTGAAATCCGGGACGTTCAAAGTTACCCCCTGACCAGCCATCGTCAACAAATTCTCCCACCAATGTAATATCGTTGTGTTTGCAATAGTCTTCTATAATTCTTCTTTGGTTCGTAATACTGGCAGACTCACCATTCTTTATATCTTCATCTGATAGTCGTAAATAGGAAAGTCCAATGCTTTTTTTATCGGTTATCAATTGTATGCCTCCTTTTCATACAAAACCGACCACTTACTATTATATAGTATAACAGATAAGTGGTCATTTTGTCAATTGTTATTTAATTTGTTTAAATTTACTTTGTACCATTAATTGAGTTAATAATGTTATTTTTGATAATCTCTTTTATATCTTTGTCTCCAAACACCCTGATTATATTGTATGTGCCCATAACATTTTCATTATTCTTGTTCTTATCTGTTGCTATGTTGTCCACCTCTTTTATTTATTCGTGCTTCCAAAGCCACCGTTTCTTACATCGCCGTCTTCAAAATTGTCACCATCGGCAAGCAAGAATTGTTGAAATATACCCTGTGCAAAAGCTTCATCTTGCTTTATCATTATATTCTTATCTCCGCCGTTATGTATCTTTATAAATATGTGACCTTCGTTATCACTGTAATAATAATCTGCATCTATAATCCCGGTTGTATTTGATAGGCTCATATGATATTTAAAACCAAGTCCACTTCTCGGATATATCTTTAAAACCTCATCATCTTTCATATAAGCTCTTATACCGGTAGGTACAGCAAGAGACTCACCCGGCTTCAATACTATGTCATACGGAGCAAAGAAGTCGTATCCTGCGGAGCACCGTGTAGCTCTTTTGGGTTTTCTTATTGAATACGGTCTCTTAAAGTCTTTATCACACTGTTCCGGTGATATTGTCTCAAAACCTCTAATTTTATTTAATCTTACTCTTAATGGTGTTATTCTTTCCATATATTTCTCCTTTTATTCTTATTTGTTTTTTATATTTCGTCTGCGTATATTGTATTTACACAATGCACGCAACCAAGTATGTCCTTAAATACTGTGTTGTAGAAAAATTCACGTGCCCATTCACCGCATACGGGACATAACTTCTCCTCGTTGTCACTGTCATCATAACCGTTGCCCATTACATATGCGTCTATTGCGTGTCTTAAATTGATTGTATCACTTGCTGAAACTATCATTTTTTCATCCTCCATTTAAAACCACTGTAATTGTTATCAAAACATTCGTAACACGGCGTATCGATCATCATTGGGCACGTTCCAAAATCAAAATCTTCGCAAGTCCATTTCCAGTCGGGAAACTTACCGTCTGCGTCACCGACACCCTCACAATATTTTTCACATTCTTTCTTTTTACACTCTATTTTGTTTTCACAAAACTTACATACATTATCGGAATCAAAAATGTCTTTTATAGCTGCAACCATTTCTTTGTTTTCTGAAGACAATCGCTCAAAGGCTTCAAATACATTTGTTATACACGATTTGTCCGTTTCGGAAAGGTTACATCTTTTTAGATTTTCTAATGTTTTCTTTCTCAAACATGGTCTTGTTTTACCCGCCATCGTAAGTCCTTTCTAAGTTTTTACTCATCTTTTTCCGTTCCTTATAAAACTGTTTTGCATTCTTTTTGTATACTGAGCAGGGATGACCCTCTCGACATAAATAGCTGTAGTCACACCACTTACACATTGCTGTGGCACTTCTTTTGTAGTCGCTCCTATTTGGCATGTTGTCTTGCTCCCTTTTAAAGACTTGTTTTATTGACTTGATATTGTTATATTGCTCTTGTCCGCATTGTAATTTTCAGTCTTTGTTTTACCACAAACTTTACATATGTATGTAGACCCCGCCGTGCTTACGCCAGTACATTTCCACCGATGGTAACCGTTGATACAATCTACTTGAAGCGTATAATTTGTATAATTATTTTCTTGACAATCGCAAGATGGCGTAAACGGTGCATTTACCTTTTTACATCTTGGACAAATCCAACCTTCTTTCATAATTACTCCTTTCCCACTTTAAAACGAGCGTTCTATTTGGTTAAAACATCTACAACCTCTTCATATTTGGCAAGAGCTTCTTTTGCATCAATATTACAAAAACAAATAGATGACACATCGAGTTTTATTCCGCTATCATCGTGTTCGTTTTTTAAAGTAACATTTAAATTATTTGCATACCCATCTCTTTTTATCACCTCTGAATGAAATGAAAAATACGACGGGGCGAAGTCCATGCCGAAGTGTGTAACAATTTTACATATATCTAAAAATGATAAGTTTTCTTCAAAATGATACTTTATTACTTTAGATAAATTACT
>JAZRPM010000030.1:0-24285 GCA_045649185.1 Candidatus Ornithomonoglobus sp. | reverse complement strand
CATCAAGTTCTTCAATGGTGTCTGTTTTAGTAATAGCTTTAGAAACAGATTTTGAGTTTGAAACAGTATCATTTGATGTTTTTTCTCCGCAAGCAGACAGAGAAAACAACATAGCTATTACTAAAAATAAAGTCAAAAATTTTTTCATCTTGTTTTACCTCCAAAGATTATATTGTGACTTAATTGTCAAAACTATTATAACATATAATTTTACAAATTGCAATACATCTGTTATGCATACACCAAAAATAATATTATATATAATTGTATTGCAGGGGTGATTATATGAAAAAATTTAAAATACCATCGATACCGCCAACAACAAATAAATGTGTTCGGTTCCCGAATGATGTAATAGAAGATGTTGAAAATGCTATAAAGGGCAAAGATTGTACATTTTCTGCATTTGTTGTCGAGGCTGTAAGGGTTGCGTTAGAAAATTTAGAAGAAGAACAGCAATGATAAATAATATGTTCGTTCCTACATTAGACCCTATTAAAGTCGGTCAAACAATTGCTTTTTTCAGAACTCAAAAAGGCATTTCTCAAGAAGTTTTAAGCGGACTTGCAGATATTGGTAGAAGCCATTTAAGTGCTATAGAGAGAGGCGAGAGAAAGCCGACACTTGAAACGTTGTATAGGATTTGCTCTGCCCTTGATGTCAAAATGAGCACGGTTGTTTTAAAATTGGAAGAAATACTTTAAAAGGTGATTATATGAAAGATAAACTCATTATAAACAAAAAGGGTTTAAAAGGCGAAGACGGCTACAAAACTTTTTCTGTACGTTTAAAGGACGAAACTGTTGACAAACTGAATGCTTTAGCAGATGAAACAAACCGTTCACGAAATGAACTGATTAACATTTTGCTGGACTTTGCGATAGAAAACAGTAAGGTGATATGAGATTAAAAGAACTAAGAGAAGATTTGGATATCAAGCAAAAAGATATTGCTGAATATCTGCACATAAAGCAGAACACATATTCACAGTATGAGAACGAACAACGGCAGTTGCCGATTGATGTTTTAATTAAGCTTGCAAAATACTATAATGTTTCAACAGACTATATTTTAGGAATATCCGATGAAAAATAAAAATATCCGAAACGAAAATTCGTTTCGGATGTTTTTTAATACACATCAACCCGCAATCGTGGCTTGTTATGGTATGTGACGCTTAACACAAGTCCGATTGCCACCATATTCGTTATAAGCGATGTTCCGCCGTAGGATATGAACGGTAGCGGAATACCCGTAACCGGCATAAGACCGATGCACATTCCCACGTTCTCGAATACATGAAACAGTAACATCGCACCAACGCCCGTTGCGATATATCTGCCGTAATTATTGTCCGAACGCTGTGCGGCACGGAAACATCTGAAAATGAGCCAGAACAGAAGACATACAATGATTATCGCACCGACAAATCCGAACTCCTCGGAGAACACGCTGAAAATAAAGTCGGTGCTTTTTGTCGGGAGATACCCCATCTGATTCTGTGTACCCTGCAAATATCCCTTTCCCCACAATTGTCCCGAACCAACTGCGATTTTTGACTGGATAACGTTATATCCGTCACCAAGCGGGTCAATGGTCGGGTCAAAGAACACGTTTATTCGCTGACGCTGATAGTCGCTCAATACAAACTTATATATAAGCGGTAACGATACCACGCCAAGACCGAGAACCGCAATTATATACTTGTACGAAATCCGTGCAACAAACACCATGCACGCAAACATAAACATAAACACAAGCGAACTGCCAAGGTCAGGCTCCATCATAATAAGTATCAGAAGCACAGCAAGATGCAGAAGAAGACCGAGTATTACACGTATGTCGTTTATTTTGTTCTCGACCTTTGTAAGGTGGTACGAGAACGTCAGTATAAAGCAAATTTTCGCAAGCTCGGCAGGCTGTATGCCGACCGCACCGAATCTTATCCAGCTCTTTGCACCCCAGTCGCCTGAGGTACCGAATATAAGAACTATTATGAGGATTGCCACGGCAAATATATAAATATATTTAACCGCATTTGCAAACTGTTCATAGTCAAAAAAGCACAGAAACAGCATCAGTCCAAGACCTATTACCATTGCTGCAGACTGCACGATTACGTTTGTGTTTGAACCTGTTGTTCGTGTTGCGGAATATATAATTACTATTCCGATTATCGCAAGAGCGATTGATAGAACAAACGTAATCCAGTCAAATTCTTTTGTTACTATCGGTGCTTTGTAGCTTGTTTTTCGTCTTTTCACGTTTTATTTTCCTTCCGTTGCGTATTCAATAAGCTCTTTAATAAGTGTTTTGTCCGAGAAATCGCCGTCGGCATCACAAAGCTCAACGAGCAGTTTTTCCATCTCTGTCGGGTTCTCTTTGCCCGACATTATCTTTTTAAGCGTTTTCAGTGCCGTTCTATGTACTGCCGAAAGCTCGTTCATTACCATTTTACCCGGGTAGTTGAAAAGCTTTATGTTTTCGGGCACACCCGTTTTGAAGTTGCGTTCTATCACGTATTTATCGTAGTATTCACGGTACTCTGGTGGTGTTATTCCTGTTGTGTATATGAGAATTTTCTTATCACGAAGTTTGTCGATGTTTTTTGTTATGAGCGTTACGCCGTTTATGACCTCGGCATATAATCCGCCGCCGTATATGACAGTGTCATACTCTGCCAAATCTGCTGCCTTTACGGTCTTTGCATCAACCGCACAACAGCCTAAAGCTTCGGCAATCCATTGGGCATACGCCTTTGTCGAGCCGTATTTTGTTTTGTAAATTACTATTGTTTTCAAATCTTTCACCTCGGTTAATTTTATGCAAAATCTTTTTGTTTAATTCGGCACGAATACAGTGTCATTTGAATTATCAATCATTGAGGCAACAAAAACAAATACGGAGCTGATAAAACCGTTATTATCGCCGCAGTTAGTATTCTTTTGCTCTTTCTTTCAATTTGTTTCCTTAACATCAAAAGATAATTGAACAAAAAGTTTACAATTAGCTCGAACACAAAGATACTTGTTGCAAGCAACATATAATGCTCGTTATATGTTGCCATATCTATATTCATGTCAGTTATATAGAATATAAAAATTCCTATAAATTCTGCAAACATTCCAAATGCCCAGCTTAACCATATTCCTTTTGCTTTTCGCACTTCCTGCAAATGCATACTCTTGACAGAAATCCAATACGCAATTGCGATTAAAATGAGTTTGCTTATAAAATTCACAGGTAGAAAAATTGGAAATATATATAGAAACCATATTGGCATATACATCATATATCTTGCCACCTCATTTCTTGTTCGAAACAAATTACGACCTCTATATGCGAGGTGTGGGGAAACATATCAACACCCGTACATTTTGTCGGAACATAGCCAAGTTCTGCCAAAAACTTCGCATCTCGGGCAAGCGTTGATGCGTTGCACGAAACGTAAACTATGCGTTTCGGTTCGGCACTTGCGATTGCCTTTAAAGTCGCTTCGTCACTGCCTTTTCTTGGCGGGTCAAGGATTACAACATCAGGTCGCATACCGTTCTCTATAAGCTTTGGCACAGCGTTTTCGGCACTGTCGGCAAAGAACTCGGCGTTTTTGATACCGTTGTTTTCTGCGTTTTTCTTTGCATCCTCTACCGCCTGCTCGACTATTTCTATACCCGTAACGTGCTTTGCCGATTTCGATGCGGCAAGCGAAATTGTGCCTATACCACAGTAAACATCAAGAACTTTGTCATTTTCTGTTATCTGTGCATATTCGAGTGCCTTGCCATAAAGCTTTTCGGTCATATACGGGTTAATCTGATAAAAGCTGTGCGGTGAAATTCTGAAATTTATACCGCAAAGCGTGTCCTCGATTTCGGGTTTGCCGTATATGAGTTTGTTTTCCTCACCCAGCACGTTGTTGGTGCGTTTTTCGTTCACATTGATGAAAATTGACACGATATTATCCGAAACAGCACGAAGCTTTTTAATGAGAACCTCACGTTTGGGGATGTTCTTGCCGTTTACCGACACAACCACCATAATTTCACCGCTGTTTCGTCCGTCACGGACGAAAACACGTCTTACAAGACCTTTATGTTTTGCCTCATCATACGGTTTTATGTTAACTTCCGCCATATATTCTTTTACAGCATCAACTATTTTGCCGTTAATCTCCGCGCCTGCCATACAGTCATCGACAGGAATTATCTCGTGCGAACGCTTTGCGTAAAATCCGCTTACCGTCTCGCCCGTTTTATCCGTTCCTATTGGGAAAATACACTTGTTCCGATAGCGTTCGGGAATGTCCATACCCAGAACCTCATCACACTTAAAGCCGTCAAAACCGCCGATTCTCTGCATCGCCGCCTCGATAAAGCCACCCTTTATTTCAAGCTGATTTTCATATTTTATGTGCTGAAGATGACATCCACCGCAACGCTTGAACACGGGGCATTCGGGTTTTTTTCGCATAGGCGACGGCGTGATTATATTTAACATTCTGCCGATTGCATAGTGCGAAAGCACCTTAACAACGACGATTTCTGCCACATCGCCCGTAACCGTCATCGGCACAAAAACCGTGAACCCGTCTATCTGTCCCACACCGTTTCCGTCAGAGGAAACATCCGTTATTTCTATATTATAATGCTTGTTTTTCTCTACCATAAAAATATCCTTTTTTCGCCGGAACGGTAGTTGTCAAAAACACATTTCGAGCCGTTTTGGGCAGCTGCCGTTTTGGTGAACTCTTTCTATCTTTATATTTTACACTATCCTGCTGTTTTTTGCAATAGAAAACGCACAAAATTCATTTTTTTACCTATTTTGTCCGATATTTTTACCATTTTTTCTTTTTGCTTGATTTTCTGAAATTGCTGTGATATTATAATTAAAAATTATAAGTTTTGGAGGCCATTATGAAAAAACCGGAACTCAGCGAATTAACGCTTAAACAAAAAATTTCACAGCTCCTTATGGTTAATCAGATTACACTGATTTACAAGGATGACGGCACACTACGAAACGATGAAGAAATCAAAGAACTGATGTCAAAATATCAGTACGGAAGCCTTTGGAATACAGGTGATATAAAGTCAAAAAACGCAAATCTTGCCGAAGAAGTAAACTACGGTTCATCAACGACAGCACAGTACAAGGCATGGCTCAATGACATAACAGGTCCTGTGGATATTCCACTGCTTGTAGGTGTTGACTGCGAGAACGGTACAGGCAGAATTTATTCTGACGGAACCGACACATCTGCGGCTATCGCAATCGGTGCGGCAGATGATGAGGAGCTTACATACGAGCTTGCAGCATCTGTTGCAAGAGAAATAAAGGCATCGGGTGCAAACTGGAGATGGTCACCGATTGTTGATATGAATTCACGGTTCTCCTGCGGTGTTGTACGCCATTATGCAGACGACCCCGACACAGTTATAAAACATGCAGCAGCCGCAATCAGAGCTGCAAACGACCAGAAAACCGCATCAACTATCAAACACTTCCCCGGCTCTGACGGCATGGGTTGCCGTGACTCACACATTGTCCCGACACAAAACAATATGTCGCTTGAGGACTGGAGAAAAACACAGGGTAAGCTGTTTAAGGGTGCAATCGATGCAGGCGTTGACTCAGTTATGATAGGACATATGGCGTTCCCTGCAGGCGATGATACTATAACTAACGGCAGATATTTCCCTGCAACACTTTCAGAAAAAATTATAAAAGGATTGCTTCGTGAGGAGCTCGGTTTTGAAGGCGTAGTTATATCGGACGGCATCACAATGACGGCTCTCACATCATTCTGTGAGTATGACGAAATGCTTATCCGTCTTATAAATGCCGGAAACGATATTCTACTCGGCGTAAATCCGACAGATTACGATATTGTCGAAAAAGCTGTGCTTGACGGACGTATCTCGATGTCAAGAATTGATGAGTCAGCAGAGCGAGTGCTCAAGCTCAAAGAGAAAATCGGCTTGTTCGATGACGAGGAAGAAGAAATTGATATGTCGGTTCAGCCGTCAATAACTGCAGCTGTCGACAAGAAGATTGCAGAAAAATCAATTACGCTTGTGCGTGATACAAATAACCTGATTCCGATGAAAAAAGAAAATATCAGAAATGTTGCAATCGTTTGCAGTTCACATTATTCGGGCACTATACGTGAGCTTGAGGTTATGAAAAAAGAATTTGAGGCTCGCGGTGCAAATGTAACGATGATGGGCGATATTGACGACAAGCTGATAGTTAAGAGACTCGCTGAGGAAAACGACCTTATCATCTATGCCGCATACGTTTCATCACACCGCCCAATGGGACTGCCGTCACTTTACGGACCGAAAATGGAAACATTCTTCAATGCATTCTCATTCGGCAAGGACAAGTCAATCGGTGTTTCGATGGGTTATCCGTACCTTTGCTTTGACGCAATGGGCGGCGGAGATACATTGATTAACACATATTCAACAAACCCGGAGGCATTAAAGGCGTTTGTAAAAGTTGTATACGGCGAAATAACACCGACAACAAAGTCACCTGTTGACCTTGAATCAAAGCCGAGATTGGTATATTGTTAAAGAATAGAAGAAACTGATGCATTCGCATCAGTTTCTTTCATTCCTCCAGCTTTGACTTAATTGTCTTAATATACTCGGTCGGTGACATATCAACCTCTTTTTTAAACATGCGGCTGAAATAATGCACCGATGAAAATCCGAGCATTGAAGAAATTTCGGTCATATTATGGTTGCCCTCACGCATCATTCGCTTTGCCTCGCGAATCTTCAGTTCGGTTATGTACTCAACGACAGTTTTTCCATAGATTGCCCTGAACGAACGGCATAGCGTGGATTTATTGGTTCCGTACAAAAAACACAGCTCGTTGAGGCTTATCTTTTCTTTAAAGTTTTTCTTTATATATGTATAAATCTCGTAAGTTTTCGGGTCGGAGCTATCATATTTATGTCCGCTTTCCTGAATTACGGTCGTTCTTATTATCTCAATCAGAAAAGTTTCAAGCTTGAGCTTTATCATCTGGTCAGCGCCGAACGGATAGTCCTTGCGCTTTTTCATATCTGTGAGGTTTGGTATATCATACGGCGGCAAAAACACCATTCTACCCTCTTTTACGACATCTGTAAGAAGCCTCTGCTGGTCCTGCGACAATAGAATTGGTTTTTCCGAGAAAACGCCAAGCTCAGGCGCTTTACATTCAAAGCCTATAATTATAACATTCGGTGCAATATCGCCCTTACAGGTAAGCGAATGTGTTTCGCCCGGCTTATGAATCATCATCATATTTGCATCAAGCGTGCCGGAATAATTTTCAGATTCGACATTTACAGAACCCACATCAACATAGACAAGCTCGCAGAACGCATGGTTGTCTTTTATGGTCTGGTATTCGGTTGAAAATTCAAAATAATGAACATTCGCCATCCGTGTTACTTCAATTTTCTTCTCGAAACGTTTGAGTTTAAATTCCATATCACCAACTCCCCAAAGTTATTTTACCATACATTTCTTTGACAAGTCAATATCTTTTTGGTTAATGGTGAAAAAATTTACGATTGTGCAAAAAATATTTACGATTATGCAAATACATTTCGATGTTTTTAAGTTATAATAGAATAAAGCGATACTAAATTGAAATGAAGGAGTAGTTATATGACAGCGAATAAGTCTGAAAAAAAAGTAAAAGACCTTCTTCCAACTCTTCCCGGAAACCTTGACGAGTTTTTTGATAAACAGCCATATCCGCATTTTATCGAAGACTTAAAAAAGCCCGTTCACGAAAGCAAGCCTGACGGGTTCGGCAAGCGATGTGCTCTCGCCGATGAGGTTGATATGAGTGGAATGTATCTTGATATATCCTTCCCCGATGATGAAGATTTACTTGAAACTGCATTTAAGGATTTTGAAACTTTCCTTAAAATATATGAAATAGGCGGAAACGACTACAGTGTAAGCATCAAAAAGAGTAAAACTTCGTGCTTTGAAGAATACTCACTCACTGTTTCGCCCGACGGATGCGTGATAGAAGCAGATGATACAGAGGGAATACGACGCGGACTTGTATATCTTGAAGACCTTATTAAAAAGGCAGAGGGTGCGTTTTTGCCGTGTGGCAAAACAACAAGACGTCCCGTAATCAAGTCACGAATAACACGAGGCTTTTTCAGCCCGACAAACCGACCCCCGAAAAACATCGACGAGCTATGGGACGATGTTGATTACTATCCCGACGAATACCTAAACCGTCTTGCACACGACGGAAACAACGGATTATGGATATATACTCACTTTAAGGACCTTATACCATCGGATATAATCCCCGAATACGGTGAGGGTTCGGAAAGAAGAATTGCAAAACTTCGCAAGGTCGTTAAAAAATGTGCACGATACGGCGTGAAGGTTTATGTCTTTGCGGTTGAGCCGTGGGGACTCACAGAGGATTTGCATGACAAATATCCTGATCTTATCGGATCTGACGGATTTGACAGACCTGCATTCTGCACTCGTTCAGAACGTGGCAAAGAATATTGCATACAGTCTATACAGTGGCTTTTTGAGCAAGTCCCCGACCTTGGCGGATATATTGATATAACCGCAGGCGAAAGAGTTACAAACTGTGCCTCGGCAGGAAACATACATACTTGCCCGCGATGCAGTAAATATTCACGCGGTGATACGCTTGCCTACACTGCCGACCTTATCCGTGAGGGTATGCGACGTGCAGGTGCAAAGGGTGAGTTTATAAGCTGGTCATACGGTCACAGAGAATGGGATTTTGACGACATAAAAGAGTATGTACGAAAAGCCCCCGACGATGTGATGCTGATGCAGAACTTCGAGGACGTAGGCTATAACGAGCAGTTGGGAAAAGATCGATTTGCAGAGGATTACTGGCTTTCATACCCCGGCCCGTCGTATATGTTTGAGGAAACTGCAAAGGAAGCGAACAAATACAACAAACATCTTTACGCAAAAATGCAGGTATGTTGCTCACATGAGCTTGCATCAATGCCATACATACCCGTTCCGGGACTTGTGTTCCGAAAATACAAGGGTGCTTACGAGTACGGCGTAGAAGGAATCCTTCAGTGCTGGTATTTCGGAAACTACCCGTCAATTATGAGTAAAGCTGCAGGAGAGCTTTCGTTTACCGAGGACTTTTCAAGCGAAGATGAGTTTTTGCTCCATCTTGCAGGTATATGCTACGGAAAGACGAACGCTCATAAGGTTGCCAAAGCCTGGAAACACTTCGGCGAAGGCTATTACAACTATCCCACAAACATACTGATGAGCTATTACGGCCCTATGCACGACGGCGTGGTCTGGGAGCTTCAGCTTAAGCCGAAAAACATCGCACTGCCCAGAACTTGGCGGCTTACAGATAAGCCCAATGGCGATTTTATCGGCGATGCACTCTGCCAGGGACATACGCTTGATGAGGTTATTGAGCTTTCAAGGCGAATGCGTGACAGCTGGGAAAAAGGCGTTAATGAACTGCCGTGCGGAGTAACGGGCGAGCTTGAAACGGTTTCTTCCGGACTTATGGTCCTTTTCCGTTCGGGACTCAACATTCTCGAATTCTACAAGCTTCGCGAAAAGCTTGGTTTTGGCAAAGGCGACCCAACAGAAATCCTTGCAAAAATGAAAGAACTTGTTCTTGCAGAAATTGAAAACAGCCGTGAAATGATCGGTATCTGCGAAAAGGATATACGGCTCGGCTACCATTCGGAGGCGGAAGGTTTTAAATTCTTCCCCGAAAAGCTTGAACATCGTATAAAACAGCTCCAGGAGCTTCTGGATACGGAGTTTGAAGAAATTGCTCAAAGAATTGCTGACGGGAAAATCCCGCTTGAGTATTATGGTAAAGACGGCAAGGAGTTCTATGTTGTTACCGATTCGCCCGAAACCTCAAAGCTTCAGGAAGTTGGCGAAGAAGGACACTTTAAGATGTATATGCAACCCGACGGTCTGCACCTCGATATTAAGGCACAGCCCGAAAACGAGATTATGTTCTGTTTTGAGCATAAGCTTATGCATCCCGAATGTGAAATGCATATCGCTCCCGACGGTAAACCATTTATCCCGCTGGCGATTTCGGTTTATGTTCCCCGATATGGCGAAGAGGTAACAGAAGAGTGTAACCGTTACATTATAGAAAAAACTGCAGACGGATTCCGTATTTTGCTCCCAAAGGACAATTTTGAATTCACGCCTGCAGGTATGCCTTTTAAGATGTGTCTTAAAATCGACGGTGTTTCGTGGATTTACGAAGAAAATCCCACGTACACACTCGGAAGGCACAATTATTCACACGGCGAATTCGGTTGGTTGATAATCGAATAAAAAACAACGTAATAAACTGTACCGACTACAGTTTAAAATATATTTTAATTAAAAAGGAGAAATTTATTATGTCAAGAATTTGTATCCCTGATTACGAGTACAAAGAAAGAGTAGCAAGAGCAGCAGAGCTCGTGCGTCAGAAAGGTTTGGACGTTATGGTCGTATCAAGTACCGAGTCAGACTACGCAAACGCACGTTATTTCAGTGGCTTCTGGCCGTTATTTGAAAGAGCAGGTGTTGCTATTTCTGCAACAGGCGATGCGGCACTTATGGTAGGCCCTGAGTGTATCATATTCGCACAGGACGTTGCAAAGATGGATAAGATTTTCTGTCTAAGAGAGTTCAGAGAGTCAGCTGACCCGTCATACCCCGAGCTTCAGGCAAGCACATTTAAGGATGTGTTCCGTGCAATCGGCGTTACAGGCGAGAACATCAAAATCGGTCTTGGTAGCTATGTTGAGTGTACACTTCCGATTTTCGAGGGCTTAAAGGACAGCTTCCCGAAGGCTGAAATCACAAAGTGCAACGATATCATGGTTGAGTTGAGACAGATTAAGAGTAAGAACGAACTTGCTTGTATCCGTGAAGGCTTCCGTATAGTTGACCTTGCAACAGACGAGGTTATCCGTCAGCTTAAGCCGGGCGTTACAGAGCTTCAGATGGTTGGTGTTGCACAGAGAGTTATCTACGAGGAAGGTGCAGAGTACGAGGGTCTTCCGATGTACGTATTCAGTGAGAAGTCAACAAGCCACGCTATCAGCCGTAGCGGTTACAGAACAATCAACAAGGGCGACATCGTTCAGCTTAACCTTTCAGCAAAGGTTGACGGCTATTCACCCGCTATCGGTCTTCCCGTTGTTATGGGTAAGCTTGAGGGCGAAAGACGCCGTGTTGTTGATTTCTGTCTTGATGCTCATAACTGGACAGTTGACCAGATTAAGGCAGGCGTTACAGCAAGCACAATTGCAAAGGATTTCTACAAGATGTATGTTGACAACGGTTTTGAGAAGAACTTCGTTTACGGACCGTGTCACGGTACAGGTATGATTGAGGTTGAGGCTCCGTGGATGGAAACAATTTCAGACTACAAGCTTCAGGAAAATATGACGTTCCAGGTTGATACATTCATTTCAGGCGACGGCTTCGGCGTGCGTTGGGAGAAGGGTATCGCTGTTACAAAGGACGGCTGTGAGTCAATGACAGACTACCTCAAGAAAGGAATTATAGAACTCGATGTGTAATAACGTTATAGGTAAAAAGACATGGATAATCCCCGACTGCGAGCTTCCGCCCGCAGGCGAGGGTGTTGCCAAAGGTCACGAGTCGGTTATTATCGTAAACGACACTGACACTGATGCAGAGATAAATGTAAAGTTGTTCTTTACTGACCGTGATGCATATGAGGATATCAAGTGGACGGTAAAGGCAGGCAGAGTGCGTTGCTTCCGTACAAACAACATTGATGATATGTGCGGTTTTGAAGTTCCGCTTGAAACACAGTATGCTATGAAGCTTTCATCAAGCTGTGAGATAGTTGTGCAGTACGGCAGACTGGATAATACACAGGCGAATTTAGCTTTCTACACAACTTTAGCCTATACAGAGTAATACAAAATTCGAAGAAATTGCCGAGAGAGTGCTGATACGCAAGCGTGGCTATAGTCGTCTATGCGAGTGAGCGTATCAGTGCTATATTGGTGATTTATTCGGATTTCCAGGAAAGGAATGTAACTTTATGGAATATAATTTTAGTTTTCCCAAAGAACTTGATAAAGTAAAAGAAAACCGTATTCCAACCGTTATCTGTGGCGGTACGGTTGAATACCACGGCCCGCACTGCTCATACGGCTGTGACACCTTGGTTGCCGAAGGCTTAATTAAAAAGCTGGCAGAGAAAAAGGAAATTATGATTGCTCCGACAATATATTACAGTCCGTCAAGCTATGCCGTTGCCGACGAAACAAGCGGAACAGTGCATATTGAAGAAGACGTTTTTGAGGCGTATCTGTTCGGAATTTTCACAAATATGCTCTATGCCGGACTTCGCAATATCTATGTAGTTATACACCATCAGTTTGAGCAGGAAAACCTTATGCCGATGACTCTTTCATATATGAAAGCGGCAAAGCGTGCTACAATGCGTTACCTTGAGGCAACACAGGGCAAAGGCTGGTGGGGTAGCGAAAACTACGCAAGCTATTACGAGGACCTTGGTGGCGGAGATGATCCGTTCAGCTGGATTAAGGTTATTCCGACAATGAGCACAGAGGTTCAGAATGCTACAGGCTATGACCACGCAGGCAAGTATGAGTGTTCAATTCTTATGTCACTCTACCCCGATGCCGTTAAGCTTGAAAGACTTGGCGATATAGAGCATTGGTTTACAAAGAGTGCGGCTGAGGCAAGCACCGAAATCGGTGACGAAATGGTTCGTCAGTCGCTTGAGTACCTTGAAAAGACCATTGTTTAAGAGGAGATTGTTATGAAAATAAATCTTCGCAAGGAATTTTTTGGCGAGTGTGAGCACGAGCTTGTGACATTTGGCGATATTAAGGTAACAGCCTACAAATACAAAACAGGCGTTGAGGCACTGCGTGTAGAAAACAGTCGTGGTTATATCATATTCCTGCCGTTTCTGGCTCAACAGATATGGCGGATTGTGTTTGACGGCAAGGACCTTGCAATGCAAACACCACTAAAAGAGCCTGTATATTCAAAGGCTCTTATGGAAAACTACGGTATGTTTCTCTACCACTGCGGTCTTACGGGCTGCGGTGCACCGCAGGCAGAGGATAAGCATCCGCAACACGGCGAGTTACCGTACAGTGTTTTCGATAAGGCACATATAGAATGTGGTGAGGACGAAAATGGTAAGTTTATAAAGCTTGGCGGAGAGTTCGAGTATAATGTGGTTTACAGTGCACATTATCTGTTCCACCCCGAAATTAAGCTATATGAAAACGATACAAAGCTTCGTGTTTCGGTTTCGTTTACAAACCTTTGCAATGCACCGCTTGAGTATATGTATCTTTGTCACATAAACTACCGTCCCATTGACGGTGCCGAGCTTATCTACAGTGCTCCCAAGGACAAGGAGCATATCATTGTCCACAAGGGCGTGTTCCCTGATACACCAAAGGATAAGGCAGAAAAAGTTTTAGCCTTTATGGATGCTGTTGAGGAGAACCCCGAACTTCACCATATTGTCGGTGCAGCGGGAACTGTATTTGACCCGGAAATCTGTATGACAATCAAATACAAGGGTGATGAGAACAATCGTGCTTATACTATGCAGTATAAGCGTGGCGAGGGTGCGTGCTTTGTAAATCACCCCGTTGATGCACTTCCGCTTCCTGTACGCTGGATTTCACGTACGGAGGATGTTGACTCAATGGGCATGATTCTCCCTGCATCAGCACAGCATATGGGCAGAGCTTATGCAAAGCGTAACGGACTCTTAAAATCGGTTGCCAAAGGCGAAACTGCTTCATTCTATATGGAAACCGGCTGGCTTTCGGATGATGAAGCAAAGGAAATGGAATCAAAAATTGAAAATGTGCTAAAATAATCCAAAAAATGGAGTAAATTTTCTATTTACTCCATTTTTTTAATATGTTAAAATAAAGAAAACACTCAAAGGAGACTTATTATGAAAAGACCAACACTTGACGAACTTACATTGACCGAGAAAATAGGACAGCTTCTTATGCCGAACCAGTACACTGTTCTGCAGAAGTGCGAGATTTCTGAAACAATGGCACGAAGCAAAGAGGAAATTGCTGATTTTATGTCAAAATATCAGTACGGAAGCCTTTGGGGTACAGGTAATATGATGCTCAAAAATGCCAATATGGCTGAAATAAACATCGGTTTCAAAACTCCGGCTGCCGAATACAAGGAATGGCTTGCAGAACTTCAGGAAAACGTGCGTATCCCGATGCTTATCGGTGTTGACTGTGAGAATGGTACAGGCAGAATGGTGTCTGACGGAACAGATACATCCTCACCCCTTTCAATAGGTGCGGCAAATGATGAGGAGCTTACTTTTGAGCTTGCGGCGGCTGTTGCAAGAGAAATTAAGGCACTCGGCGCAAACTGGAGATGGACGCCGATACTTGATTTCTATAACAGATTTACAGGCGTTTCGTGTGGAAGAATATATTCAGACGATCCCGAAAAGCTTATAAGACTTGCTCGTGCTACCATTAAGGGTACACAGAGTGAAAAAGTTGCAAGTACTGCAAAGCACTTCCCCGGAAGTGACCCTTATGAGTTCCGTGACTCGCACATTGTTGGCACACATATCAATTTATCACTTGATGAATGGTGGAACACTCAGGCAAAGACATTCCAGGCGATGATTGACGCAGGTGTTGATACAATAATGGTCGGACACCATGCATTTCCTGCGGCAGATGCTACAATGAATAATGGCAGATACATCCCTGCACCAATGTCTGAAAAGATTGTTTCAGGAATTCTGCGTAAGGAGATGGGATTTGGCGGTGTTATTATCACCGATGCAATAACTATGGGTGCTCTTACTGCATACTGCGATTATGAGGAAATGCTTATAGGCCTTATCAATGCCGGAAACGATATTCTGCTTGGTGTTAATCCGTATGATTATGAAATAGTTGAAAAAGCAGTGCTTGACGGACGTATTCCGATGGAGAGAATTAACGAGTCTGCAGAGCGTGTGCTTGACCTTAAAGAGAAAATCGGCTTGTTTGACGATGAGAGAGCAGAATATACTATGGCAGAACAGGCACCGATAACTGCGGCGATTGACAGGAAAATGGCTGAAAAGTCAATAACGCTTGTATATGATAAGATAAATATGCTTCCGCTTAAAAAGGAAAATATTAAAAACGTTACTATCGTATGCAGTTCTCACTATGCCGGAACAATGGCAGAGCTTGAGATTATGAAAGCGGAATTTGAGGCACACGGTGCTAAAGCCGATATTATCGGCAATATCCACGATAAAGAGGTTGTGAGAAAGCTTGCAGAGGACAACGACCTTATCGTTTATGCGGCGTATGTTGCACCGCACAGACCGATGGGTATGCCGTCGCTCTACGGTGATGTTATGGAAACGTATTTTAATGCGTTCACATTCGGAAAAGAGAAATCAATCGGTGTTTCAATGGGATATCCCTACCTTTGCCACGATGCAATGGCAGGCGCAAATACTTTCTTAAATATCTATTCAACCAACCCCGAGGCACAGAAAGCGTTCGTAAAAGCTCTTTACGGCGAAATTGAACCGACAACCGACTCTCCCGTAGATTTGGAAATGAAGTTGAGATATGTTTATTGCTAAAAAACGAATGGCAGACACTTTCGTGTCTGCCATCATTTTTATTTTGTCATCAAAAACGGCTTATACCCTGTTATTTCGGGTAGAGTTATCTCTGTTCTGCCGTCTGAAACCTTAATCTCTATCTCCTGCATATCGGGCAGTGAGCATACTTTTCTGTAATCGCCCATAATGCTCATCTTTCTGCCTGCCGGGAGGACAACATGCTCCTCTACTATGCCGACATTTCCACGATGCTCGGGGAATGTGGTTTTAACGTGCAAAACATCGCCCTTATCGCCCGACATTACCGATACCCGTGATGTTGACGGCAAAGTTTTCGGGTCGATTATTCTTTCGGGCAACAGCTTGTCAATAACCGATTTTACAAGCTCTTTCTGGAACGTTGCACCGTGCTTATAATAGGAATCAAATATGTTAAAGCAGATGTGTGCCCTGTTACCTTTCATTGCAACGGCACTGTAGCCGTTGTTTTTGTTATACGGAATATAGTAATAGCTGTGCAGTCCGTCCCAACCCTTGTTGAAATACGGCTCAATATAGTCTGAAACGCTGTACTCACTCTTCATTTTTATACCGCAGGAATATCCTGCATAAACCTCGCCGTCAAGGGTATAGAAACCATCGGTGTTGGTATCCTTTTCAAACTCTGTTATGTAATCCCACACCTTTGAATTACTAATGCTCTCGCCCGTTGAGAGTATGCTTCCGTTAAAGCTTTCAAGCTTTTTTGCAAGCTTGTCGGTTATCTCGATATTATCAGGCAACACAAGTAGCTTGTATTCCTCAAAGTCCATATCCTCGTTTACAATATCATAGGAGATTTTGAGTTCACTCAACATTCGTGCCACGCCTCTTGCACAGTCGGGCAGATAGTCGTGTATAACCTTGCGTGTTGTGCGATTACGCAGAATTGCCGCCTCGACAACGGGTTTTGTGTCGGCTGTCCATTCTTCTATTGACATAACATACTCGTATATTTTGCCTAAATCTTTATACAGTGTTTTCTCAATGCCCTTTCTCGGGTGCAAATGGTCACCGATAGACGGGACATAACCATAGAGAAGTCCGTCATATACATCGTTTTCAAGACCGGCAACCGTTTTTCTGCCGCTCATATCTCCCCAGTCACACGCAAATCTGCCGAACATATACAGTCGGTCGTCTGAATACTTGCGGTAATACGGAGCAAAAGCCGGCAGATAGTCATATCCCCAGAACGGAGCCGTAGTAAGACATTCCACCTCTACATGGCTCTGGTATGTATGCAAGTCATCGTACGGATGGCTGTTTATAATCAAACGTTTATCTCGTGGGACAAGGTCACGGACCTCTTTAAAAACTTCTCGCACTGTTTCGAGTGCAAACGTCTCTACTGCCTCGTCATCGTTTATATCTATGCCCTGCTCTTTCATTTTCTTCACACACACCGGGCAATAGCACGCAACGGGCATCATACAGTCGCAGAATATTCCTGCCGGGTCAAGAGAAAGGATTTCCTTTATTTCATCATACAAATACTGTCTGTACGGTGTATTAAAACACAGTGAACGGAAAAAGTTACTTGCGTGGAGGTCGCCGGTGTATACCGTTCCATCCTTATTGATACGCATAAATCCCGGCTCTTTTATCATAAGCTCGTGGTTGACTCCGCCATTAAGATATGCCGTTACCTCTATGCCCCTTTTGTTACATTCACGCAGTATGTCACCGAACAGATTACCTTTCATTGTCGGGTACGGAACACCGAGCTTTGTGGGGTAATACGAAAAGCCGATGTTACAGCGTGCGAACATATTTATATATTCAATATGCACATCAGCAAGCGTCTGTGCAAACTCCGCCGCATCAAAACCAGCACCGAAATCATATACTCCGGGCATTGTGTGGAAATCAAAATGTGCAGCTCTTTTTATTTTTTTCATATCAGTTTACCTCTCTTTTTTCTATATTATACACTTATTTTTTAAGTTTGTCTTTGCACTATAGTAATTATTTTTTGCACAATAGTAATTTTATTTCCTATATTCCGACGGTGATGTGCCCTGTGCCTTTTTGAAGGTATTTGAAAAATAATATACATCACCAAAACCGCACCGTGAGGCAATTTCCGAAACATTGTATGATGTACTGATAAGAAGCTTACACGCCTTTTTTATCCGCATATTTATAATGTACTGCCCAATTGACATATTAAATTCACGGCGGAATTTAAAGTTTAGCGTTGATGCATTTGTGCCTATGCTTCGGCAAATTTGGTCAATCAGTATTTTATCAGTCAGATGTTTATCTATATAATCTATGGCAGAATTTACAAGAGCATCATTACAAACCAAATCCTCCCGTAACTCATTCTCCGAGGCACTTTCAAAATAAATCTGAAAAAGAATGTCCATGAGAATATGCTCCCGGGCTGCCGCAGATAAGAAATCATCCCTTGAAAGCAGTTTTTCCAGTGCAGTTATATTTGAAATAAATCTATTCTTGTCTTTAACTGTAACTTTTCCAAACGGTATATCCAGGGTGTACGGGCAGGCAGGATTTTCGCAAAATTTTATATATACAAATTCAATAGGCTCAAGAACATTTCTGTGATGATGAATGTAGTCCGGCAGAATGTAGCAATCCCCTGCAAATATTGTTTCCTTTTTGTTATTGACTTGTATAACAAAGCTTCCCTTTTTGAGATAAAAAAGAGCGTGAGTGGGCTGATGCCCGTCTGTCATATGAAACTCTTCTCTTTTTGAATACCTTGATTCTATAACTTTAAACGGATAATGCACAAAATCACCCCTTATTGTTGTTGGATTTTATAAATTTAATTTTAGCATTATCTATTGAATCTGTCAAGTGTAAACTGTATAATTGAAAAAAACAACAATAAAGGAGTATAATTATGAAACAGGTAACATTAGACGTACAAAGGGAATATCAATGCGACGTGCTCGTTTGTGGCGGCGGTGTAAGCGGTTTTTCTGCTGCTGTGGCTGCGGCAAGATGCGGTGCAAAAACAATGCTCATTGAATCGGGCGGGTTCCTTGGCGGAACAGCAACAAAGGGGCTTGTTGCACCTTTTATGACGTGCTATGATGCCGAAGGCAAAGAAAGAATTATAAAGGGATTGTATTCCGAGCTGGAAGAAAGACTAATTGCATTAAACGGCGCTGTTGCTGCCGATAAATGCCTGGGCGAAAATAGCTATAATGGTTATCGCCCTATGGGACATAAAGGTGTAATGCCGTTTGATCAAGAAATTATTAAAATTGTGTTTGAACAGATGTGTCTTGAGGCAGGAGTACAGCTTTTGTACCATACCACTTTAATCGGCTGTGACAGTCAAGACGAAAACATTTCGCGCGTATATGCCGCAGACAGTAATGACATTATTTCTATCGATGCAAAAATGTTTATTGATACTACCGGCAGTTCTGCCCTTGCTTATAAAGCAGGTGCACAAACAATGCGTGGCAATGAAGATGGCATAATGCAGACGACATCTATGTTTTTTATTATTTCAGGCGTGAATACAGCATTTGTAGACGAGCATATGAAAAAAACAAAAGAACGACGTGAAAGGTTTTACATGGACGCTATTGAGCAAGGCAAAAAAGATGGCACATTCCCTTGCGGAACACCGACTATCCGTATGTTTGAAAATCCGAACGGTACATACTCGGTAAATATGGCACAGATAGACGAACAGTTAAACGAGCTTGACAATGAGGAAATCACAAAGGGCGAAATCAGCCAGCGTTTGCAAATTCAGAAGCTCATTAAATTTATGCGTGAAAATATTCCCGGACTTGAAAACATTGAACTGGTGGCAACCGCTTCAGACCTCGGAATAAGAGAGAGTCGACGCATTGTGGGAAAATCTGTTTTTTGTCTCGAAGA
This sequence comes from Candidatus Ornithomonoglobus sp., assembly GCA_045649185.1. Taxonomy (GTDB): domain Bacteria; phylum Bacillota; class Clostridia; order UBA1381; family UBA1381; genus Ornithomonoglobus. The sequence continues at coordinate 4,706 of JAZRPM010000030.1, read as the reverse complement.
CATTCTGCAATGCAAGAAATTCGATGACCGGATTGCAGTGTGTGCTAACTCCATAGATATACATGAGAAAGACAGAGTGAACTATACCACTCATATCGGCAAAAATTATTATATACCGCTTTCCTGCCTTATTTCAAACAGTATAGACAACTTGCTAACCGCCGGAAAAAGCCTCTCTGCAGATAGATATGCCTTTGCTGCGGTAAGAGTTATGCCGCCTTGTATTGCAATGGGTGAGGCTGCCGGGATTACCGCAGCACTTGCGGCCCAAAAAGGTATTAAAGCCGGTGATGTTTCACATAAAGAGGTACAGAAAATCCTTATTAAAAATGGTGCGTATTTGGATTGACGATCTTTTCATCAGGCTACTCGCTCTTTTGGGGCTGAATGAGTTTAGATGCAGAATGAATAAAACCCGCCCGACGGCGTGCACAGGTACTCCGAGCGGCGGGTTTTATTTATAGTTCAAAGGCTATAGATAAAAAGAAATCTGCAATTTTCTTGCAGATTTCAACATAAATACGAAATATAGGGTTTCTGAACATCTATTTAATGCAATTTGTCGCCTTTGAACGGTCTGCGCTAAAGGCAACAGCCACTTTGTTTTACAGTATTGCGTCCCACAATTCCTCGTGCGGATTTGCTATTACTTCTGTGTTTATCAGAACGCCTTCTTCTGCTGCAAGCTTTGCACCTGCTTCAACTGCCGCACGAACATCGCTGACGTCGCCTGTGAGTGTTACAAAACACTTACCTGCAAGACCGCGTGCTACACGTACCTCTATAAGCTCGATGTAGCCTGACTTAACTGCCGCATCTGCCGCTTTTATTGCGCTTGCCGCAGTGAATGTTTCGATTATACCCAATGAACGCTTGTTCTCAACCGAAACTGCACCGTGAACTGCTTCAAACACGTTCTTTGCAAGGTTACCGATGACAAACGACTCAATGAGTGCGTCCTCTGCGATTACTGCCGCATGGTCAACCGATGCCTTTATAGCTGAAAGCTCACCGCCCACGATTGTTACATATTTACCCGGACATACTGCGCCGGAGCTTAAAAGTGTTATACCTGCGCTCTTAAGCATTTCGTCTGTTACAAGAATACCTTTTGATACGTTCTTGCACTCTACTAATCCAATAGAATTCATCAGCGGTTACCTCACTTTCCGATTATTACAAATCTGTCTGTGATCTCTTTTACTGTACCGTTCATGCTTGAATGCATTACTGTACCGAGATCTTCATATGCTGTCATTGCTACAACGTCGCCCGCCTTAACCTTATCGCCAACCTTAACGGTTGCAGTTGCAGGCTTGCCTACGTGCTGTTTAAGCTGTATGTAAACTGTATCGGGTGAGAAAACCGTGTCGATTTTCTTAACTGATTTCTTTACATATCTTCTTATTCCCAGACGGTCGATTAGCTTGTTCGATGATACAAGTCTTGACGCTCTTACTTCACGTGCCGCCTCAGGCTGTACGTTGTTTTCACGGCGCAGACCGTATTTGCCCAAAGCACCCTTGATTTCCATTGAGAGCTTTGACGGGAATAATCCCTGCTGACAAGCGATAACCGAGCATACACCACAACCACAGCAAAGTGCATTCTGCAAAAATGCTTCGGTGTTCTTCACCTCACCGTGCGATGCGGCACGGACGGTCTTATGTACCTCAATGTTATAGCCTAAGAGATATCTCGGGCAGAGGTCTGTACACATAGTACAGTTACAGCACGCCGCAGACGCACGCTTCATTGATACGCCCACCGGCTGTTTCATTCTCTGGATTACACCGTGTGTTGTCGGGAATATGAGAAGTCCCTTTGTTGTCTTGGTCACAACATCGTTTTCGATATCTACAAGCGCACCCATCATAGGTCCGCCGTTTACTACGCTTTTTCCCTCAAGGTTGCCGTAGCCTACGCTATTAAGCAAATCCTTGATTTTCATACCTATCGGCGCAACTACTGTTACGTCCTCGGGTACGTCACCGCCGATTGTTATATACTTTTCCGTTACAGGCTCGGTGTTCTTTAATGCCTTATAAATATTGAAAACAGTTTCAACATTTATAACCATTACTCCGACCATAATCGGGATTGCACCCTCCGGAATTATCTTACCTGTGGTTTCGTAGGTAAGCATTACCTCGTCACCTGCCGGATATACATCGGGGATTTCCTTGATTTTTATGCGTGTGCCTCTGAATGAACGTACAACAGTCTCATCTAAAAGGTGCATATTCTTGCCCTTTATGCCGATTAAGACTTCCTTTGCACCCATTGTGTCACACAAAACATTGAGTGCTTCTGCAATTTCTGCAAGATGGTACTCCAAAAGATGATGGTCTACCATCATCAATGGCTCACATTCAGCGGCGTTTACCACTATCTGCTCAACCTTATCGGAAAATTTTCTGTGTGACGGGAAGCCTGCACCGCCCGCACCGACTATTCCGGCGTTATATACAATTTTCTGTAATTCTTCTATAGTCATTGCCGTTCTCCTCAAAAATTTTTGCACTCAAATAAATATTTAATACAGGTTGCCCTGTTCTTTATCCAAAATTCCAACTATCAGTGCGTCAACGGGCACATCGTCTTTGCCCATACCGGCTCTTGCACTTGAACCGCGTACGATAATAACATCCTCACCGATACCTGCACCGATGCCGTTATCAACAGCAACAAGGTACTTGTCAACGAGTTTGCCTTTTTCTATGCACTGAACAAGCATAAATTTACAACCCACAAGCGATTCAAGCTTATGTGTTGAAACTACGCTTCCGTAAACTCTTCCTATTATCATAATGATTCACCCTTTCTGCGACAAATTCCCGCAGACAGTTTATTTAGCTAAAATCTTTATTATATCGCCTGTTTTCAATGCGCAGGCATTCGCATCGTCTGTGTCGATATGCATTTCGGGCGTAAAGCTTTCGTGCACACGTACCTGGACGTTAAAGAATCTTGTCGGCTTACCGGTCTCAACCTCTACATCTACAAGGTCGTTGTCCTTTACACCGTATTTTTCTGCAAGGTACGGCGGAAGGTGGATGTGACGGTTTGCGATAATGCAACACTCGTTAAGGAAAATACTTCCTTTTGGACCTACCATTGCCATGGGTGCAGAACCCTTTAGTTCTCCGGAAGGACGTACCGGCGGGCTGATTTTAAGTTTGAAAGTATCTGTTCTTGATACTTCTATCTGGCTTTCTTTTCTTACCGGGCCCAGGATTCTGACGTTCTCGATTGAACGCAAGTTAGGGCTTACGATTGTTACACATTCCTCTGCTGCCCACTGACCGCCCATAAGCTCTTTCTTCTTGTGAAGCTCATAGCCCTCGCCAAAAAGAGCATACAAATCCTTTTCGGACAGATGCACGTGTCTTGCAGATACTCCTATTTTGATAACGTCTTCCGACTCTTTCTTCTTTAATGTTTCAACAACCGCATTAGTAATCAATTCTTCTAATGATGCCACGATTAGTTCCCTCCTGTGTTTGTTGTTTGCTTAATAGATGTGCAGATATACGCCCGAAAAGGCGCATATCTGCAACGTATTTATTCTATTAAACTGTCGGCAAAATCTTTTCAACATCGCCGTGCGGACGCGGGATAACATGTACTGATACAAGCTCACCAAGTCTTGCACCTGCTGCTGAACCTGCGTCTGTAGCTGCCTGAACTGCACCAACGTCGCCTCTAACCATTACTGTTACAAGACCTGAACCGATTCTCTCTGTTCCGATAAGTGTAACGTTAGCTGCCTTTACCATTGCATCTGCTGCCTCGATTGCTGCTACAAGACCTCTTGTCTCAACCATACCTAATGCTTCTACTGCCATTTTTTGTTCCTCCTATTTCTTTCCGGGCTTTTTGCCCTAATTAACATTGTGAATATTGTTTTATCTTAAAACGCTTTCGCGCTTTAATTCGGTTTATTTTGTTTCCGCTTTCTTTGCTGTGCTCTTGCGCTTAGCGGTTGTTGTTGCGGGTTTCTTTGCCGGAGCTTTCTTTTCTTCTTTCTTTACCGGTCCCACATACGTTTCTGCCGTTTCTGAATTCGGCTTTGTCGCTTTCTTGTCAAGATGCAAGTACGGAAGTATTTCTTTGTGCGGACGTGCGATTACTCTTGATGCTTTGTAGCTTCCGAGCTCCTGTGCACGCTTCACACCTGCGTCTACTGACGCTTTTACTGCTGTGAGCTCGCCTGTTACTACTATTGTAACAAGTCTGCCACCCAGCTTTCTTTCTGTTGCTACGAACTCAACGTCTGCTGCCTTACACATATCATCAAGCATGATGATTGCATCACCAAGTCCGCTTACTTCAACCAATCCTATTGAGAATTCTTTTGCCATCTGCCAAATCCTCCTTAATAGAAATCGGGAAGAATTTTTGCAATTGCGTCATCCGGCTGAGGGATAACATTTGTTGCATAAACTTCGCCAACGGCTTCCGCCGCTACCTTACCTGCAGCAACCGCCGCACGAACTGCTGATACAGTACCTGTAACAACAACGTTTACAAGACCTGAACCAATCTTAACCGTGCCGACAAGCTTAACATCCGCTGCCTTTGTCATTGCGTCTGTGGCGTCAATTGCTCCTGTAAGGCTTCTTGTTTCAATTAGTCCTAATGCCTGCATGGGCAATCTCCTCCTTTACGCGCCATTTTTTATCTGACCGACTATATCACGACCA
>JAZRPM010000029.1:0-118625 GCA_045649185.1 Candidatus Ornithomonoglobus sp. | reverse complement strand
CGCATCTGCAATAACGTGAACAAGCTCGCCCGGTACAAGTCCGGCAGTCTTTGCCATCATAATGAGCAATGCACTGTACTGAACAACGTTCCAGTTGTTTGCCGCAAGCATATCCTGCGAACGCTGATTCAAAACAGCGTTCAGCGTGTTACCCGATACGTTGAACGTCATACTGTATGCACACGGATAGAGATTCATATCCTTTAAGTCCTGATGTACATAAATATTTGTCATAATACGGCGTGATGACGGATTGTTCTTAAGGTCATATATAACCCTGTCAACCTGGTCAAACTCACCCTCGGGGTAGCTGTGCTTTACGCCTAACTGATAGCCGTAAGCCTTTCCGATTGAACCGTTCTCGTCTGCCCACGAATCCCATATATGCGAATGCAAGTCCTTGATATTATTTGACTTCTTCTGCCATATCCACAAAATCTCATCAACAGCACTCTTTAAGTATGTGCGTCTTAAAGTAAGTATAGGAAACTCCTCTGCAAGATTGTAACGATTCACTATACAAAAGCTCTTTTTTGTATGTGCGCTCACGCCGTCCTCCCATTTCGGGCGTACGGGTAGGTTTTCGTCTGAAAAGCCGTTGTCTATAATTTCACGGCAGTTTTTTATAAAAAGTTCGTCTGCTTTACTCATTTGTTACACCTCATTATTTTTCAGTTTTTCCAGATACTCGTCGTAAGTACACATTCTGTCAGTAATCGTACCGTCAGGGTTAATTCTGATTATACGGTTTGCGATTGTGTTCATAAACTCGTGGTCGTGCGATGCAAAAATCACATTACCCTTAAACGCCGCAAGACCGTTATTAACTGCAGTAATTGATTCAAGGTCAAGATGGTTTGTAGGCTGGTCAAGAATCAATACATTTGAGCCGAAAAGCATCATACGTGAAAGCATACAACGTACCTTCTCACCACCTGAAAGCACCTTTACCTGCTTGAATACATCATCGCCCGAGAACAACATTCTGCCGAGGAATCCACGGATATATGTTTCGTTCTGTGTTTCAAAGCCTGGCTTTGAATACTGTCTTAACCAGTCACAGAGGTTTAGCGTTGAGCCCTCAAAATACTCATTGTTATCTTTCGGGAAATAACTGCGTGATGTACTTACACCCCACTTGATTTCACCCGAATCAGGCTCGTCCTCTTCTGCTAAAATCTTTAAAAGTGCAGTAACTGCAAGCTCGTTCTCACCGATAATTGCGATTTTATCGCCATGGTTAAGCGTAAATGAAATGTTTTCAAACAGTTTCTCGCCGTTTAAGCTCTTTGAAATATCAGTTACAGTAAGCAAGTCCTTGCCCGCCTCACGGTCCATTTCAAAGCCGACAAACGGATAACGGCGTGATGATGCAGGCATTTCGTTCACGGTAAGCTTGTCCAGCATCTTTTTACGGCTTGTTGCCTGTTTTGACTTTGATTTATTAGCCGAGAAACGCTGAATAAATGTTTCAAGTTCTTTTATCTTTTCTTCGTTACGCTTGTTCTGCTGTTTTATCATTTTCTGAACGAGCTGTGATGATTCGTACCAGAACTCATAGTTTCCGACATACATCTTTATCTTGCCGTAGTCAATATCGACCATATGTGTGCAGACAACGTTTAAGAAATATCTGTCATGTGATACAACTATAACTGTACCCTCATAATCCATCAAGAAGTCTTCAAGCCACTCAACAGCGTTTATATCAAGGTGGTTTGTAGGCTCGTCAAGAAGGATAATATCGGGGTTTCCGAAAAGTGCCTGTGCCAAAAGGACTTTCACCTTTTCGTTACCGCCAAGGTCTGCCATATTCGAATACAAAAGGCTTTCCTCAAGTCCGAGTCCCTGAATGAGCTTTGATGCATCAGACTCAGCTTCCCAACCGTTCATTTCGGCAAATTCGGCCTCAAGCTCTGCGGCACGCAAGCCGTCGTCGTCTGAAAAATCCTCTTTCATATAAAGAGCGTCTTTTTCTTTCATTATGTCATAAAGCTTTTTATTGCCCATTATGACGGTATCTAAAACCGTAAACTCATCAAATGCAAAATGGTCCTGCTTAAGAACCGACATACGGCAGTTTGGTGCAATTGATACATCACCCGATGTTGAGTCAAGGTCACCCGAAAGAACTCTCAAAAAAGTGGATTTTCCGGCACCGTTTGCACCTATTACGCCGTAGCAGTTGCCGGGAGTAAACTTCAAATCTACATCTTTAAATAACGGTTGTCCGTCAAAATTTACGCTTAAGTTTGTTACTGTAATCATTATTTACCTCATATTCTTCAATACATTATTATACAGAGTATATTATACTAAAATTCCATATATTTGTCAAGTAGAACAATTGCTTTCACAACCTTTTATGTATATTCATATTATACAAAAGAAAGGTTGTGAAAGCATATGGAAATTTTAGTATTTTGTTTGTCTGTTTTTATTATTTTATCAGGTTTATCCGTGCTGGTATTCCTTATCGGAAACAGTGTTATAAGCCGTGATGTACATACGGTATATTATTCACCTCATTCCGAAAATGAGACTGAATACGGAGTCAGGACGTTGTTATTTCTATACCCTAACGCTATTATAAACACGTCAAGAAACCGTGTTTCCGAACGGCTTGAGGAAAAAATCTCAAGAGTTATAACTCATCAAGAGATTTAAAGGTGTATCCTTCTTTTTTCGCATCGGTTATAATGCGTTCAAGTGCCGATGCATTGTCAGACGAAACGGCGTGCAGTAATATCACTGCACCGTCGTGAAGATACGGCATAACGCTCTCATACGCGTAATCAGCACCTTTTTGTGAGTTTATGTCCCAGTCCTTATACGCAAAACTCCACATAACCGTTTTCATACCCAAATCATTCGTAACCGCAAGCGATTTTTCCGAAAACTCTCCCTCGGGCGGACGCATATATTTCATTTTATACCCGTACATACTCTCACAAAGAGAATTAAGCTCTGTTATCTCCGCCTCAACTGTCTCTGGCGGTTGTTTGGGGAGATTCAGATGGTTTACCGTGTGGTTTCCCACCACATGTCCCTCGTCTATCATTCGTTTTATAAGCTCTTCCTGTCCCTCAAGATACGGTCCCGTCACAAAAAATGCCGCAGGCGTTTTTGTTTTTGCAAGAATGTCAAGTATTACGGCAGTGAACCCGTTTTCATACCCTTCATCAAATGTAAGATATAAGGACTTTCCTCCATCCTCATCAAGATATTCGCCGTTGTAACGGCGTAAAAGCTCGACCTGCGCTGACGGGAGTTCCGGTTTTTCACCTTTCTTTCTGACAAATCCCCAGCCGTGACCGTCACTATTTAAACTGTCATATCCAGCATTTGACAGGGCCTCCACAGTTGGCTCTTTTTTCTCTCTACAACCGGTTGTAAAAAGAATGCATATTGATAACATCAATAAAAGCTTTCGCATTTTATCACTCCTTATTATTTTTTGAAAATTTTTAAAGAAAAAGATTGAATTTTTTCATTCTTTAGTGTATAATACATCTGTAGGAGTTTTTCTCCGTTTTTAATTTTAATTACGAGGTGAAAAAAGTGGCATTATCACAGGATTTTGAAGCAAGACGCCGTGAACGGCTCAAGCAACAACATAAAAAGAGAGAAAGAGAGAAAAAAATACAGCGAATACTCTTGATTATAGCTGTTGCGGTTCTGGCTTTCATTCTGATTTTTAACATTGTCAGATGTGCAAAAAAACCGGCTGAACCGAACAATTTACCGATTACAACGCAGATGCCGTATGACACTGAAGACGCAGATACAAAATTTGACCCATCTATCCCTGAGCCTAAGGCAGGCAGAAACAGTTACCTTGATATAATAAAGGATTCAGGTCAGACAGACCATGTATATCTCACTTTCGACAATGGTCCGTCAGAGGATGTTACACCTGCAATATTGGACGTGCTTCGCAAGTACAATGTAAAAGCAACATTCTTTATGAACGGTTCAGATATCAAAGACAACCCGCATCTGTGCACACGTGCTATAGAAGAGGGGCATCTGGTTCTTCCGCTTTCAAAATCGGGTAATGCTGATATATTATATGCAGATAAAACCACATTTATGGATGAAGTTGAAGAAACTTATAATCTCATAGCAGAAAACACACCGGACGGCAAAAAGCCTGTTAAGATTTACAGATTCCTCGGTGGTGGCTATGAAAACACATCATACGGTGCAGAAAAGCAAAGATATAAAGACGAACTTGCAGAGAACGGATATTACTATTGCGACTGGAACGCATCAGTGGGTGATTCCAATACATCAAGATCCCCCGAACAGTTGCTGAATTATTTTAAAACAAATGAGCCTGATTTGAACAACCTTGTTATACAGCTTAACAACAAAGAATCAAACACGGCAACACCGAAAATGCTCGGAAATCTTATAGAATATCTGCTGGACAAAGACTATATATTCAGCAGACTTGATGAAATCGAGTTTATAAACGAAATCGAATACGAAGACGAAGAAGCAGTATTTGAGGACGAAGTCAACACCGAAGACGAAGATGACAACGCCGAAGACGACAGTGACAGCGAACGTCCGACGAAGAAACCGTCGTCAACATCAAAACCTGATTCTACAAAGAAACCGTCGTCAACGCCTAAGGCAACCAAGAAACCAACAGCGACTACTGCCCCGGCAACTCAGAAACCGTCACCTACAACAAAACCTGTAACGGTGACATTGCCACCGCAGACAGCGACATTACCACCATCAGGCGGAAATGAAATTGATACAGAATAACAAAAAAATCAAGCTCAAAATTGAGCTTGATTTTTTTATCTGAATTTTTTACAATATAATAATTCGCAATATAAAAGAGCTGTTTCAAACAGCTCTTTTATTTAACCTTAACGGTAATTATTTCTCGTGTGATTCCCAGTCATACGGAGCTGTCATAACTGTATGCTCCTCGTAATGTCCGATTGCTTCACGGTCATAATCATGCGAGTTAGTAGCCTCCTGAACAGCTGTGTAATACCACTTATCAGGTGTGTTGTCTGACCACATGATCATATCCTCATGCAAATCATCTTCTTCAACGTATCTGTAGAGAACACGGTTTATGAGGGTTATAGCCTCCGCTCTTGTAATCTCTGCATCAGGCTTGAACGTACCGTCATCATAACCATTTACCCAACCTGTGATTGCAGCGTTGTTAATGTTTGCTGCCGCCCAGTGACCATCAACGTCTGTAAAGAGGTTTTCACCTTCATGTACCAATGATGTAAATCTTGAAGCGATTGTAGCAAATTCTGCTCTTGTTATTCTCTGATTCGGTCTGAACGTACCGTCATCATAACCATTTACAATACCTGCCGCAGCAACTGTTGAAACGTTGTTATTGAACCAGTCACCGGCATTTACATCAGAGAATTCATTCTCCTGTGTTCTGAACTTATTTCTTGATTCTTCATCAAGCAATCTGTAGAAGATTGTTGCAACTTCTGCTCTTGTAATCGGATTTTCAGGTCTTACAACCTCTGTTCCGTCTCCGTTGTCATAGCCTATGATATATGCATAGTGGTCTTCGTAGTTAAGCTTTGCACCGTTTTCTGTTCCGCCAAGCTGCGGTTCAGGTGTAGCCGTCGGAGCTACTGTCGGTGTCGGTGTCGGTGTAGCAACCGGTCTTACCGAACCACCGCTGGGGCCTGCCGGTCCTGGTACTGCTGCCAACAACTGTTTAACATAGTTATAGTCGGTATCGGCAAATTTTACAACCATATCGCCGTTTTCTACAGGTACATCAATATTGATTGTTCCTGTGAACTCTGATTTTATCTCGTAAGGTCCACCTATGCCTGTAACAGATGTTCCGGGAATTTCAAGTGAAATCTCTGCCATCGGGTTTGATGTGAAGAAAGCATCAAGCTGTTGGTTTGAGCCAAGCACTTTCATTGTAACGGTATATGTGTTACCTGTCACATTTTCATCGTATTCTGCCAGACCTTCCTGTACAAACAATTCTCTTGCCTTATCACTCCAGCTGAGCTGAAGATTTCTTTCCCCTATATGAGTGATTGCCGGATTAGTTGTAACTTTAAGAACAAAACGACTTGCGCTGAGGTCTGCACCGTTTACAACTGCCGCTCTTGTTTCTTCAGCACTCAAGCCTAAACCTGAAAGTGCTGTCATACCTCTCTGTACATAATCATTCCACTTTGCTGCAACCTCTGTCATATCAAGTGTTGCCTTTGCGTTGACTGTACCTACTGATGTAGTTGTTGCAACATAGCTTATGTAGGGATTTTCCGGTGTAGCATAATCGCCATACTCGCCTGTTGTACCTTTAATTTTAACATCAAGCCCTACATCAACTGTAGTTTCCGGCTCGATACCGAAAACATTCGGTGCTGCAAATGCCGTGCCCACTGTTGAGAGCATCATTGCAGACGCAATTATGAATGATAATAATTTCTTCATAGTCATTCTCTCCTTAATTTATTTGAATTTAATATACAATACACCATTATGTTAATTATAACCTATTCATGTGAGTTTGTCAAGAAAAAGAATAGAAATTTCCATTATAGTTTTACGGTCACAAATTCGCCGTCATCATACAAAAGACACTGATGATCGCTTTCGCCCTTGGGGAGCGATACAGAGCCTGGGTTTACGCAACGGATACCGTTTCGCACTTCGTCCATCGGAATATGCGTATGTCCCTGCACTATTATATCCCCATCTTTTGCTTTTGGGAAATACTCAACGCCGTATATATGTCCGTGAGTAAACCAAAGTGTTCTATCTCCGTCCTCGAGGCACTCATAGTCCTCCATTATATCAAATGCAAGCACCATCTGGTCAACCTCAGCATCACAGTTACCGCGAACAGATATAATTTCTTCTGCAAGGTCATTTAATATAGAAATGACACCTTGAGGATTATGTCCGTCAGTAAGCGAATTTCTCGGTCCGTGATACAGAATGTCTCCGAGCAGAACAAGCTTTTCTGCCCCGCTCTTTTTATATTCCTCAACAAGACGCCTTGCCCACTTCTCCGAGCCGTGAATATCAGATGCAATCATTAGTTTCATCAGTTTTCCCCCTTTATACATTTGGGCATAAATCCGAGAAAATCGGATGCCACAAGATAATATTTAATCCCGTCAAACTCCTCACGGATTCTATTTGCGTGGCTTGTGCCGTGCAGATGTCCGTAGAAGCATTTTTTTACATTGTATTTTTTCATCATATCGGTAAATGCATTACCCTCGCACTGCGCCGACATGGGCGGGTAATGGGTGAATACATAAATTTCGTCCGTTTTTGCTGATTTTAACGAGCTTTCAAGACGCAAAACCTCACGCATAAAGTACTTTTCATCACTTGAGGTATAGCCCGAAAAACCGGGATAAATCCAACCGCGGGTTCCGCATATTGACACACCTTCTGCCTCAAAAGAACTATTATGCATAAAAGACACTGTTTTATAGCCATTCTGCGCAATAAACTCATTCATTTTTGACATTGTTGTCCACCAGTAATCGTGGTTACCTTTGAGTATGATTTTTTTGCCGTTAAGGCTTTCGAGAAAGTCAAAATCGGCTTTTGCTTCCTCTATATATGTTGCCCACGAAAAATCGCCCGGAAGCACAACCGTGTCAGTTGGCTTTACCACAGCCTGCCAGTTCTCGTGCAAACGCTCAACATAATTTTCCCAACGACTGCCGAATATATCCATCGGCTTATCAATCCCAAGCGGAAGATGCAAATCTGCTATAGTAAATATCATATTAACCTTTCTTTGCAAAAAGTCACAATTTGCATTGTGACTTATCTGATTTGTGTAACACGAGATATTTTCTTTATTGACGGCGGACAGTTCAAAACAGACCCTATCGCATCAATAAACTTTTTAAAATGAGGCATCTCGTTATGCTTCTCAATTGCAAGCTCGTTTGCCCATTCTTCTATAAATGTAAATTTTGATTTATCACTATAGCCTTCAAACACTTTATACGAAAGACAGCCTGCCTCTTTTTTAGTGTTCATTGTACATTCACGGGCGTATTTTATAAACTCGTCAACGCAATCCGGCTTAACATCAAAATCAGCTATAATCGTTATCATAAGAGCCATTTCCCTTTCAAATACTTTATATTGATATTATACCATTTAATTGAAAATTTGTCAACGTATATATTGACATTTTGAATAAAATATGATATATTGTAATCACCACACGAAATCAATACTTTTACATCAAGTGCTTTTTTGTTTTCCGGCAAAAAATGCATTCTCTTTTCACGTACTTGGTGTGAAATATTGGATTTTGTGTGGTAGCAAACCCAAGAGTTATGCATTTTTTCGGTGTGTGGCTCTTGCTACACACCTTTTTTAATTTGTTTAAAGTGTTTCTCCAATCTACCACGCCAATCAACTAAAGGCAAAAGCCTGACCGTTTGGGTCAGGCTTTTGCCTTTATAATGATGTATACATTCCATAAAGTCTTGCATATTCGCCGTTTTGCGACATAAGGTCTTCGTGCGTGCCCGACTCTGTTATTCCTTCCTCGGTCAATACTATTATTTTTGTTGCGTTGCGAATGGTGGTAAGTCTGTGTGCAATTGTAAACGTCGTTCTGTTCTTTGCAAGACGTTCAAGCGATTTCTGAACAATAAGCTCACTCTCGTTATCAAGTGCCGATGTTGCCTCGTCAAGAATGAGTATCGGCGGATTTTTAAGGAACAGACGTGCAATTGACACTCTCTGCTTCTGTCCACCGGAAAGCTTCAAGCCACGCTCGCCCACGTATGTGTCATAGCCGTCCGGCAGCGACATTATAAATTCGTGTGCACCTGCATTCTTTGCCGCTTCTATTATTTCCTCATCCGTTGCATCAGGACTGCCGTAGGTTATATTCTCCCTTACCGTTCCGCTAAAGAGATATACATCCTGCTGAACAACACCTATATGGTCACGCAATGATTTTAACGTTATGTCCTTTACCGATATTCCGTCGATTGTTATATCGCCGTCGGTAAGCTCATAAAATCTCGGCAAGAGATTACAAAGCGTTGTCTTACCGCTTCCCGACGGTCCGACTATTGCGATGTTTTCACCCTTGTTTGCCGTAATATTTATATCCGACAACACTTCTGAGCTATCAGAATACGAAAAACTGATGTTTTTAAATTCAATGTTTCCGTTAACCTCATCAATATCCCTCGCCTGGGGCAAGTCCTGTATATCAGGAACTTCGCTCATTATCTCTGTAAAGCGTTCGATACCCGTAATTCCTCGTTGGAACTGCTCGGTAAAAGCAACAAGCTGTCTTATTGCAGCCATAAGCGTCTGGATATAGAGAATATATGCAACAAGGTCTGCAGCGTTGATGTGTCCGTTGAGCATAAATATTGAACCTGCGACGATTACCGCCACATACATTACGCCGTCAAAGAACCTCGTACACCCCTGGAAGCGTGCCATATATTTATATGAAGTTTTCTTTCGTTCAAAGAATTTTTTGTTACCGTCACGGAAACGGTCTTCTTCCTTTTCCTCGTTTGCAAAGCTTTTTACAACACGTATGCCAAGCAAACTGTCCTCAACCTGCGCATTAAGTTCACCTATCTGTTCACGTTGTTTTTTGAATGCGTTTTTCATTCCGTTACGGAAGAATATAGTTGAAAGCATCATAAGCGGTAACAGTGCAAATATAATAAGCGTCAACGGTACATTTATTCCGCTCAATATGATGAACGCACCGACAATCTTTATGCTACACATAAAAATTTCTTCGGGTCCGTGATGTGCAAACTCGGTTATATCAAACAAGTCGTTTGATATTCTTGACATTATCTGTCCGACCTTTGTATTGTCAAAATAGTTAAACGACAGCTTCATCAAATGTGAGAACATGTCACGTCGCATATCCGTTTCGATTTTTGCGCCCATAACGTGACCCGTATTTGCAGTATAATAATTAGCCGCCGTATCAACAAGTTTTAAGAACAAATACAAAAATCCGATTCTTAACACTGTTTCTAAAACCAATGTTCCCTCGCCTACAGCCGTGGTTATATAACGCACGAGCATCGGTAAAACCAGCTCGCACACCGTCGTAAGACACGCACAGATAAGGTCAAAGACAATTATCCATTTATACGGCTTATAATATTTAACAAAGAATTTCAGGTTAGTCATCTTACCCGTCTTCTTCTCTTTTGATTTCATAAATTACCACCTCGCAAGCTCATTATATCACAAAAATAATTATTTTTCAAGATTTTTACTGTTGTATTGACAAGTTTCGTTTTGAGGTGTATAATATATGCAATAAAACTCACAAAGGAGCTTTTATGAAAAACACAACAGACATCCTCATCATCGGTACAGGCGTTGCGGGGCTTTATTGTGCACTCAACCTGCCCGAAGACAAGAACGTATTACTAATAACGAAATCAGATATAGATAAAAGCGACTCGTTTTTAGCACAAGGCGGTATAAGCGTTATGTATGACGAGTCTGATTACGATGCATATTTTGAAGATACAATGCGTGCAGGGCATTACGAAAACCGAAAAGAGTCGGTTGATATTATGCTCCGTTCATCACGTGAGGTAATAGACGAGCTTGTTGATTACGGTGTTGACTTCACAAAAACACCTGACGGTGAACTTGTTTTTACACGTGAGGGTGCTCACAGCCGTCCGAGAATATGCTATCACGAGGATATAACAGGCGAGGAAATAACTTCAAAGCTTATAGAAGCAGTAAGGGCTCGTAAGAACATCCGTGTGATTGAAAACCTTGAAATGATTGATATAACGGTTTGCGATAACCGATGCACGGGAATAGTAGCACGTTACCCGGACGGTAAAATGACACAGATATGTGCAAAATACACTGTCCTTGCAACGGGCGGTATTGGCGGACTTTACAACAACAGCACAAACTATGCTCACCTTACTGCCGATGCGATTGCAATTGCCACAAAACACGGGATTGAGCTTGAAAACCCCGATTATGTGCAGATACATCCAACAACGCTCTATTCAAAAACCAAGGGCAGACGGTTCCTTATATCCGAGTCTGTACGTGGCGAGGGAGCGGTTTTACTTAATAAAGATATGGAGCGTTTCACTGATGAGTTACAACCACGTGATAAGGTTTCTCAGGCGATATGGAAACAGATGGAAAAAGATGGCACACACCATGTATGGCTATCACTTGCCCCCATTCCAAAGGATACAATCCTGACACACTTCCCAAACATTCACAAACACTGTCTTGAGGAGGGCTATGATGTTACAAAGGAATGTATACCCGTAGTTCCTGCACAGCATTATTTTATGGGCGGAATCAAGGTTGACAAATATTCAAAAACATCTATGGCAAACCTGTATGCCGCAGGAGAAACCTCATGCAACGGTGTACACGGCAAGAACAGACTTGCAAGCAATTCCCTGCTTGAAGCACTTGTTTTTGCAAAACGTGCGGCATTACATATTACCGATGGATTTGATAGTTGCGAAGCAATTGACCACACAGTAAACCTCGCAGACTACACCGACTGCGATAAGGACTATAAAAAAATCGCAAGAGCTGAAATAGAAAGGATACAGGAAAATGAATGATATAACAATGCTTATGAACGCAGACGAGTTTATACTATTGGCACTGCGTGAGGATATTTCAAGCGAGGACGTGACAACAAACGCTGTTATGCGTGAATACCGCAAGGGTACAGTTGACTTGATTTGCAAACAAGACGGAGTTCTTGCAGGACTTGATGTTTTTAAGCGTGTGTTTACACTTCTTGACACAACTACTGAATTTGAAATGTTTTATAAGGACGGTGACGCTGTTAAGAACGGCGACAAAATCGGTACTGTTACAGGCGATATCCGTGTTCTTTTATCAGGTGAACGTACAGCGCTTAACTATCTGCAGAGAATGAGCGGTATTGCTACATACACAAACGAAATTGCAAAGCTTTTTGAAGGCGGAAAAACAAAGCTTTTAGACACACGTAAAACAACACCGAATATGCGTATATTCGAAAAGTACGCAGTAAAGGTCGGAGGCGGGCATAACCACCGTTACAACCTCTCCGACGGTATTCTTTTAAAGGATAACCACATCTGTGCCGCAGGCTCAATCACAAAAGCGGTAACAATGGCAAAGGAATATGCACCGTTTGTTCGCAAGATTGAAGTTGAAACAGAAAACCTTGATATGGTTCGTGAAGCGGCAGACGCAGGAGCAGACATTATAATGCTTGATAATATGTCATATGAGACAATGAGCGAGGCAATAAAAATAATCGACGGAAGAGCCGAAACCGAATGCAGCGGTAATGTGACACGCGAAAATGTTGCAAAACTCATCGACCTCGGTGTTGATTATATCTCAAGTGGTGCACTCACCCACTCCGCACCGATAATGGATTTATCGCTTAAGAATTTACGAGAAATATAAAAAATACTGTTGCAGTTCAATCTGCAACAGTATTTTTTTAATATTCTGCAAATATATAACAAGCAATTATCTTCGCAGTTTCGGCTCTTGTTATGCTCGCTTTCGGGTCAAATGTAGCGTCGTCCCTGCCGTTTATTATTTCGTTTTCCACTGCCCACGCTACAGGTTCCAATGCCCATTCTGAAATCATGCCTGAGTCCGAAAATACGGATGCATTTTTTTCGCTCACAGTATCGGCAAGTCTAAATATCATCGCCGCCGCCTGCTCACGTGTCAATGTGTCATTTGCACCGAATATTTTATCGTCATAGCCGTCCACGATTCCCGTTGCTGCCGCCCACGAGATATATTCTCGGTTTTTATCGGTTTGGGTATCATCAAAAACATTTTCGTATTCGTCATCAATTCCTATATAATAGTCATACATCTTTCCCAATACACCGACAAATTCAGAACGTGTAATTGCATCATCAGGCATAAATTCATCGTCCGTTCTGCCGTCCATTATGTTTGATACAACATAAAGATAAGGTCTGTACCATGCATCGTCGGGAGTATCCGAATAGCCGACTGCAAAAGCATCTGCTGTGTTCTCGGCAATTTCTGCCATAACCGATTTATCGAATATATCATACAAATGACATTCGCTGATGACTTCGGCAAATGTCTTGTATACACCTTCTGCCGAAATTCGCATATATTTATCAACCGCTTTGTCATAGTTCTCTGTTGATTCACTGTACAAGCCAAGAACGGTCGATGCTGAAATCGCATAGGATATATAATACATCGGCATCTGGTAATTATGCGGAAGTTCTGTCCATAACTCCTGTGCCTCCTCCGGTGCACATCCGCCGTAATACTCGCCCACAAGGTCTGACATCGCAAGGTTGAGTTTTTCAACCGTCGGATTTTCCATTGCATAAACCTGCTCCTGCCATTGATTGAACAAACATCCGTCAATCACTGCACCAAGAAGAGTGCATAAAAGATAATAACGCATCATTGATGCATTGCTTCCAAACATTTCGCCGTAATAACGTTCTGAAAGCGCCTCAAGACCCTGCGAATGTATTTCTGCAGTATCCATTGACGGTGTCAGAAACGCAGGTGCATCACTAAACTCCATTTCAGGAGTATAAAGCATCGACGCAAAGTGTCCGAACTCATGAATAAGAGTTGTTACGTTATATATGCCATTCTTTTCATAATCATCCATCGGGTTTATGTAGATGTACGGAACATTCAGACGAGGAATAACCAATGTATACGCACCCGCACTCGGATTCTTATTCTCGCTCGGACGTATATCATATATATTATTTGCTATGAGATAGTCAAACGCTTCGCCAAGTTCAGGATTTATGTTCTTTACCGTTGCTCTTGTGTTTAAGAGTACGGCATCCTCGTCCATGGGAATGTCTGTACCGTTTGAGAAAAAGAACGCAACTATTGCTTTTTTATATAACGGAACAAAATATTCTTTTACGGACTTATAAAACTCCGTTATTTCTTCATCTGTGTATTCTCTGCCGTAAACTTCTACGTTTGCATAGTCTCTATAGCTATCATAGCCCATCTTTTCGGCTATTGCATTTCTTACTTTTACAAGCTCCAAGAACAGTTCAGCACACGCATCTGAATCACCGTAAACCTCACTGTATTGTATTTTTAACTCTGATTCACGGTCAAGTAACTCCACAATTTCCTCATCATCAGGAAGCGCAAAATACAATGCCGTTTCTGTATCACCAAACAGTAACTCGAGCAATTCTCTGTAATCGTCGCTGTCATATATATCATAGATGAGTACGCTCAAAAGCTCTGAAACTCCGAGTGAGATATCCGTTATTTCGTTGAGTTTTTTTAGATTTTCTTCGTTACAGTTACGGTCGTAAGAGAGTGTTGCGATCGCATATTGATAGCTTACATCAGTATATACCGAAAAACACTTTTCCGCAATTGAGAGTATTTTTTCCTCGTTGCCTTTTTTCTTTAACAGGTTCTCTATTGAGGCAATATCTTTCTTCAACGCAGAAATATCTGTACCTGTATAAGTCAAATCTTCCTGTGTCACTTTCGGCAATTCAAGGTGTGTATAATACTCGCCCACAGCCAACACAGGCAGTGTCTGCAATAAGATTACTAAAGCCGTTAATACGGCTGTTAATTTTTTAATCATTTATATCACCATTCATATTGACACGCTGCAATGAGTAATTTTGTGCAGGCATCAATATCTGACTTTCGCACCATTTCAGATGGAGAATGCATATATCTGAGCGGCACGCATATGCCTCCCGTTTTTACTCCGCCACCGGTCAGTGCTATTGCTCCGCCGTCGTTTCCGCCATCAGATTTTACAATGTTTGTATATGGTATGGAATTATCTTCTGCAAGACCTCTTAAAGTTTTAACAACACCGTGGTCGCATACGATAAAATTATCCTTGTTATTTATCGCCGCACCGCTTCCAAGCTTTATATCCGAACGTTCTGCACCCGGTGTGTCAAATGCAGTAGTAACATCAACGGCAATAGCATAATCAGGCATAATCGTGAATGCCGACGTCTTTGCACCACGCATTCCGATTTCTTCCTGTGATGTGAATACGAAATACAAGTCATTTTTGCTGTCCTTTATCTCTTCCATTGCCTTTAAAAGAATATAACAGCCTACACGGTCATCAAGTGCCTTTGATATAACAGTGTCACTGTTTGAGATAAATATACCATCAAAAACTGCGGTATCTCCCGCCTTGACCAACTTTTCAGCTTCTTCCCTGTTCTTTGCACCGATATCTATAAACATACATGTAATATCCGGCTTATTCTCGTATTTCTCCTCATTCGCGCCGATAATACCGATTGTTCCGTTTTCAAAACGAACACGGCGGTTATTAAGGTCTTTCTGATTCAAATATCCGAGTCTTCCAAAGTATAAAAGACCGTTCTCGTCAATATAGTTTACAATAACACCAATTTCATCAGTATGTGCAGCAAGCATAAGCTTTTTGCCATCGCCATTTTTATGTGCAATGACCGAGCCAAGCGCATCGGTTGTTACTTCATAGCCAAGCTTTTCTGCTTCACCCTTTATAAAAGAGTGCAGTACCGTTTCTTTACCTGACGGTGCATCAAATTCTGTCAGTTTCTTTAATAAATCCATTTATAATCACATCGCTTTCTTTAACAAATGCACGACATAAATTACTCACTTCATTTATATCGTCTTTTCTCATATATGATACAGGTGTGTGCGAATATCTGCACGCAATTCCAATCGTTGCCGTAACAGCACCGTATGATGCGGCATTTACCGCACTCGCAATCGACTGTCCCTCGTTTGTTGTATGGTTCTGAGTTTTTATTCCATTACGTTCTGCCATTACTGCTATATTTTTTAGGAATATAACATTTGATATCGAGGTTACGTCCTTATACTTTATAACGGCACCGTTGCCCAAAACTGCCGATGCATATTTTGTATCAGGGAAATCATCAGCATTTACCGTATCAACTATAAGTGCAAAATCAGGGTTTATGCGAAATGTTGCTGTTTTCATTCCACGTCCTGTAACCGAACACGGAATCTCACGCTGAACAGAGAATACGAAATATGTGTCATATGCAGGCATTTCGTCCATCGCATCAAACACTGCTACCGTACCGAAACGGTCAAGTGCCTTGCCCTTTATAATATCTCCAATTTCGCCAAACTGCGTATCAAATGAAATAATATCGCCAAGCTTAACCGACTTTTCTGCGTCCTCTTTGTTCTTTGCCCCTATATCAACATACAAATCCTTGACTTTTACCGCAGCTTCACGTTCTTCCTTTTTCTGAAGATGTATCGCTTTCATTCCTATTACGCCCGCAATTTTATTTTTGCCGACCGTTACACGCTTTGATACAAGCGTTCTTGCATCAGGCGAGCCTACAGACTTGAATTTTAAAAATCCCTTTTCTGTAATCTCGCTGACAATAAATCCTACCTCGTCAATGTTTGTGCCGAGGAGTATTTTATATTTATCGCTTTTTCCCTTTTTAAATGCGATTATATTGCCCATACTGTCCACTTCAAGGCTGTCGCATTTTTCTTTTATAAGAGGGATAAGATACGCTCTTGCCTCGTCCTCAAACCCCGAAACGGCGTTGAGCTCACTTAATCTGTCCATAGACAAAGCCATTTTGTATCACCCTCCAGTCCTTTTACAAATTCTGTTATTACGTTTGCAGTATCTAAAACATCAGATATTGCAAGCGTTTCAACAGATGTGTGCATATATTTAAGCGGTATTGACATAAGTGCCACAGGTATTCCGCTACCGGATACCTGAATTTCCCATGCATCCGTTCCCGTTCCGCCGCCGTCAATTTCGATGTTGTACGGTATGTTATTGTCTATCGCTGTTTTTTCAAGACGTTCTACAAGTCTGGGATGGATATTTGGCCCTTTTGACATCGCAGTGCCCGTCCCTACCTCAATTGCATTTTCAGAGTTATCTGGTGTTATTCCGTGTGTAACATCAATTGCAATCGCCATATCGGGCATAATACCAAACGATGTTGTCTTACCACCACGGCATCCGACCTCCTCCTGAACTGCGGCAACCGCATATATATCACAGTTAAGGTCAGCGTCCTTTATGTTTTCCATAACCTTTAATATCGCCGCAACCGATGCACGGTCATCCATCGTCTTAGCACTGAATTGTGTCTTTCCAAGTGCACCGACAGACTGCGGTAAAGTTATGCTATCACCAACGGTTATGAGCGACTTAACTGTATCACAATCAAGACCTGTGTCTATTGCAAGGTCTTTGAGCTTATAGCTCTTATCCGCATCAAAGACCGCCGCAGGAGGCATCCCTACTACGCCGTATACGTCTTTTTTACCGTGGATTGTAACCTCTGATGAGGGTAAAATTCTTGAATCCACACCGCCAAGGTTTGAAAAATAAATATACCCCTCTTCCGTTATTTTTTTAACCACAAGTCCGATTTCGTCCATATGTGCTTCGAGCATTACTTTTGGTGCATTCTCTTTACCGCATTTTCTTTCGGCTATTACAGAGCCTAATGCGTCAATTCTTACATCGTCACAGTACGGTCGAAACATATCTGCTATTTCGCTGTTTATTCTGTCCTCATGACCTGATGCACCACGCAGGTCGCTTAATTTTTTAATAATATTCTGCATTTTCTATCCCTTATAATTCGTTTACAAGTTTCTTGAACAGATTTCCACGTTCTTCAAAATTACGGAACATATCAAAGCTCGTTGATGCTGACGAAAGAATTACAACATCTCCGTCTACTGCCTCATTATACGCAGTTTTTACCACTTCTTCATAAGTATCGGCATGGATTATTTTAACCTCATCCGCTCTGCCTGTTGCACGAAGTGCGTCTTCTATCTTACCGCTCGTAGCACCGATTAAAATCAATGTCTTTACATGGTCTGCAATCGGCTCGCCTATCTCATCATACGGGATTCCCTTGTCCTTACCTCCGCTTATAAGTATAACCTTTTCAGGGAATACGTTAAGCGTGTTAATGGTTCGGTTGGGGCTTGAATCGATTGAGCTGTTATAGTATCTTACACCGTTAAGAGTTCTTACAAGCTCTATTCTGTGCGCAACACCGCCGAAATCCTTTGCAGTATTTACTATAACATCATCATCCACAAGCTCACGTATTGCCGCAATTGCTGTCATGTAGTTTTCAACATTATGCATACCCGGAATTTTGATGTTCTTTATATCAAGAACAGGCTCACCTGCACATACTATCATATCACCGTCAAGGTGTACATATGAGTTAAGCTTGCGTGAGAACATCTTTACATCGCAGTGCGCAAGCGGAAGCAATGCCGAGCTGTCGGCATTATCTGCATTAAGAACAAGTCTGTCCGTTTGTTCCATATACTTAAATATGTTCGTTTTTGCGTCTATATATTCGTTATAATCTGTATGCCAGTCAAGATGGTTCGGACTCAAGTTGGTAATCACCGCAATTTCGGGCGACTTCGTCATTGTATGAAGCTGGAACGACGAAAGCTCAAGAACAACATAGTCCGTTTCTTTCATCTCATCAACTTCTGAGAGCAATGGGTTACCAATGTTTCCGCCAAGCCATGTTTTATAGCCGGCAGATGTGAGCATACGGTGAATTAAAGATGTTGTTGTAGTCTTTCCGTCTGAACCCGTAACGGCAATAATATGTGACGGACAAAGCTCAAAAAACACTTCCATTTCAGAAGTGACAGTTGCCCCACGTTCCCTTGCCGATACAAGCTGTGGTATGTCATAACGCATGCCGGGAGTTTTAAAAATCAAATCGTCGGTAAGGTTTTTGAGATAATCCTCACCAAGACAAGTTTTCACGCCCAGCTTTTCACATTCTTTATAGTTATCACCAAGCCACTTTGCATCATGAACATCACACGCAGTAACATTCGCACCTGCTTTTACAAGATACTTAATAAGCGGCAGATTTGATATGCCTATTCCTATTACCGTGACATTGCGTCCGTTTATATATTCTCTGAATTTATCAGCTTTTGTCATTTTCTCGTCTCCCTGATTTATTATTATATCCATTATACTAAATTTATGAAAAAAAGTAAAGCGAAATGAGAAAAAAACTCTCAATTCTGAGAGTTTTTTATCAAATCTTTCACTACCTCACCGGTTATTATAAGACCTGCCGCAGCAGGGACAAATGCAACCGATGCAGGGGTTGGGTCACCGTCATCAGGGACTATCGGTTTTTCTTTTGAATATACAACCTTTAGTGAGGTTATGCCACGGTTTTTCAGTTCACGGCGCATCGTTCGTGCAAGGGGACACATCTCTGTTTTTTTGATATCTGCAACCTCGAGCATTGATGCTTCAAGCTTATTTCCTGTCCCCATAGAACTTATTATCGGCACATCTATAGCCTTTGCACGCTTTATCAGCTCAATTTTTGCCGTTACCGTGTCGATTGCATCTACTATATATGAATACTTTGACAGGTCATAGTTGTCAGCATTATCAGGCATATAAAAGCAATTATAAGCGTTTACTTTAACTTCGGGGTTGATTAAAAGTGCACGTTCCTTTGCCACTTCGACCTTTAATCTTCCTATTGTTTCGGTTGTAGCTATTATCTGACGGTTTATGTTTGATTCTGCTACAGTATCGTTGTCAAACACATCAATCTCACCTATACCGCTTCTTACGAGCGCTTCAACAACATATCCGCCGACACCGCCGACACCAAATACGGCAACACGGGCATTTCTAAGTGTTTCCATTGCGTCATCACCTAAAAGGCGTTTTGTTCTTATAAAAAGTTCGCTCATATTATAGTACCTCCGCCGACCACAGTTTCACCATCATACAAAACTACTGCCTGTCCTTTGGTTATTGCTCTTTGCGGTTCATCAAACTCGATATGGATTTTGTCCTCTGCAGTCTGCCACACCGTCGCAGGCTGTGCTTTCTGGCTGTAGCGAACCTTTGCCTCAACACGGATTGAATTATCAATCTTGTCGGTTGTAATAAGATTTATATCATCTGCATCAAGAGTTTTTGAGAACAAGTCCTCATTATCTCCGAGAACTACGCAGTTTTTCTCACCGCAAAGCTCACACACGTACATAGGTTTCGGCAGAGCAAGTCCGAGTCCTTTTCTCTGTCCGACAGTATAGCGTATAAGACCTTTATGTGTACCGAGAACATTTCCGTCAAAGTCTACGAAGTTGCCTTCCTCATAAGTTTTCCCGAGATACCTTTCTATAAAGCCTGCATAATCACCGTCGGGCACAAAACAAATGTCCTGGCTTTCTTTTTTGCGTGCGTTTACAAAACCATTCTCGTCCGCAATTTCACGCACCTCTGCCTTTGACAATCCACCAAGCGGAAACAGTGTATGTTTTAACTGCTCCTGCGTTAGTGAATACAGAACATAACTCTGGTCTTTTGAGGCATCAACGCCTTTTTTGAGCACGTAGCGTCCGTTTTCTTCCGTTATCTGCGCATAATGGCCCGTAGCAACATAGTTATATCCGTTATCTCTTGCATAGTCACCAAGAAGTCCGAATTTTATATGACGGTTGCAGTAAATACACGGGTTAGGTGTTCTTAAATTCTCGTACGCATCAATGAAGCGTTTGATTACTTCACGCTCGAATTCCGCTTTTAAATCCACCACCGTATGATCGAAGCCAAGACGGGTTGCGACGGCTTTTGCATCGGTAATGTCACTCGACTCAATATCAGTGAGCGCCAGCGTAACACCGAGCATATCGTAGCCTTGATTTTTGGTTAAAAATGCAGCAACGGAGCTATCAACTCCGCCACTCATTGCAATTATTGTTTTATCATTCATGAT
The DNA here is from genome assembly GCA_045649185.1 of Candidatus Ornithomonoglobus sp. Classification (GTDB taxonomy): domain Bacteria; phylum Bacillota; class Clostridia; order UBA1381; family UBA1381; genus Ornithomonoglobus. The sequence continues at coordinate 97,779 of JAZRPM010000029.1, read as the reverse complement.
TAAGCCTTATCATTTCATCAATACATTTCTTTGCCGAAACAATTGTTTCGTTATCTAACACTATCTCTTCTCCACCAATACCATTACAGCAATCAAGCACATCAACAAGGGTGGTAAGACGCATATTTTTGCATAATAGTTTGACCGACAACGGATAGAACCGCTTATCGGGACATTCATACTGCAAATGCTCTGCAATGCTTATTTCAGTACCGATTATAAACTCTTTTCTGTCCGAGTTCTTTGCAAAGTTCATAATATCTGCAGTTGATCCTACGAAATCTGCCATTCCTGCAACATCAGGACGACATTCGGGATGTATCAGAAGTAATGCATCAGGATGTGCTACCTTTGCACGTATAACTTCATCAGGGGTTACCGATGCATGAATCGGGCAACAGCCGTCAAGGAGCATAATATCCTTTTCGGGCAACAAGTTCTTTACGAATGTTCCGAGGTTGTTATCGGGGATGAACAAAATTTTGTCATTCTCTATATTCTTTACAACGTTTACGGCAGATGATGATGTTACGCACACGTCACATATAGCTTTAAGCTCGGCTGTGGTGTTTACATACGCAACAACAGTATAATCAGGATACTTTGACTTCACCTTCTCAATCATAGCTCTATTCATCATATCCGCCATCTCACATCCGGCTTCCGGAGTTGCGAGAATAACACGTTTTTCGGGTGAAAGTATTTTAACCGTTTCTGCCATAAAACGCACACCGCACATTATTACAGTTTTTGCATCAACTGTTTTCGCTTTTACACTCAATGCATACGAATCGCCCGTAAAATCAGCGATTTCAAGGATTTCGTGCGCTTCATAACTGTGCGCAAGTATGCAAATATCATTTTCTTTCTTTAACTTTAGTATCTCTTGCTGAATGTTTTTTATCGTATTCATTATGTATTACCTTTATTTAACATATTTTAATGAGCACACATACGGAATCTCACGTACAAGTTCTTCTCCTGACCTGTCATCTGCTATTTCTATATGGAATGTATAGTCAATCTCGTTGTTCTCGTTCTTGGCTATTGATACATCACTTACAGAGATTTGCTTTTGGGCAAGTACCTCTATCATTTTCTTTTCATAGCCTTCTTCCGCTACTCCAAAAACCCTTAAAAGCTTTGTTTTATGAGTTTTGGTGAAGCGGTTACGTGCATGGAGAAGATACTGGATTATGAGCATTATAATCGTTGTAAAAATACCTATGCGGTACATTCCTGCACCCAATGCCATACCTATACCCGATGTTGCCCAGATACCTGCAGCTGTTGTGAGACCTTGAGTTGATCCACGCTGATGGAATATCAGTCCCGATCCGAGAAAACCTACGCCCGTTACTATTCCCTGTGCCATTCTTGATGGGTCAAGACGTACATCAGCATTTAAAAACACCATACCCTCAATCATATCGTTGAAACCGTATTTCGATACAATCATCATCATTGCTGATGCAACCGCAACTATACAATGTGTTCTTATACCTGCATCTTTTGCACGGTTTTTACGCTCGAAGCCTATCGCAAATCCGCAGACACACGCAACAAGCATTCTAAACAGTAAATGCAAATCATGGCTTTGCACAAACTCTTTTAATGCGTCCATTCTACTCTCTCCTTCCACATTCTTCTATTAACAAATATACGGTATAATTATAAAAATATACCGTATCAGTTCATTTCACTTCTGCTTTCCATCGCCTTTATTATAGTGATTTTATCAGCGTACTCGATATCCGAACCAATCGGGATACCGTGTGCAATTCGTGTTACCTTGACATCAAACGGTGACAACAGCTTTGATATATATACAGCTGTCGCAGTTCCGTTTACCGTCGGATTAGTAGCAAGAATAACCTCGCTTACATCATTATCGGTAAGGCGCAATAAAAGCTCATTTATTTTAATATCATCAGGTCCTATACCGTCCATAGGCGACAATGCACCGTGCAGAACGTGATAAAGACCGTTATATTCGTGAGTGTTCTCGATTGCCGAAACATCCTCGGGGCCCTCAACCACGCATATTGTCGTATTGTCACGCTTTGGTGATTGACAAATATGACACGGCGATTCGTCCGTCAGGTTCTGACAGCACTCGCAAAGTCGTATTTTACGTTTTGCGCTAACGATAGCCTGTGCCATAGCTTCCGCTTCCTCGTCTGTCATATTCTCAAGCAGGTAGAAAGCAATACGTTCAGCACTTTTGTGGCCTATGCCCGGAAGCCGAAGAAACTTCTCAATAAGCTCGTCTATAGCCGCTGAATACATCAGAATAACCCCGGTATGTTAAGTCCGCCTGTTATAGCGCCCATTCTCTCTGACATTATTTCTTCTGCTTTTTTAACGCCCTCGTTTACGGCTGCAAGGATCAAGTCTTCAAGTGTTTCTACATCATCAGGATCAACTGCATCAGGATCGAGTTTGATTGAGATAAGCTCTTTCTTACCGTTTACAACAACCTTAACAGCACCGCCGCCTGATGTTGCTTCTACCTGTTCTTCCTCTGTTTCCTGCTGAACACGTTCCATTTCTTCCTGCATCTTCTGTGCCTGTTTGATAACACTGTTCATGTTCTGCTTCTGATTCATTCCTGCTCCTGCAAAGCCCTTATATTTTCCCATTTTTAAATTCCTCTTTTCTTTCTTTTATTCATTCTCCGTCAAATCTTCTTCGTCGGATTGGATTTCACTTTCGTCTAAAAACTCTTCTCTTTCATCCTCATCCTCAAGCACTGACTGCTCGCCGGGGTCAAGAGGCTCGTCCGATAAAAGCGTCTGTCTGTCACCGTCAGTTATTATACTTGAAAACTGGTCAAAAAACTCACTGAATTTATCAGTTTTCTCGGGTTCGGGTTCAGACACTTGTTCAGTTACCTGTTCTTTAGGTTCTTCTTTTGTAACCTCTGTTTTCGGTAACGAGAACGGGTTTATAATATTGCGTGGGTCTATCTCGTCACGCTTTACTATCTTCACTGTGTACTGTGTGCCGGTTACTTCTTTAAATACCTTGCGGATATCCTCGATATGGTTCAATGCACTGTTTAGAGTGAATGCACCCTTATCCTCCGGTACAAGAATTATAATACCCTCTGCATCAAAGCATGTTGTACAGTTCTTAAGTGGCATTATGAACGGACACTGTTTTTTGAGCATCAGCTCAATTGTTTTTTCCCAGTTGCGTGCAAGTGCAGCTGTAGGATAATCAAAATTGAGTTCTGATTCCGGAATTGGCACAAACATACGTGCCGATGTTTTCGGTGGTTCCGGCTCGGGCGTAAAATCAGTTTCTGCCGTTGCCGTTACTCCGTTTTTTATTGCTTCCTCCACACGCTCCAAACGGCGTACTAAGTCGCTGTTGTCTGAAGCAAAAACAGATGATGCTGTCGGGATTGCGCCTGTTATGAGCTTGTTCTCGACTGCTGAAAGCCTGTCCATAACTGCCTCGGGGTTTGCATCCATATCAGGCCTTGCAAGCTTTATAAACGCCAGCTCGTAAACGATACGTGCAGATTTTGCAACACGTGCATCTGCCATTGCATTTGAAATGAGTGTTGATGCACGGTTTATCTTCTCAAATGCCAGCTTCTCGCTCTGCGCTTTATATTTTACAAGCGTTGCCGCATCTGTGTCAACTAATGTTTCGGGGTTGTCCGAAATCTTGCAAAGCATCAGCGCTCTTAAATGAGCAAGCTCTGATGATGCGAGCTGTGAAAGCTCTTTTCCGTCCGACACCGCTCTGTCAATAACAGTAATAACCCGTGCCGCATCACCATCAGCTATTGCATCTGTAAGCTCAAACACTGTATCTGACGATGATATTCCCAAAGTCTCTTCAATATCCTCTGCAGTTACCTTATTACCACAGGCAGATATTACACGCTCCATTATGCTCAAACCGTCACGCATCGAGCCTTCGGCAAGCGAGGCAAGCATCCGGAATGCATCGTCTGTTATTTCGTAGCCGTCAGCATAAGCAATCTCTTTCATTCTGACGGTTATGTCTTCGTTTCTGATACGTTTAAAGTCAAATCTCTGGCAACGTGAAAGAATCGTCTGCGGTACTTTATGCGACTCTGTGGTTGCAAGTATAAATACCACATTTTCAGGCGGTTCTTCAAGTGTTTTCAAGAGTGCATTAAACGCACTTGCCGAGAGCATATGCACCTCGTCTATTATATAAACGGTACGTTTTGCGTTTGACGCAACGTAGTTTATGTCCTCTATGATTTCACGGATATCGTCAACACCGTTATTGGATGCGGCGTCCATTTCCGTTACATCCATAATTGAGCCGTCAAGAATTCCACGGCATACGTCACATTCGTTACACGGATTACCGTTTTGCGGATTCAAGCAGTTTACCGCACGTGAGAGTACTTTTGCACAGGTCGTTTTTCCTGTACCACGTGTTCCGCAGAAAAGATACGCATGGCCCACAGCATCGGACAGTATTTGGTTTTTAAGAGTGCGTGTTATATGCTCCTGACCGACAATATCGTCGAAGACAAGAGGCCGCCACTTTCTGTATATAGCCTGATGTGCCATACTTTCTCCCTCCGTATAAAATTGAAAAACCGCCCGCTGTTTCCGCGGACGGTATAAATCTTATTGACCGCAATCGGTATTATCTTTTCTAAAATGGCTCCGGGCGAGTAACCCGTAACACATCACGAAATCCGCTTAGTGCTGCTTGGTTCCCCACCTGACACGGTTCACGGTACGCAATCGCACGGACTCGCCCATCATCGCCAGAATGTCATATTAAATTGCTGTCTGCTTTCTATAAGCTTATTTCTTTAATTCGCTGACCATTACTGCAAGTTTTTTTACTGCAGAATACGCTCTATCTATATATTCTTCGTCTGTAAGGTCAGCATATACTTTTTTGCCATCAATTGACACATCTTTACTGATTTCAAGCATCAATGTGCCGCTATATCCGTTTCTGACAAGTTTCTGTGCAACTTCATTAAAGTCAATTTTTCCGTCAAACGGCAGAAGATGGTCGTCTGTATAAACACCGCATCTGTTATCGTGGATATGAAGTGCCACAGCACGGTCACCATACAGATCCATGAAGTTTATGCCGTGAGTAAATCCATACTCATGCCCTGCATCCCAGCAAAAACCGACGGTTTTATATCTGTCCATAAAAAATGAAAGGTTTTCAAGGAAACGCTGGTTTTCCAGAGCAATTTTCACGCCTTTTTCTTCGGCATATGAGAATAATTCTTCAAATCTTGCAATTCCGAGCTCGTTTATCTCGGGCATCGGCACACCGCTTGAAAGATGTACAACTGATACAGGGATGGAATATTTTTCACACTTATCAATACTGTCTTTTAGTCTGTTAAGCATGCTTTGTGCTGCAGTTTCGTCACTGCTCCACATATCGTTTATATTTTTATACGGTGCATGGAGCGATTCACATTCAATACCGTTATCGGCAAACACCTTTACGGCTCCGTCAAAATCATCAGTTTCCGAACCTATAAACGTTTTTGTTACACCAAGCTTTTTAAAGTATTCTGCCTGATTTTTGTAATCAATACTGCCATATATTGATATTCCTATGTCCTGCAATTTCATTACCCCTTCAAAATTCTGCTACTATGATATTATACTATATTTTCACAAAAAGTGCAATACCTATTTGCAAATTTTTTATCTATCAGGAAATTACTGCTTTTGGTTATAATTTCCTGATAGCACGACAGTCGCAATAGTGACTTTTTTTATTTTACTACTATATTCACAAGCTTACCCGGAACTGCAATCACCTTAACTATTGTCTTGCCTTCTGTAAGCTCACGGATACGTGCTGATTCCATTGCAACAGCCTCAAGACCTGCACGATCAAGGTCAGCCGCAACGCTCATCTTATCACGGATTTTTCCGTTTATCTGTACAACGATTTCGATTTCATCATCAACCGTCTTATCTTCGTCATACACCGGCCACGGAGCAAGTGACAATAATCCCTCGCCGCCAAGCATCTGCCATAACTCCTCTGTTACGTGCGGTGCAACCGGGTTAAGAAGTGTGATGAATGTCTTATATTCGCCCTTTGTGATTGAGCCTTTCTTTGATACATCGTTCAGGAAGCTCATCATTGTAGCAATAGCCGTATTGAACTTCATTCTCTCAAAGTCATCGCCGACCTTCTTTATTGTCTTATGCATTGACTTTTCAAGCTCGGCACTGTAACCCTCTTCATCTGTTAAGATGTTCTGCAGGTTCCATACCTTTTCGATGAACTTGTAACAGCCCTTAAGTCCCTGCTGTGACCACGGTGTGCTCTGATCGAATGCACCGAGGAACATCTCGTATGTTCTGAATGTATCAGCACCAACCTCGTTTACAACATCGTCGGGGTTAACAACGTTTCCTCTTGACCTTGACATCTTCTCGCCGTTTTCGCCAAGGATCATACCGTGTGATGTTCTCTTCTGATACGGTTCCTTTGTCGGAACTACGCCGATATCAAAGAGGAACTTATGCCAGAAACGTGAATAGAGCAAGTGAAGTGTTGTATGCTCCATACCGCCGTTATACCAGTCAACCGGTGTCCAGTAATCAAGTGCTTCTTTTGATGCCAATGCATTATCGTTATGTGCATCTGCATATCTTAGGAAGTACCAGCTTGAACCTGCCCACTGTGGCATTGTATCGGTTTCTCTCTTTGCAGGTGCACCACAGCACGGACAAGTTGTGTTTATCCAGTCTGTCGCATTTGCAAGCGGTGACTCACCATTTTCGCCCGGCTTGAACTCTTCCATATCCGGAAGCACAAGCGGAAGTTCTTCTTCAGGTACTGCTACCTGACCGCACTTCGGGCAGTGTATAATCGGGATAGGCTCACCCCAGTATCTCTGACGTGAGAATACCCAGTCACGAAGCTTGTAGTTGACCTTACGTGTTCCAAGCCCTTCTTTTTCAAGATAGTCTATCATTGCAGGGATAGCATCCTTTACAGACATACCTGTCAAAAATCCTGAATTTACCATTGTTCCGCTTGCAACATCGGTGTATGCTTCTTCGTTTACATCCTTACCGCCTGAAACAACTTCAATTATCGGCAAATCAAACGCCTTTGCGAACTCCCAGTCACGTGTATCGTGAGCAGGAACTGCCATAATTGCACCTGTACCGTATGTTACAAGAACGTAGTCTGATACAAATATCGGAATCTCTGTGCCTGTTACGGGGTTAATTGCATTAACACCCATAAGTCTTACGCCGGTCTTTTCCTTTGCAAGCTCTGTTCTTTCAAATTCTGATTTCTTCGCAGCCGCTGCCTGATAAGCCTTTACCTCGTCATAGTTTGAAAGGTTGTCACTAAGCTTTTCTATAAGCGGATGCTCGGGTGAAATAACTGTGTATGTTGCACCGAAGAGTGTGTCACATCTTGTTGTGTATACAACCATTTCATCGCCTGATGTCAATGTGAACTTAACCTCTGCACCCTCACTTCTGCCAATCCAGTTTCTCTGCTGTGTCTTTATCTTCTCAAGGAAGTCGATATCGTCAAGGTCATCAATAAGACGCTGTGCATACTCTGTGATTTTAAGCATCCACTGGCTCTGCCTCTTCTGGATAACCTCGCCGCCGCAACGCTCACAAACACCGTTTACAACCTCTTCGTTTGCAAGACCTACGTTACATGAAGTACACCAGTTTATCGGCATCTCCTGCTTATATGCAAGACCTTTCTTGAATAACTGCAGGAATATCCACTGTGTCCACTTATAGTAGCTCGGATCTGTTGTATTTACTTCTCTTGACCAGTCAAATGAGAAACCAAGCATCTTAAGCTGACGTGTGAAGTTTGCAATGTTCTTCTCGGTTATAACCGCCGGATGAACATTATTCTGAATAGCGTAGTTCTCAGCCGGCAAACCGAATGCGTCCCAGCCTATAGGGTAAAGTACGTTATAGCCCTGCATACGACGCTTTCTTGCAATGATATCCATTGCAGTGTAGCTTCTGGGGTGACCTACGTGAAGTCCCTGACCTGACGGATACGGAAACTCTATAAGTCCGAAAAACTTCTCTTTATCCGAGCCGTTTACCGCCTCGAACGCGTGAGCTTCTTCCCATTTGTCCTGCCACTTTTTTTCGATTTCTTTAAAATTATAATCAGCCATTTCTATTTACCTCTTTCTTATTCTTCAGTAAGTATTTTTCCTGCATCGTCCCACAAACGTTCTATGCCGTAGAACTCGCGCATTTCCTGTTGCATAACGTGGACAACCACATCGCCGTAGTCCATAAGTACCCACGAACCTGTGCTGTAACCCTCTTTATGACGGACATCTATGCCCTCTTTTTCCAACTGCTCCTCAACCTCATCGGCACACGCACGTACCTGAACGGTTGACTGGCAGGATGCAATAACAAAATACTCACTCAAAGATGTTCTTTCCTTAACATCTATAACCTCGATGTTTGAAGCTTTTTTATCTTCAAGCGCCTTTACAACAGCTTGTGATTTTTCGTTTGCTGTCATTTGTTTTCCTCCCTTGGTTGTTTGTTTTTTATACACATCTCATTCCACGCATAAAGTGTGTTGGGGTGTATTATATTTCCTTTTTCTATATTGAATACAACTGAACGCCTCAGCGCCTCACAAAATGCAAGGTTTATGTCGCAGTTGCATAGCTTACGCAAATCCTCCACACCGTCAAAGTCACGGTACGGCTCGGTTATGTCTGCAAGATATATAATCTTGTCAAGCAATGTCATATTCTCTCTTGCTACTGTATGATAGCGGATTGCATCAAGTATTTCGGTATCTTCTATTCCATACTCATGCTCTGCCACATACGCCCCCACCGGAGCGTGTACAACGCCCGGGCACGCAAGAGTTTCACGGTCAAGCTCACAGCCCGATTTTATCGCATCATTGTACGGTATGCATTTTGCACAGTCGTGAACAAGTCCTGCAAGGTATGCTTTGTCTTTATCAGCACCCCACAATTGTGCAAGCCTTACCGCCTCATCGGCAACGCTTATGCTGTGCTTATAGCGTTTTTCATCAAGTGCCGTTTTTAGCTTTTCTTTAATCTCTTTTATATCCATCAGATGTAGAGTCCTTTTTCTTTTATAAACTCCAAAACCTTATAATCTACCATTCCGTCTATCGACTGTCCTTTTTTTACACAATTTCTTATTTCTGTTGAAGAAACATCAAGTGTTTTTGCGTTTATCGGTCGGATATCTGCATTAAACTGCTTTTTACGTTCTTCTATTAATTCATCCAAATCAGAATTATTATCCCTCGGATACACGAGCAGTATGCAGTTATCGGTAACCGTTTGCGGTTCGTACCATTTCGTTAAATCCTGTAAAGAGTCCTCGCCGATTATGAAATATATCTCCCAGTCGGGATGAAGTTTTTTAAGCTCGGTGAGTGTTTTTGCCGTATATGAATATTCAGTCTTTGAAACCTCGTAATCATACGGAACAATTTTCTCCTCATCTGAGAGTGCAATCTTTACCATTTCGTGACGCACGAATGCATCAGTGATTTTTCCACGCTTATGTGGTGGCATACCGCCTGTCATAACAAGGACTGTATCAAGTTCATACTGATTGAGTGCACAACGTGCAAGCTCCGTATGCCCAAGATGTATCGGGTCAAACGTACCGCCTAAAATTCCAATCTTTTTCATTTTCTCGGAAGTTCAATTTTGCGGTATTTTTCGTTTGAGGATTTGCGGTACAGAACAAACTTACCGCCGATTGCCTGAACAGGCTCTGCCAAAAGCCGTCTTGCAACCTCATCACACGTTTCTCTTGTGTCAAGCATTGCAGTTTCAAGTATCGAAATTTTTATAATTTCACGTTTTTCAAGTGCCTCATCAATCGCAACTATAACGGTGTCTGTAAGACCGTCTTTTCCTATCTGAAAAATAGGTTGCATTGTGTGTCCGATTTTACGCAGATATGCTCTTTGCTTGCCTGTAATCATCAGAATCTCCCTTTATAATATAATCTGTAGTATTTTATCACATTTATTTCCTGATGTCAAGCATTTATGCGGTTTTTGTCAACAAATACACAGAGTTTTATTTTTATATTGCAATGATATCCAAAATATGTTATACTGTAGATATCAATAACGAAAGGCGAAACGCTATGCTTACAAAAATAAATACCGTTGCCCTCACAGGACTTGACGGAAACATAATTGAAGTACAGACCGACATATCTAACGGCATCGTTGCGTTTGATATCATCGGATTACCCGATGCAACCGTAAAAGAGGCTCGTGAACGCGCAAAAGCATCAATAAAGAACTGTGGCTGTGAATACCCCAAAAAACGTATCACAATGAACCTTGCGCCTGCTTCGCTGAAAAAGGAAGGCTCGGGTTTTGACCTCGCAATCACACTCTCAATTCTTGATGCATCAAAGCAGATTGACATCTGCGATCGCAATGAGGTTGTATTTTTAGGCGAACTCGCACTTGACGGTGCAGTAAAACCGATTCGCGGAATACTGCCGATGGTAATATCGGCATATGAGCACAATATTAAAAAATGCTTTGTGCCCTTCGACAACGCTGACGAGGCGGCAGTCATAGAGGGTATTGAAATTTATCCTGTAAAAACACTTAACGATGTAATAGACCACTATGACGGAATCCGTCCGATAAAACCGTTTGAAACAAACATAGACTACCTTGCAACAGCGTCTACCCTTGCCCTCTGCGATATGCGTGAGGTAAAGGGCCAGGAGCAGGCAAAACGTGCAATCGAGGTTGGAGCAAGCGGATTGCATAATATTCTGATGTCGGGTCCTGCAGGAACGGGTAAGTCGATGCTTGCAAAGCGTGTAAGCACAATACTCCCCGATATGACATTCGAGGAAATGCTTGAAGTCACAAAGCTTCATTCAATAGCCGGAACTTTGCCCGAAAGAACACCGCTTATAACGTCACGGCCGTTCAGAAGTCCGCATCACACAGTTTCAGCAAATGCGCTTTCCGGCGGTGGTGCTACACCACGCCCGGGCGAGCTTTCGCTTGCACACTGCGGTGTACTGTTCCTTGACGAATTGCCCGAGTTCAGACGTGACTCACTTGAGGTTCTCCGTCAACCGCTTGAGGACAACATTATAACTATTTCACGTGTAAGTGCAACGCTTTCTTATCCGTGTAATATTATGCTCATAGCAGCTATGAATCCATGTCCTTGTGGTAACCGAAATAACCCGAACCGCATCTGCACCTGCACACCTGCACAGGTACAGCGTTACCGTTCAAAGATATCAGCACCGTTGCTTGACAGAATTGATATTCAGATAGAGGTTCCTGCTGTAGAATATGACGAACTTTCAAAGCTCGCAGACGGTGACACAAGTGCACAGATAAAAGAGCGAGTAAATAAGGCACGTCAAATTCAGCTTGAACGTTATACAAACGACAATATAACTGCAAACTCACAGCTGACCGCCGCAATGCTTGATAAATACTGCGCATTGGGAGATGCTGAAAGTAAGCTCCTGAAATCTGCGTTCGACAGACTTGGATTAAGTGCAAGAGCACACAGTAAGATTTTGAAGGTCGCAAGAACAATCGCCGACCTTGACGGCTCGGACGATATTAAGACCTTACATATTGCAGAAGCGATACAGTACAGAAACTTTGACAGAATAGGATATTAAGCCACAAAAATACTGCAAACATTTTGTTTGCAGTATTTTTTATCATCAGAAATTGCAGAGCTTATGCAAGTAATCACTTGATGCCTTAAGGCTCGGCTCAAAGTCATACGGGCAGTTATCCTGCTCAACACAGAAATACTTAACGCCACACTTCTCGGCAGTTTCGATTGCCTTCTTGAAGTCGATGTTTCCGTTACCAACCTCTGTTATATATGATACAACACTATTATCCTCAGCATATTTCACTGCCATATCTTTGAGGTGGAGTATGTCGATTTTGCCTGCCAGCTTCTCTATCCATGTGCACACATCACCGCCTGCGTTCTGTACCCAGTATGTATCAAGAACGAAAGTTATATCCTCGTCAAAGCCTTCCATGAACATTTCCATCATTGTCTTGCCGTTATCAAGCTTGATGAATTCCTGGCTGTGGTTATGGTACGTGAATTTCATACCCTCTTCTTTAAGACGCTTTGCAATCTTGTTTGCATCAGCAATGAACTCCTCTACAACCGCCGAGCTTGTAACGCCCCAGCCAAAGCCACCGATACCCATATTGGTTGTACCGAGTTTCTTGTGATTTTCTATGCAGGTTTCCAGGTCATTTTTCATCGGCTCAAACGGATCGTGTGTACCGACAATCTCGATACCTGCATCATTTGCAAGCTTACCGAACACACCGTAATCCATACCGTAACAACCTGCAGTCTGTGCCTCTGTATAGCCAAGCTCTGCAAGTTTTTTGAATGTAGCTTTTGCATCTTCTTCTGTAGTTAAGTGGTCTCTTACAGAATAAAGCTGTATGCCTATTTTATTCATTGTTTTTACCTCATTTCAAAAATTTGTTATACTGATTATAACATATCTATTTAAAATGTCAACAGATAAAACTTCATTTTACATTTCGGCTGATAAAATTGTAAATTATATCAGCAAAAATATAGTTTCCGTTTTCGTCTATTACGTTCTTATATTCACAATGCCCATAATTTTCCATGAGCCGGAAATTTATTTTTGACATATCGTGACCAAACTGTGCAAGTTTTGCCATGAGGAGTTTTGTCTCTTCATAGCGACATTCCATATCATTATCTGCAACAACAATCTCCATTGGCGGATAATTGTCCTCACAGATATGATAAAGCGGTGCCGCTTCGTCTATTATTGCATGTCTTGAATCAAGCCCACGCTCTCTTAAAACATTAAAGTGCGTTGTCGGCTGTCCTGCATTATGCAGATACCCCGAAACATCGTCATTACTCATGCCATGCTTTGCAAGATACTTCTTATCAAAGCACAGCATCATGGATATATATGCACCTGCACTTGTTCCGACAACAAAAAGCTTTGTGACATCGCCATATTGAGGCATATTATTCTTTGCCCATGCGACAATTGACGCCCCGTCCTCAATGAATTCGGGATATTTAGCATCAGGATACAGTCTGTACTGACCGCTTACAACTGCTACGCCTTTATTTACAAGGCTGTCTGCAAATTCCTGTTCCGGCACACCCTCTTCTAAACCGCCACCGTGTAAATATACACAAACCGGAAATTTATCGGTATCCGGAAGATAAACTTTTAAATATTGGTTTTTGTGTTCGCCATACTTTATTTTTCCCATATCACTGTACCTTTTTATCCTTTCTATAAACAGCAAAGTATGAACCTCCTACGATAAACAAAACCGCAACAAAAACTTTCAAATCCGGCACAATACCATTTATTGCAAATGCGGCAAACGGAGTGAGCACAGGCTTAATAAAGAACGCAAGAGATGCCATAATTGTACCGCCTTTTTCCATAGCCCTGAAATAGCTCCAGTAGCCTATTCCTGTAACAAAAAGTCCGATATAAAGCATAATAAGTACGTTTTCCGTGTTTATTTGGGGAATTATCTCTTCTCCGGCAATAAGAAGAACCACAAGCAAAACTATACTTCCCAAAAAGAACGAACCTGTAGTCTGAACAGATGCACCAAGATGCTTTGTGTACTTTCTGCACAGTACAGTATAAATACTGAATGTTAATGCCGAAACAACTGCAAGCAATACTGCCGGCAGATTTTCGCCTGTTTTAAAATCTGCACAAATAATAATTCCGATCGCACCCAAAATCACTGCGATAACCTTATTGGCAGTCATTTTCTCTTTAAGTATAAGCATCGCAAAAAGTATCGTAGTAACAGAATTTGCAGAAAAAATAATCGCTATAAGTGCAGGATTATCAGCCAGTCCTATGGCAAACTGCAACGCAGTCATACTTATGCATATGAAAAGAACTCCAAGACCTGCCATCGTTAACCAGTCTTTTGCTTTAATCTGTATTCCGTCTTTTTTGATTTTTATTATTGCAAACGGGAACAGCAACAGTGAGCCTAAAATAAATCTCCAAAACGCTATTCCGAACGGGCTTACCGAACCTGCGATAAGTTTACTGACCGGCTCAAACGTAACAAACGCAAGTGCCGTTATAATAGTATAAATTAAACCTTTTTTCATTTGATTACCTCCATTTCAGATAATATTATACATCTATCTTACCATTTTGTAAAGAATATAATGATGTACTCTTGCTATATATTAAAATATATGGTATAATATTGGGCAAGGGAGTGATAAAATGGAATTTTTACAACTTACATATTTTCAGCACACTGCAAGAACTGAAAATATATCACATACTGCAGCGCATTTTCGGGTACCACCCTCAAGTGTGTCTGCATCAATAAAAAAGCTCGAAAATGAGCTTGAAACGCAGTTATTTGACAGAACTGCGAACCGTCTTTTGTTAAATGACACCGGAAAACGATTTCTAAAGGCCGTTGATAACATTTTTTCAGAAATAGAACAGGCAAAAAACGACATTGCTGATATGTCAGGCAAAGTACATGGAAAAATACATCTGCTTATCAACAACAACCGTATGAGGATGACAGATATCATCTCAGAGTTCAGAAACATACATCCCGAAATTTCATTTATACTCGACTTTGACGGGGAGAAAAACCATACCGACTATGATATGCTTATAACTGATGAACTCCTTACAAGCAATGCATTTGAAAGCTATGATTTTATATCAGAAGAGGTTATGCTTGCCGTTCATAAAACAAATCCGATTGCAAAGCGTGACAAAATAAACGTGTCCGAGCTTGAAAGCGAGAAGTTTCTTTGTCTGCATAAAAACTACAGTCTGCGTACATTTACGGACAGACTTTGTCATGAGGCTTGCATAACACCCGATATTGTAATAGAATGTGACGACCCACAGTGCATACGTGATTATCTCGTAATGGGAATGGGTGTGAGTCTCTTCCCTGCTTTTTCATGGCAGCGTCAGATTCACCCATCAATCAAGCTTTTACGTATTAACGATGGTGTTTACCGTCATTCAAGAATTTATATCAATAAAAAATCATCATTATGCACACAAATTTTCCTTGAACATATAAGAAAGAGCACTTCATTGTAATGAAGTGCTCTTTTAGGCTTATACCAAAACCTTTACAACTATTTTCTTTATTGTTGTGCCGTCCTCATACTTTATACCCGGCTTATGAATATCCTCCGGATAGAAGATTGCAAAATCACCCGTCTGTGCTTTGATGCGTGTTGAGAGTCCGTCACAGGTAAAGAATTCAACATCCTTGTCGGGGTTATATTCTGTCATAGTGTCACACTCGGAAATGTTTGCATAGTCCATAATTTCCTTACCTGAAAGAATGAACTGGATGTCTATATAGCGTCTGTGTCCCTCGTACTTGGGATGGTCCTCTTTACCTTCGTACTCCTGAACCATTGCGTGGACAATTCTGCCGTCGATTTCGTACTTACCTACTTCCTCACCGTCACGTACAACCTTTTCTATATAATCAAAAGCCTTTTCAAAGCACGGGTGCATTGACAAGTACAAGTCTTTGTTTTTTATGTTATCAAATACCATTTTTATTACCTCACTTATTTAATTATATAAACCTTCGGGTTCTTTTCTCCGAATACATTTATAATCTTTTCCTCTGCGTTCTCGTCAAAGATTTCAATTTCAGGCTCTTTGACTTCGTTTCCGCCCCACTGACCTATCATACCGCCGATGTCCTGGATATATGTGTTGTCGTGCATTTCCGGACAATACTCGTCCTTCTCTGCAACAAGATGCAACATTCTGTAACCCGAACGGTCAAAGATATTGTCATAGATATGGTAATCACTTGCAGTATTCGTATAACTCCAGCCTTTAATAAGTGCAGGCGTGTGGGTGTTATGTCTCTGCTGTCCCCAGCCATAACCTGAAAGCCTGATGATGTTACCGTTCATAACCAGATTCTTCATGGTACTGCCCTCTGAGCCGGGTTTCTGATCAAGGAAATACTCAATACCGTAAACACACTTCTCTATAAGGTTGTCTGTATAGCGTGTGTTCTGCATTATGAGTTTCTTATTGGTAGTTACCTGATGTGATGCACCTGCATCGTATGACTCATAAATATAGTTACCCTCAACCACGTAATCATCACAACCGCCATAAACTTCGATACCATTACCAAAACGTGTTACACTGCCACGCTTGCCTTCCGGATAGTTCGGGTCACCGCCGTTATATGTCTGAATATTACCGCCAATCCAGCCAATTTCACAGTTGGTTACATGAAGTCCTACTGAATATCCGCCTGCTGTTACGCCGAAGCAAAGGTACTTCATACACATATTGTCTACAGTAACATTTGCATTCTCACCTACTCTGAACGCAACGCCTCTGCCGATAGACTCAATTGAATCAAACACCTCACCCGGGTTACCCTTGTCACATCTCAGATACAAATCGCCATAGAATGTTGCTACATACGCTGTTGCCGGTATTGGGAATTTTTCGCCCTTTGATGTGCCATATTCCAAAACTCTGTCAAAGAACCAGAATATATCAAGGTCCTGTGTCATTTCGTTTTCCATTACGAAAGGTTTATTCTCATCCTCACGGCATACAAACTGCAGATTTCTAAATGAAGGAATGAGTTTTCTTGAATGTGCTTCGCCCTCGTTAAATACAAGTGTTCCGGGGTCAGTAATTTCTTTTGTATATTTCCATATATTATGGTCTGCATCTACAAGCTCCCAAAGCGAAGCATCTGCCATATCCTCAATCCAGCCATAGAACTTCGGCTTGTCGCCTGTGCCGTATGCACCATACGATACGCCCGGCATCGTCTGTACCGCCTTACCACGCCATATGTCGCCTCTTTTAAAGAGCACACCGTCGCCAGGTAAAAACCAGTGCTTATTAACTCTGTCTATTGTTTTCCACGCAGTTTCAGGTGATTTACCGTCTGCGTTATCGTCACCTGAGTTGCTTACATAGTATGTAGTGCCTTTAATAACAAGTTCGTCCTTTGTGTTCAGGATTTCCTCTTTACGTTTAGCATACAGTTCTTCCTGCTGTGCCAAAAACTCTTTTGTCGCTTCTATCATTGTTATTTCCTCCCGTTTGCGGCATACGCCGTAATTGCCCTCATTATACCATAGTTTTTTTTACAAAGCAACCGTTTTTTATAATTTTTCCAATAAAATAGAGTTGTTTTTTCAACAACTCTATTTTGTCTTTATTTAAGCTTAAAATCATATGTAGGTACACCCTTTGCCGGATATTCGCCCGCTAAAACATCAATACAAGCATTTACACTGCCTGCCGAGTTTCCGCCAAGAATAAATCTTTTAAAGTGCGGTAGAACTTCAAGAACAAACGGGTTTCCGAAATGAACGAGTGTTGATATTCTGTCTGTTAACTGCATTGCCTCAATAAGTCGTATAATTCTGTATGTAAGCTCTTCCTTGCCTACAAAAGCTAACGATTCGGAAAATGTGATAAACACAAGCTCATCATATCCGAATGCATCCTTCATAATGTTGTAGTTCTGCGACTGTGTCGGGAACTCATTTATAAATCTTACCTCTGAGTTCGGGAAAAGTTCAAGCAATCTGTCCTTTATCTTAAACGGATTATGCCAACCGCCGCTGAAGGTATCAACATCAACACGTGTCGCTTCATCTATTCCAAGTTCACACTTTGCCATAACAACAAAGAAATGCTTGCCGTCACGTGAAATGTTCGGTGTAAGACCTTCGTCGCATTTTGCATATACACCGTCTTTATTGATTGAATTAAACAGCTCAATCTCTTCGTCTGTAGGCTCTATATCATCGGGGAGCAAGGTTGTCTTATGCTGTGCTTCAAGAACTCGTCTTACCGCCTCATCAAGTCTTTCGTCAGAAATAAGTCCTTTATCATAAGCCTCGCAATATTCCTTAAACACCTGTCTTGCGGTTCCTACATACGGTAATATTGTATCGTTACCTGCCTCAAGCGCAAGGCCCTTTGAATCAACATCGCCGAATTTAGCACGGATACCCATCATACAAAGTGCGTCTGTTATTGAAATTCCGTCAAAACCCAGTTCACGGATAATGTCTATAACAGGCTTTGAAAGGCTTGTCGGATGATCAGGGTCAATGTTTGTCATTTTCTTGTGTGATGTCATAATACCGTCAAGCAAGCCCTCATCAATAAGATGCTTATACGGAATGAGTGCACGCTTAAGTAAATCCTCTTTGGTTTCCGGTGATACCGCCTCACCCATGTGTGAGTCAACACCTGAGGGGTTATTTGCGCTCGGATAGTGCTTTGCTACATTTAAAACACCGCCGTCATGCATACCACGTGCTATAGCCTCTGCGAGCTTACTTACCTTTTCGGGGTCAGTACCCAAAGAACGCTGACTTCCCGGGCTCATATCTACAACCGGGTTACATATAAAGTTATAGCCCATCTTGCGTGCTGTTGCAGCTACTACCTTACCGAATACATACGCATGCTTTTCATTACCGGTACAAGCTATGGCATTGTGCTTACCTATAAGATACGGTTTTATTCCGCTTTCTGCGTCTGTAAAGACAAGAATCGGATAATCTGCCGCTTCCTTTATTCTTTGCATAAGCTCTTCTGAGTTATTGTAGTGCGGTCTTACCCATACAGCACCGAGTGAATGATTTTTAATCATTTCGATTATATAGTCATCTTCCTCAGGGGTTCTTTCATCAGCGTTAACAAATGCTGTTAATGTCATTCCAAGTTTCTGTTTTGTTGAAAGTTCCTCAAGTTTTAGTTCTTTCATTTTTATTATCTCCTTGTTATATGGATTTTTTCTAAATTATACATTAAACAAAACTTCATGTCAATCCCTTTTTATCGGAAAAAAGCAACATTTTATCCGAAAAAATTAGCATCTCCCCTTAATTTTATTTTCCGTTTTCATAGTTTATTTAAGTTTAATCTCTTCATATGGATATTATATCTGATTTTCTAGTAACGGTCAAGCAGATTTGGTTCAATCGTTGGCAATATTTGAACAAATTTTGCAAGTAAATTTTTCATTTGATTTACAAATGATACAAATATATTTTTTTATTCGTTTCCTTCTTGATTTTACGGAGTAATTGTGCTAATATATATGATGTTTGTGCTAAAAATACAATGTTTTAAACGAAAGGGTTTACAAATGGAAAAGTTAAAAAATAACAAATGGATAAGAGCAGCTATCCCGGCACTTCTTTTACATTTCAGTATAGGTACGGTTTACTGCTGGTCAATTTTCAGTCAGGAAATTGCTGACTACATTGGTTTTTCAAAAGGTGCAACCGAGTGGGCATTCAGCCTTGCGATATTCTTCCTCGGAATGAGTGCGGCTTTCTTAGGTAACGTAGTTGAGAAAGACATACACAAGTCATCACTCATTGCATCAATATGCTTTGCACTTGGTATGGCAGGCACAGGTGGTTTTATATACTATGGTGGCTTGCATCAGGGAAGTGTATTTGCACTTGTGGGAATATACCTTTGCTACGGATTTATTATGGGTGTAGGCCTTGGTACAGGTTACCTCTCACCGGTTAAGACACTTATGCTGTGGTTTAAAGACCGTAAAGGTCTTGCAACCGGACTTGCAGTTGCAGGCTTCGGCGGTGCAAAGGCTATAGCAAGCCCGATTATGCAGTGGATGCTTGCAAACCTCGGCGAGGGTGGTATATATAAGATGTTTATAATCCTTGCGTGTGTTTATTTTGTAATGATGTTTGTCGGTCACCTTCTTCTTAAAAAGCCGAATGACTGGCACGAACCCCAGGGTGACGAAAAAGCACCGAAGATTATGGACGTGCTTAAAACAAAGCCTCTGACAAACTACATTGGTATATGGCTTATGTTCTATATAAACATCACCTGCGGTCTTGCTCTTATTTCACAGGAAAAAATGATTGTTAAGTGTATCGGTCTTGCAGGATTTGTAGGAGTTATTTCAACAGTATCAGCAATATTCAATGCAGGTGGACGTCTTGGTTTCTCTGCATGGGCAGATAAACTCAAAGACAGAAACACAATTTATAAACTGATATTTATTATTTCTATCGTTCTTACTGCACTTGTTATTGCAACAGGCGGTATCAGAAACGGCGCAGGAAACACAGTACTCGTAGTTCTTGTTCTTGCACTGATAATGATGGTAAATGCAGGATACGGCGGTGGTTTCTCAAACGTTCCGACACTGCTTTCAGACCACTACGGTATGAGTAATATCAGTGCTATTCACGGTATCACACTTTCTGCATGGGGCTTTGCCGGACTTACCGGTAACCAGCTTGCAAACTGGATAGTAAGCAAGTTCGGACAGGAAGTTGAAATAAACGGCGTACTTGTTAACCCGACAGGTTATCAGACTGTACTTTATGTAACAATTGCACTCTATATTGTCGCATTGCTTCTGAGTATGGTATTTGTAAAAAGATCGGGCAAAACTGCTGAATAAAGCAAAAGTCTGTGGCTGACGCCACAGACTTTTTATGTTCTTGATGCTTTTCTGTATTTTATAGGAGTAACGCCCTTTATCTTTTTGAAAACTGAGGTAAAATACGAACTGTCACTGTATCCGCACTGCGTTGCAATTGTTGTAATGTCAAGGTCAGTTTCAGTAAGAAGACGTGCCGCCTCTGTTATTCTTACACCTGCAAGATAGTCCGAAAAACCAAAGCCTGTTTTTCTTTTAAAAAGCTTACTGAAATACGTTCTGCTCATACCTACCTCGCTTGCCACCTCATCAAGTGTAAGCGGAAATTCATGGTTAAGACTTATAAACTGCGCCGCCCGGCTTATAAGCCTGTCACTTTCTATCCCCGACGGCTGAAATTCCATGCCTTTATTTACACGAATTAAAAATATAAGCATTTCATTCACCATATTATTTATCAGATATTCACTGTATGAATCTTTTTTTTCGTATTCATATTCTGCCTTTTCCAGAATCTGTTCAAAAAATTTTCTGTGCTTTGGCGGTATATTCAATATATATCCGTTCAGAGCCGACTCAAATTCAGAAATCATTTCCGGCTCAAACACCTGTGTCGGAACGCCAACAAGAATACGTGAATATCTTCCGTCGCCCTCACCAATGCTTCTGTGTATCACATTAGGAGGAATGATTACAACATCTCCCTCCTCTACCTTATATATTGTATCTTCGATAAAATATTTTCTCTCGCCGCTCATAAGATAATACACTTCATAAAAGCTATGAATTTCAAGGTAACTCATATTGAAATGCCTTGCTCCTACACTGCTTCCGATCTTCACAGCCTCTTCGTTTGTGTACCGAATTTCCATAATTCCACCTCATAATGGCAATATTTTTGTTTTTTTGGACTATTTTTTTATAGACAACACATTTTCATAGTTGTATTATATATATAGGACATTAAATTGTCAATAGCAAATTTTAAGGAGAATTAAAATGACAAAGAAAAAATATGCCTGCGTCGGAACAGGCGGAAGATTAAGAATGTGGCTCAAGGCAGTTGCTAAAACCTATGCGGACTACTGCGAGGTTGTAGGCCTTTGTGACATCAACCGAACAAGACTTGAAAACACCAACAAAGCACTCGTAAGAGACTATGACTATCACGAAGTTCCACTGTATAATGCTGATGAGTTCGAGAAAATGATTGAAGAACAGAAGCCCGATATAGTTATTGTTACAACAATCGACAGAACACATCATCGCTACATTATAAAAGCTATGGAGATGGGTTGTGATGTTATATCAGAAAAGCCGATGACAGTTGATGATGAGAAATGCGCAAAGATTCTCGAGGCTATTGACCGTACAGGAAAAGAGTTGAGAGTATCTTTCAACTACCGTTACGCACCGCATCATTCGCAGTTAAGACAGATTATAAAGGACGGTACAATCGGTGATGTTAAGCAGATACATTTTGAGTGGCTCTTAAATACATCACACGGTGCTGACTATTTCAGACGCTGG
Organism: Candidatus Ornithomonoglobus sp.; assembly: GCA_045649185.1. Classification (GTDB taxonomy): domain Bacteria; phylum Bacillota; class Clostridia; order UBA1381; family UBA1381; genus Ornithomonoglobus. The sequence goes on along the minus strand of JAZRPM010000029.1, from coordinate 75,726 downwards.
CACAGAGACAAGCGTAACAGTGGTGGTCTTATGGTACATAAGGCAACACACCATTTTGACCTTGTTAATTTCTGGATTAACTCATTCCCCGTTAAGGTTTACGCACAGGGCGGTCTGAAGTTCTACGGAAGAGAGAATGCTGAAGAAAGAGGTATAACAAAATTCTATTCACGTTGCTACGGCAGCGAGAACGCAAAGGGCGACCCGTTTGCAATTGATATGACAGAAAGTGAGTGGCTCCGAGAACTTTATCTTGATGCAGAAAAAGATGACGGATATATCCGTGACCAAAGTGTATTTGGCGACAACATCAGCATAGAGGACGTAATGAATGTTATTGTTAACTATGATAACGGTGCAATAATGTCATATTCACTTAATGCTTTCTCACCGTATGAGGGCCTTAATGTCTGCATCACAGGTACAAAGGGCAGAGTCGAAATGAAACTTATTGAGGCTATATACATAAACGGTCAGGACGATGCATCAAAAGAAGGTCTTGTTGAAAGTGAAAGAATACTCGTGTACCCGATGTTTGAGCCGGGCTACGAGGTAGAAATACAGAAGCTTGAGGGCGGTCACGGCGGCGGCGACGATGTTATGCTTGACGATATCTTTAACCCGAACGCGGCGTATGACCCGCTTCACCGTGCGGCATCTCACATCGACGGTGCAATGAGTATTATGACAGGTATCTGTGCCAATAAGTCAATGGCAACAGGTCAGCCGATAAACGTATTTGATTATATTGATATTCCAAAAAGCAAGCTAAAAAAAGACTAAACGGTTACGTAAAATCCCACAGCAAATGCTGTGGGATTTCTTATATATGTTTTTTGTAATATTCTTTTATTTTTTCAAAACTTTCCCGGCTAAGAACGTGTTCCATTTTACAGCTATCCTCATAAGCAGTTTTCTCACTTACACCAAGAACCATCAATAATTTTGCAATAACCTGATGCCTTTCATAAACACTTTTTGCAACAGCTTCACCCTTTGGGGTCAAGCGTATGGACCCGTCCCCATCTACAGTAATATACTCTTCTTCACGCAGTCTTTTCATTGCAACAGAAATACTTGCTTTGGTAAAGTTCATCTCATTTGCTATATCAATACTTCTGACTGAGCCATTTCTGTTTGATAATACTAAAATAGTTTCCAGATAGTTTTCGGCAGATTCCTTAATCGCCATAGTTTTCACCTCTCACTTTATCCGATAAATTTAATATCACTATGTAATTTTACCATATAACTGTCTCGTTGTCAAAGACTTTAATTGTGAAAATTCATAAAAAAAAGAAAATTATCCCAAAAACCGTTGACAAAACGAGTTAGTCATGTTAAACTTTACAAGAAGTTAGTCGAAACTAACTGTCTTTGATAGAAATAAAGATTCGGCAAGGTGACTGATATGAACTTACTTGAAGTGTCCACAGGACAAGAATGTATAATTAAAAGTATAGAAACCAATGATGAAGAATTAAATGCTTTTCTTTTTTCCCTTGGTTGTTATTCAGGTGAAAAAATTACTGTCATCAACTTCCGAAAAGGCGGTTGCACAGTTTCAATCAAAGATGCAAGGTACAACATCGACAACCAGTTGGCAGAGGCTATAATTGTGTAATTACAGTTTTTGCAACTATTTTTTTGGCTTGCGGTTAGTCAAGACTAACTACAAGATCATGTAATTAGATTTATGGAGGACTATTTTATGAAAATCGCTTTAGCAGGTAACCCGAATTCCGGTAAAACGACAATGTATAACGCTTTAACCGGTTGTAACGAAAAAATCGGTAACTGGGCAGGTGTTACAGTTGAAAAGAAAGAACACCCAATAAAAAAATCTTACTCAAAAAGCAACGATATAATTATAATTGATTTGCCGGGTGCTTATTCATTGTCGCCGTTTACATCAGAGGAGAGCATCACAAGTTCTTATGTGAAGAGCGAATCCCCCGATGTAATTATCAACATAGTTGATGCAACAAATCTCAGCCGTTCGCTTTTCTTCACCACTCAGCTTCTCGAACTTGGCATACCCGTTATTGTGGCTCTTAACAAAAGCGATATAAATAAAAAAAAGGATACAAAGATTGATACATCAAAACTATCCGAAAAACTTGCCTGCCCTGTAATTGAAACCGTTTCAACTTCCGCAGATGGTTTGAATGCAGTTATTGAAACCGCAGTAAAGCAGGTTGGAACATCACAGACAGCTGTTTATTCACAAGGTAATGTTGACCTTACTAATAAAGAAGCGGTCGAAGTTGCCGACCGCAGACGTTTTGAATTTGTAAACAAGATTGTAAAAGTTGTTGAAACCCGTAAGGTTCTCACCAGAACTAAGAACTTCGGAGATAAAATCGATAATATAATTACAAATAAGTGGCTCGGTATTCCGATTTTTGCAGTTGTAATGTATCTTGTTTTTCAGTTTTCTCAGGTTTGGGTAGGTGCACCCGTTGCTGATTGGCTTGTTGGGTGGCTCGAATCTTTTCAGGAGTGGATTGGAGAGCTTTTAGTCGATGCAAATCCGTTACTTTCAGCTATTCTTGTTGACGGCGTAATCGGTGGCGTGACAGCCGTTATAGGTTTCCTGCCTCTTGTTATGGTAATGTACTTCCTGATTGCACTTTTGGAAGATTGCGGTTATATGTCAAGGGTTGCAGTTATTCTTGACCCTATATTCAAAAAGGTTGGACTCTCCGGAAAATCGGTTATTCCGTTTGTTATTACAATCGGCTGTGCTGTTCCCGGTATTATGTCAAGCCGTACAATCCGTAACGAGCGTGAACGCAGAGCTACGGTAATGCTCTCCCCCTTTATGCCTTGCGGTGCAAAAATCCCTGTAATAGCACTCTTTGCAGGTGTGTTTTTTGATGATGCAGGCTGGGTCAGCACACTTATGTATATCTCAGGTATTTTACTCATCTTCTTAGGTGCATTACTTGTAAACAAAATAACAGGCTTTAAAGCAAGAAAATCTTTCTTTATCATTGAATTACCCGAATATAAAGCCCCTTCACTTTGGGGAGCTTTTAAATCAATGTGTAGTCGTGGATGGTCATACATAGTAAAAGCTTCTACAATTATCCTCCTTTGCAATATGGCAGTACAGTTTATGCAGACTTTCACGTGGAGTTTTGAGTTGGCAGAAACTGCCGATTCTTCAATCCTTGCTTCTGTCGCAGGACCTTTTGCTTACATTCTTATTCCGATTGTTGGTGTACTTAGCTGGCAGCTTGCAGCAGCGGCGGTTACCGGCTTTATTGCAAAAGAAAACGTTGTTGGTACACTTGCAGTTTGTTTCGTAGGACTTGAAAATCTTATTGATACAGAAGAGCTTGCACTTATGGAAGGTGCAGGCACAGAAGTTGCTACAGTATTTGCTATTACAAAGGTTGCAGCGCTTGCTTATCTTATGTTTAACCTTTACACTCCTCCCTGCTTTGCCGCTATCGGTGCGATGAATGCAGAAATGAAAAGTGCAAAATGGCTATGGGGCGGTATCGGACTTCAGTTTGGTGTAGGTTATACAGTTTCTTATCTCGTATATACAATCGGTACGCTCATAACTGCTCCGGCATCTCTTAATATCGGCGCAGCAATTGCAGGCTTTGTTATTGTCGCCTTAATAGCTGCGACGGTTATCAGGCTTATAAATAAAGCAAACAAAAGCATTGAAGCAGACTACGCTTTAAATTCCTCACAAAACCAAACAAATGGAGCATTGTTATGACAAATGTTATTTTAATTTTGATACTCCTGCTTATCCTCGTGAGTATCATACTGTATCTTTATAAATCAAAAAAACGTGGTGAGCATTGCATCGGATGCCCTTATGCAAAACAATGTAATAAGAAATCGTACACTCCCAATCATAAAAAACGTAGCAGTTAAATTGCTACGTTTTTTTACAGATTTATAAATTCAGTCGGGCTCATTCCCGTATGCTTTTTAAATTCACGGCTGAAATGACTCATATCGGTATACCCCGACATTTCTGCCGCCTCAGTTACAGAGTACATTTGCGATGCGAGCAGTTCCTCTGCACGTGAGAGTTTGAGTGCGTTTATATACTTTATCGGCGACACACCGAAAAAGCCACAGAACAATTTTCTGAAATATTCGGGAGTTATGCCACACATTGCTGAAAGCTCCGATACGTTAAGAAGCTTTTCGGGATAGTATCTGTGTATATAATCCATCGCCGGACGTATAATCTCATACTTACTGGTCGGAGTATATGCAGATAAGAACTCCTCCTGCATAAGATACAGAATATTATAAAGCTCCGCCTTACATTTAAACATATATCCCGGTTTCTTTGCTGTCCAACTTTTCTCTGCATTTTTAAAATGTTCAAGCATTTTAATATTCTTTACCGGCATAACAAACGGTTCAAAGTCCGTTTGCGGAGAAATATCAAAATTTGTTGCATAGCAATCACCTGCCACCTTTTTATTCACAATATAATTCGAACCCTTGGGAAGATATATTACAGTATTTGGTTGCGTCAAAAGTTTTGTTCCGTCTGAAAAGTTATACACCTTTTCTCCGCTTGTGTGGAATGCAAGTCCATGGCTGGGACGATTTTTATGAACCGAATCACCCGTACCCTTTGCAACAAAGCAAGCAAAATTTATTATATCTACATTAAGTTCGCTCTTTATAAATTTTTCCATTATCATCACCATTTATATTATATCTTTTTGTTTTGAAATAGTCAAGTGTTTTGTTTTAATCATTTACAAATCTCCCGCTTTCTGATACTATATCAACAAAAGGGAGGTTTTGTTATGGAATATATTAAAACTACTGACTATAACTATATAACTAATAAATACCACGATCCGAAAAACTGGAACGGAAACCGAATGGTGAGAAAAGACGATATTTTTGATCCGTCTACAGGTATGGACGGTGATATGATACGTGAGGAAATCCCGAAACGTGACAAGGAAATTTCACATCTTCCCCACCCTGTCCGTAAAGCAAAGGCTTTTGAGTTCGTATTGGATAACACACGTATTTCCTGCGACAGCCGTGATACTTTCCCTGCCATAAACGCAATCGACCGTCCCATTAACGGTATGCTCACCGATACATGGAGCGGTGAGGTTTTTAATGAACTAATCCCGGAGGTTGCAAAAAAGCGTAATCAGCTTGAGGATGACGGAATAGTTACAATATGGCCTGATTATGACCACAGTGTGCCATACTGGGACAGAATTTTTGAGCTTGGTTTTGAAGGACTTTTAAATGAAAGCGAAAAGATTCGTTCAGGTCGTGATTTAACAGATGAAGAAGATGCTTTCTTTGAGGGAATCAGGATTACATACAATGCAATCGTAAACTTCATCGCACGCCTTACACAGCTTGCAAAAGAAACACAAGGCTCGGAGAAAATGGCAGCAGCACTTGATAATATCACACACAACCCGCCGAAAACATTCTACGAGGCATTGCTTGTTGATTATCTGTATTTTATGATGAGCGAGCATATTGAGGGATTGCAGGTGCGTTCACTTTCTAACTTTGACAGACTTTTATATCCATTCTATAAGAACGACCTTGAAAACGGTGTTACAGAATCAGAGTTAAGAACAGACCTTGCATATTTCTTTCTGCAGTTTACCGCTATCGGAAACTACTGGAATCAGCCGGTTTTCTTAGGCGGATGCAAGGAAGATGAATCAACCGAAATAAATGAGCTTTCATATGTTTTTCTTGATGTCTATGACAAGATGAATATATATAACCCAAAAATTCAGATTAAGGTTGCAGATTCTACTCCAAAGGATTTTATTCTTAAAGCACTTGATATGATTCGACGTGGCAATAACAGTATAGTTTTTGTATCTGATGCTACTATCCGAAAAGCACTTGTCCGTGCAGGTGTAACAGAAGAGGAAGCAAGGCTTTGCAACGTCAAGGGCTGTTATGAATATTCGATTCAGGGCAGTATGGGATGCGGTATGAATTACCTTAATCTTATGAAACCTCTCGAATATACATTGCACGAGGGTTGTGACGGTGTTACCGGCAAATTCGCAGGACTAAAGAGTCCGTCAGTTGATACGTACAGGACTTTTGATGAGTTATATGCCGAGTATAAAAAACAGTTATCATACCTTATGGATATCACTATGGAGGTTGTTAACTCGTTCGAGGATTATCTTTCATATATCAATCCGCAGTCGATGATATCAGCCACTTTTCCATCGTGTCTTGAAAAAGGTCTTGATGCACTCGGCGGTGGCGGTGTTTCCAATAATTCATGTATTGAGGCAGGCTTTATCGGGGATTTATCTGATTCGCTTGCAATGATAAAAAAATATGTGTATGACAGAAAAGAACTTACATTATCCGAACTTGTGACTATGCTTGATAACGACTTTGAGGGTAACGAGCTTTTCCGCAGAAAACTTTATAATGACCCCGACAAATACGGTAACAACCGTGATTTGCCTGATAGTTTTGCAACCGATATTACATCATTCATCCCCGATTATCTGCGTGGCAAACCCAATGCAAAAAAACGTGGCGGTAAATGGGGTTGCGGATTCCATGTTGCAAGAATGTCATATTCGCAGGGTGAAATGACTGCATCATCACCTAACGGGCGTCTACGTGGCGAAGAGTTATCAAAGAACTGCTCTGCATCAATGGGTCAGAACCGTGAGGGTGCAACAGCTGCCATTTTATCAACCACTAAAACAGACGCCACAGCATTCACCAATGATGCCGCACTTGATTTGGGACTTTTACCATCGGCTGTTAAGGGTAATGACGGATTAGAGGCAATGTACGGACTGCTTATGACCTTTATAAATCGTGGCGGTCACGCAATGCATATCAATGTGTTTAACGCCGATACTTTGCGTGATGCACAGAAAAATCCCGATAAATATCAGGATTTACAGATACGTGTCTGCGGTTGGAACGTGCTATGGAATAACATCAACAAAGTTGAGCAGGACGGATTTATCCGTCAGGCAGAGAGCCTGGTGTAACAACGGATGAAAATAATCACCAAAAAAAGATGTATTATCGGTGAAGGCCCGATATGGAACAAGACTGAACGAAAGCTTTATTTCACCAACGGACTGGGCGGTGAAATCTGCATCTATGACATTTACACAGATGAGCTTATTGTGCGGAAGCTAGATGTCGGAGTTGCGGCAATGGCGTTTACTTCCGATAATAAGCTTATCGTTTCACGTGCTGACGGGGTTTTTATCTTAAACGATGATGACACTACAGAAAAGCTGTATGATACCGATAAATTTGAAATCCGGTTCGGAAACGATATGAAAGTCGGACCAGACGGCAGAATTTATGTAGGAACTCAAAGCGGTAAACGCAAAGGCGTGTCTGATAAAACTGACGGCAAACTCTATTCCATTGATAAAGACGGGAATGTAAAAGTGTTGCTTGATAATCTCAGCCTTTCAAATGGACTTGAATGGTCTACGGACGAAAAACGACTCTACCACACTGACAGCGATCTGAACATAATAAGAGAATATGAGTTCGACAAGAAAAACGGAGAAATTTCATACACCGGAAGAAGTATAGAACTGCTTGGAGTAGACGGGTTTACGATTGATGAGAATGACCATCTCTACTGCACAAGCTGGGGGCAGGGATTTGTCGCGATTATAGACACAAAAACAATGGCAATCAAGGACTATATCCACCTCCCTGCCGATATCCCTGCAAGTTGTGCGTTCTGTGGTGATAATATGAACATTTTAGCAGTTACCACTGCGAGCTATCATGCCGACATTGCCTCGGATAAGAATGCAGGATATACCTTGCTGACAGATACTAAAACGAAAGGAAGAAATCCGTATATATTCGGATAAATACTATGGCAAAAACAAATCTTTTTTCAAATAAGTACACAAGTATTCTGATGTGTCTTTCGACTTGTATATTATGGGGTTCGCTTTTCCCTGTGATAAAGGTCGGATATGCCTCTTTTAAAATATCTTCGTCCGACATTCCGACTATTATTCTTTTTGCCGGATTAAGGTTTTTTATAAGCGGAATTGTTCTTATTTTACTCTCAAGCATAAATCAAAAAAAGCTTGACAAGCCAAAAAAGGCAGACATAAAATATATACTGCTTGGTGCGCTACTTACAATTATTCTGCATTACAGTTTTACATATGTTGCACTTTCGCTCGGCGAGGGTTCAAAAAGTGCGATTATAAAACAGATAGGTTTTCTGTTTTTGAGCTGTTTTGCATTCCTGTTTGATAGGAACGATAAATGGTCATTAAGGAAAATGATTGCCGGAATTCTGGGATTTCTCGGAATCATTGCGACCAACTCCGACGGTGGCGGATTCACGTTTAAAATAGCCGATTCTCTGCTTATAATAGCGTCATTCTGCAGCATTTCCGGCTCGGTTGTTGCAAAGAATTCATCAAAAACTGTGCCCTCGGCACGATTTGTAGCCTATTCACAGCTAATTGGTGGTGTGTTTCTGTGTGTTGCAGGTCTCTTTCTCGGCGGTAAAATTTCATATATTGATTTTAAAGCCGTATTGGTTTTTGCCTATATTTGCACAGCATCAATAAGTGCATATCTGATATGGAACATACTTTTGAAGTACAACAGTCTTTCAAAGCTTGCAATAATCAAATTCACAGAACCACTTTTTGCTGTTATTCTTTCAGGAGCTATTCTTGGTGAAAGTGTGTTAAAATTATCGTACCTTATAGCTTTGGTTTTGATTTTAACAGCTATACTTATTGTAAATATAAAGTCAAAGGAATCGAACAAAATATGAAAGCAAGAATATTTGAAATTAAACGATTTGCCGTTCACGACGGCGACGGAATACGTACAACAGTGTTTTTTAAAGGCTGTCCACTGAAATGTGTGTGGTGCCATAACCCGGAGGGAATTTCATTCGGGCCACAGCTCGCATATTACGAAAACAAATGCATCGGATGCGGTGAATGTCTTACTGTTTGCCCACAGAATGCACACAGAATTGAAAACAACACTCATATTTTTGACCGTGAAAAGTGTGTCGAATGCGGTAAATGTGCCGAAGTATGTCTTGGCAATGCACTTACATTCTACGGCAAAGAAATGACAGTAGAAGAGCTTTTACCGCTTCTGCTTGAAGACAAAGAATTCTACGAAACATCAGGAGGCGGAGTAACGCTTTCAGGCGGTGAATGTCTTATGCAGGCAGACTTCTGTTGTGAGCTTTTGAAAGAGCTGAAAGCAAACGGAGTACACACTGCGGTTGATACTTGCGGTTTTGTTCAAAAATCCGCGATTGATAAGGTAATGCCCTATACAGATGTTTTCCTTTATGACTTAAAGGCGTTTGATGAGGACATACATATCAAATGCACGGCACAGTCTAATAAAATGATACTTGAAAATCTCAGATACATAGATAGTTGCGGTAAGAAAACAGAAATACGCATCCCCTATGTTCCCGATTACAACTCTGATGAGATTATAAAGCTTGCTGAGTTTATGTCGGAGCTGGAAAACCTTTCAGGTGTACGTGTTCTTCCCTATCATAATTTTGCAGGTTCAAAATATGAATCTCTTGATATGGAGAACACTTTACCGGTAAAACTTCCTGATGATGTTGAAACAGCAAAATCTGTTTTGAGAGAATACGGAATAACGGTTTCTGAATAAAAGATATCGCAGACTGAAAGTCTGCGATATCTTTCTTTATTTTGTTTCGTTTTCTACTTCTTCTATGAATCTTTTAAGGTTTTCAAAGCCTCGTGCTATTCCTTCTATACAGTCCTCTTTGCCCTCACGGAAAAGGTCAGCACCGATTAGTGTATGCGTTTATGTCCATTCCGAGTTCAACTGCACGCTTACGGATTTTTTCATTTTGTATCTGCTTTTTTCTGTTCTTTCCGACTCATAAATTTAGTCTGGAATCTTCATGACTGTTACGCCTTCCTAAGTGGTTATACTGAAATGGTATATAATAGTAGACACAAAAAAGAGTATCTGCCACCATTATATCACTGCACTACTTCACAAAAGCCCTTATTTTTTCATAATTCCGTATGTTTCATAGAATTTACCGCCGTTTAATGCGTGTTCCTTTACTTTCTGTGCAAGTGATGTTGCCGCCATTGTCTGTCTTAGTTTACGGCGTGTCATATCGTCTGAGAATACACTGCATATAGCCGAATCTGATTCAGTCGCATTCACCATTGTGAACATATCCTGAAAATCTATGATGTTGCTTCCCGGCTCCAGCATACCCCTGATTGTCTCGTCAAGCAACCACGAATGGCAGGTGAAATGCTCATAATGATATTCCGGGAAATACTTTGCAAAAAACTCACGTGCCATATCGAGCGATTCCTCGCACACAGACTTTTTAAATGAGCCCTCGGACGGTATATGTATCTCTACTATGTTATCGCCTTTCTTTACGCCAAACTCCGGAATATCACATTCAGCACCGCCTAAACAGAAATTAAATCTGCCTATTTTGAAAAGGCGCATATCAAGATAACGCTTGAGCCATCCGCAGTTACCAAGACACAGCTCATGTCTGGCATTGGTAGATATTTCTGCCCATTCAACAACATCCTTTAACGTATCCATAAGTATTTCGTTAGGAATACCTCTTTCTTTATATCTCTTTTCCAGATCTTCACACATATAAAGATAGCTTAAAAGATTGCGTCTGCCGTCTTTTTCGTTGGTGTCATATTTATCAATTGTTATCGCATCTGAAATTTTAACCTCCGAAAGTGCAAGCTTAAACTCCTCATCATAATAATTCGGAAAATTCAAAGTATTGTACCACTTTTCTATAATCTTTGTCACTTCGGGGTTTACAGGCGACCAAGCATGCGAATCGTCACATTCAGGGCTTATATGTTCAATATTTACCTCCGTTTTGCCGAGGAAACGCAGAAGGTTTTTATAATACAGCTTTTCTCTGTTTTCTTTACTCACGCCGAGTTTATCCATAATTTTTCCGTCAATTCCGAACCATTTTGTCGGCCACTCGGTGTTATAAACATCAGCGGTTGAGTCTGTGCCGTACATTATATTATCACCTACATCATAGCCGATTGTATATAGCTTTGTCAATAACTCTTCACGGTAAATTTCAGGTGTGCCGGGTGTCAGGTCAAAGAACATTTCTGCCGCATCACCCTTTAAAAGGGCATTTAAGAATTTGCCGTACATTGCAATACATTCGTCAACCCACGGCCACGAACAGTGTCCCATCGAAAAACGCAGTCCCTTAATCGGAAGAAGCGCCTCCCAGTTCAGCGGTCTGTTGTAGTTTGAAGAAACCTGTCCGTCCCAGAGTATTCCCGAGTGGAAGAATACAGGTTTATCAAGTCTTGCAATTTCTGTCAATACCTTTATGCACTGCTCCTCATATATGTAGAAATCACCGCAGATTATTTTGAAACCGCAGATTCCACGTTCAACAGCAATATTAACTTTTTCGATTATATTTTCTTCATACGGATGAATCCAGAGTATCGGAAAAACCCTGTCCTCATAGCCCTTTGACCATTCAAGAACTTCATTCACACGTTCCTCAAACGAGAGCCCTGTTGCAGGATCATACTCAAGCGGACGGGTTGAAAACACACAACCTCCGTAAATCCCCACCTTTTCCATCTGTGAAAGCATATATTCCGGATTGGGTTTTCCTTTTCTTGCATGAATATGTACATCATAAATTTTCATAGTAGCACCTCAAATCAAAATTTTCCTTCAGTTTATCATGAAAAAAGAAAAATATCAAGCAGATTTGCATCAATTCATGGCAAAAATTTCACAAAACAAAAGGAACACACACGTGTTCCTTTAAGGTTTCTTATCTGTTAAGAATAATCTTTGTAAGTTCAACAGGGTCAACAATCTTGCCGTCCTTATAAACACGCATATTACCTGATGCGATTTCGTCTATAAGAATAACCTCGCCGTTGTTATAACCGAACTCGAACTTGATATCCCACAAGTCAAGACCCAATGTCTTAAGGTCGTCTGCAACTACCTTTGTTATCTTAAGAGTCTGTTCTTTCATGCTCTCAAACATTTCAAGGCTCATAACACCAAGCGCAGCAAGACCCTCGCCTGTTACCAACGGATCGCCCTTTTCATCGTTCTTGAAAGTACATTCAACGTATCCACCCTCAAGCGGTGTACCGTCTTCTATATACTCACCGTATCTGCGGATAAAACTACCTGTTGCCACAAGTCTGCAGATTACTTCAAGACCGTGACCGAACACTGTTGCCGGAAGTACTTCCATAGTAGCGTCATCAACATTTGCACTTACATAATGTGTCTTTATGCCTTCTTCTTTAAGCAAATCAAAATAATGAACTGATGTTCTGAGATTTGCCTTACCGATACCTTCAATTGTAAGACCTACTGAGTTTTCGCCCGGATCAAATACGCCGTCTTTACCTGTACAGTCATCCTTGAATTTCAATAAAACATTTCCGTTCTCTAACTCGAAAACGTCTTTTGTTTTGCCTTCGTAGATTTTTTTCATAGTTCTACCCTCGTTTCTCTTTTAATACAGTTATTTTACCACAACAGCAGAAAAATTTCAATATTTATATATATAAAATTTAATCTTTTTAAAAAAAATTTTTTATTTATTTTTTACAATAACCTTACTTATGATTTGTTTTAAAAGAAAAATGAGAAAAACTATAGACAATTTTGAAGTTTTGTGATATAGTTAATAATGCCAGCAACTGAATAATTATACCAAAGAAAGCGTATTTTTTACTATAGGTAAAAATGTACGCTCACTTTTGCTTTCTTTGGTTGAATGTTCAAAAGTTGCTGGCGCTCCGAGCAGTGCATTTTTCGGTGCGCTCTCGGGCGCACTTTTTTAATTTTGTTTAAAGTGTTTCTCCTGAACGCCAATCAGCTAACGAAAAAGCCTGACCGTAAACGTCAGGCTTTTTCATTTTATTTTATCAATCTGTACAAAGTCGGGTCAAACCCGAATTCTGTTATTAAACTTTCCGCTTCTTCAAGATACTTTTCCTTTGTTTTTTGCGGTATCTGTGATTTAACTGCACGGATAAGAATATTCTTTGGAGTATGCGACATATCCACAAACTCCAACAACTGTGTGTTATACCCTTTATACCAAAGAATGTTTGCACGGATTGCATCGGTCATAAGCGCCGCAGTACGTTCCTTTATTATGCCGTAGCGGGTAAGTATTGACAGCTTATCGCTTTGCATCTGCGAATTAAGCTCGTGCTGACAGCACGGAACGGAGAATATTAAATCCGCACCCCATTCTATTGCGTTATATAATGCAAAATCCGTTGCCGTATCGCAGGCGTGAAGCGTTATTACCATATCGGGTTTTGTTTTGCATTTATAGCCGTTTATATCGCCTATTTTAAATTCAAGTCCCGTGTATCCGTAACGCTTTGCCGCCTTGTTACAGTTGTCAATAACGTCGGCTTTAAGGTCAAGTCCCGTTATATTTGCTTTTATGCCCATAATCTCGGTGAGATAGTAGTAGACAATAAACGTAAGATATGACTTTCCGCAACCGAAGTCTATTATGTTGATTTCCTGATAGTTACGGTTTTTAATCTCGTCGTTTATAAGCTCTAAAAATCTGTTTATCTGACGGAATTTGTCATACATCGAACGTACAACCTTGCCCTCGGGCGTAAATATTCCCATATCAACAAGCGGAGGCACAACCGTACCTTCTTCAATAAGATACTGTTTCTTTCTGTTATGCTCTTTTTTAACCTGCACGTTTTCCGTCCGCTTACGCTTATATGATACCTTGCCTTTTTTTGATACAAGTACAATATGCTCGGTATCTGCTGTCCAGATATTAAACTGCAGAAAGTCGTTTGCAATATCTGTTAAATACGCTGCAAGTCCGTCTTTGGTTATATTCTTATGAAATGCCTGTTTCTCGGTGAACTGCTCTGCAAAATAACCTTTATCGGTTTCTGAAACGGTTATTTTCTTGTACGGTGCACCCGAAGCGGGTTTACTCGCTGTGAGCTTTATAACACCCTCACCGACAACGCTTTCTATAATACTCTGAAGCTCCATATTACCTCACGCAAATCTTGTCCATTATATCTTCCATCAGCGACTCGCCGATACCGCTTACAAGCGTAAGCTCCTCTATTGCCATAAACGCTCCGTGCTCGTCACGGTATGCAATTATGCGCTCGGCAAGCTTTTCGCCGATGCCGTTTAGCTCGTCAAGCTCTTCCTTTGTTGCAACGTTTATGTCAAGCTTTCCGTCCTCATCATAGTGTGAATCATATGTATCCTCGGGCAGTTCCGATGGTGTCGGAACATCCTTTACCATAAACTCTTTCTTGTCGCAACACTCTAAAAACAATCCCAATGCAAGTGCCGCAACTGCAACTGCAGAGAATGTTATTATTTTCATTTTCTTTGAAAGCTGTATTTTCATATTAAACTTCACCTTTCACTGTGTCGAGAAATTTCACGTCTTCGTCCGTAAGCCACTCATTTTCAAGCATATCGGGACGTTTCTTAAGAGTTGTCAGGAGTGACTGTTCGTGCTTCCACTTATCAATCAGCTCGTGATTACCCGAAAGCAAAACCTCGGGCACTTCCATACCGTGCCACACTCTCGGTTTTGTATATTGCGGATGCTCTAAAAGTCCCTGAAAATGCGACTCGTTCTGGAACGAACCGTCGTTTGATAGCACGCCCGGGATAAGTCTTGCAACGGTGTCTATTACCGCCATTGCAGGTATTTCACCGCCCGTCATAACAAAATCTCCAAGCGAAATTTCAGCATCTACTATCTCGTCAAGCACACGCTGGTCAATACCCTCATAGTGACCGCAAAGAAGGATAATGTGGTTATGTTTTGAAAGCTCAATCGCCCTGTCCTGATTAAAAACCGAACCCTGCGGTGACATAAAAATGGTGTACGGCTTATAATTAAGCCCCTCTGCCACCGACATATACGCCTGATAAATCGGCTCGGCACTCATAAGCATACCGCCACCGCCACTGTACGGTGTATCGTCAACCTTTCTGTGTTTGTCGGTTGAGAAGTCACGTATATCAATATAGTTAAGCTCTAAAATGCCCGCCTTTTCGGCTCTGCCTATTATGGAGTTGCCTAAAACTGCACGAAACATTTCAGGGAACAGTGTTAATACATCAAACCTCATCGTCAAGTCCTTCCATTATATTGACCGTTACTTTTCCGCCTTTTATATCAACATTTTTTACTACCTCGTCAATAACCGGCAGAAGCAGGTTCTTTTTACCCTCACGCTTGACATCATAAATATCGCTCGCACCTGCATTGAACACGTCTGCAATTTTGCCGACAAATTCGCCGTCCTCGGTGTACACTTCAAGACCGATAAGGTCTACAATGTAATAAACACCCTCGGGAAGCTCGCCAAGTTCGTCACGTTCGGCATAGAGAACGAAATTCTTATATGGCTCTATTTCGTTTATGTCGTTATATTCCTTGAACTTCACAATAACATTGTTTTTCTGATATTTTACACTGCTTATTGTGAGCTTTTTATATTCGTTTTTGATTTTTATATATACAGAAGATATATACTCAAAATCCTCCGCAGAGTCTGTCCAGGGTACTACCTTGACCTCGCCCCGGAGTCCGTGAGTATTTACTATCTTGCCTATTTCAAGTAAGTTTTCCATAACTCGTCCTTTCCCGAAAAAAGAACAAAGGCTGTCCACACTTTTGTGCGGACAGCCTTGTTTTCTCGGTTTGTAAATAAAGAATTACACGATATCGACCGATACTTTTTTGTTTTCTCGGCTTGCCGCAGCCTTTACAACAGTACGCAATGCTTTTGCAATACGTCCCTGCTTGCCGATTACTTTACCCATATCATTTTCTGCGACACGGAGTTCAAGTGTAATCGAATTGTCGTCGTTATTAACCTCGGTGATGTTTACCATATCGGGGTTATCAACCAGGGCCTTGGCGATGATTTCTAATACTTCCTTCATCTAAACGCCCTCCATTAGTCGATAATATTGGATTTTTTAAGGAGTGCCTTTACAGTATCTGTAGGCTGAGCACCGTTTGCAATCCACTTCTTAGCGGCATCTGCGTCTATGTTGATAGTTGAAGGATTTGTCATCGGGTCGTATGTTCCGATTTCATCGATAAACTTACCGTTTCTCGGTGATCTTGAATCTGCAACTATAACTCTGTAAAACGGCGCCTTCTTTGCACCCATTCTTCTCAATCTGATTTTAACTGCCATTGTATTTTCACCTCCTGTTAGAATTGTGTATATATAATAAATATAAAGCTTATGCTAATATATAAATTATCTCATCTTGCGCAAGCGGTTGAGCATCTTCTGCTGTTTTCCGCCCGTAAACTGTTTCATCATTTTCTGCATATCTTCAAACTGCTTCAAAAGCTGATTGACGTCCTGAACACGTGTTCCGCTACCCTTTGCTATTCGGATTTTACGGTTAGCAGCAATTATTTTCGGGTTACGGCGTTCTTTTAGTGTCATTGACTGAATAATCGCCTCGATATGCACCATTCGTTTTGCGTTTTCTTCTGTATCAACAGCGTCAAGCATTTTTCTGTCAACGCCGGGTAACATTCCGAGTATCTGCGAGAACGAGCCGAGCTTTTTGATCTGTTTGAGCTGTGCTAAAAAGTCGTCAAGGTCAAACTGCTGTTTTCTTATCTTCGCTTCAAGCTCTGCTGCTGATTTTTCGTCGAACTCTGCCTGTGCCTTGTCAACGAGCGAAAGTATATCACCCATACCGAGGATTCTTGATGCCATTCGGTCGGGATGGAAAAGCTCTAAATCGCCAAGCTTCTCACCTACTGATGCAAACTTAATAGGTTTGCCTGTTACCTGCTTAACTGATAGTGCCGCACCGCCTCGTGTGTCACCGTCAAGCTTTGAAAGGATAACGCCCGTTATTTCAAGCTGGTCGTTGAATGTCTTTGCAACATTTACAGCGTCCTGACCTGTCATCGAATCGACTACGAGCAGGATTTCTGTAGGGTTGGTTTCTGCCTTGATATTTGCAAGCTCGCCCATAAGCTCTTCGTCTATATGAAGTCGTCCTGCAGTATCGAGGATTACGGGGTTATTGCCGTGCTGGATTGCGTACTTTACCGCTTCTTTTGCAATTGTTACGGGGTCAGTGTCAGTACCCATAGAGAACACCGGCTGATTTATCTGCTTACCAAGCACTTCAAGCTGTTTCACAGCCGCCGGACGGTAAACGTCACACGCTACCATAAGCGGGCGTCTGCTCTGTTTTGAAAGATGCAGTGCAAGCTTTGCAGTTGCCGTTGTTTTACCTGCACCCTGAAGACCACACATCATGATTACTGTCGGAGTTTTCTGTGAAAACTGCAGTGCAGATGCGGTTGAACCTATCATTTCGGTAAGCTCGTCGTTTACTATTTTTACAAGCTGTTGTGACGGAGTTAAGGACTCTAAAACCTCTGCGCCGAGTGCCTTCTCCGAAACCTTGTTTATAAACTCTTTTACTATTTTAAAGTTAACGTCCGCCTCAAGAAGTGCCAGCTTTATTTCACGCATTGCTTCTTTGATGTCGCTCTCTGTGAGCTTTCCCTTGCCACGAAGCTTTTTAAATACTCCCTGAAGCTTATCGCCCAGACTCTCAAAAGCCATATTATGCACTCCTTTCAGTCAGTTTTAAACGTTTTCTGATATTGAATCTATCAGTTTTATAAGCTCTGCCTTTTTCTCATCATCAGGCAAATTCCCGACAATGTTTTTCATATCCGAAAGACCACCGCTTATTTTTTCGAATCTCGCCGCAAGACCAAGCTTTTCTTCAAAGCTTTTAAGGTGCTTTTCACCCTGCTTTAAGAATGCCATAACACCCTGTCGGCTTATTCCCATATCATCGGCAATCTCGCTTAACGATAAATCCTGATTGTAATAATAATCAAGGGCGAGTGCCTGTTTCTCTGTCAGCAGTCCGCCGTAAAAATCAAGCAGAATTACCAGACTTAAATCCTTTGCCATATTTTCACCGTCTCCGCTGTAAAGTAAATTTGATTTACAGATGCTATTTTACACTATATTTATGCGTTTGTCAATAGTTTTATATTAAAAAATATAGAAATTATTCCTTTATCCTTTGTACAATTTCCACTAATTCGTCGTATGTGTAAAGTCTGTTAAGAACATCAAGGAGCATATTGGCAGAAATTCTCGCAGGAATATTTATCTCGTTTGAGAGTCGCTCACGCAAGATAACAGAATCTTTTCCGCCCGAAAGTCCGAGCATATAAAGATCCGTTTTTGTTATCCCCGATGCCTTGTCGGTTTTAACCTCACTGTCAATTTCACACCCAGCATCACGGAGTGCTTTTATTATAACCTCCTCCGACATACCCTCAACGCCTAAAAGACCTTCTTTTGAACTTTCACGTTTTCTGCGTTCTTTACCCTCTATATCGGGGATATATGCGTGTTTTACGGTGCCGTCCGTGATTTTTTGCTTTATAAAATTTCTGATACGCATACCTGCCCAATCCGAGTCTGTGAATATAACAATGCCCGTCTTTTTTGCAAGCTCCTGAATGGTTTTTACAAAATCATCATTGGTATAAACTGCAAAGCCGTGCGTGGTTATTATTATACCGTCTAAAAATCCCGAAAGCTTTATTTTATCGTAATTGCCCTCGACAATTACCGCTTCTTTTATTGTATGCATACTGTTTTCCTTTCGCTATTGTAAAAGCCCCCGTTTTGGGGGCTTTTTCTCCGTTTGCGGGCATTTTATGGTACTTTGACATAGTGAATTGTGTTTATAATTCCTTCCGCAATACCTGTTGCCGCTTTATTCTGATAGTCATCAGTGCACATAAGCTTGAGTTCTTTTGCGTTAGAGATAAATCCAACTTCAAGCAGTACCGCAGGCATATTCGCACGTCGTGTTACTGCCCAGTTTGCCATTCTTACACCACGGTCACGTGATTTGAGATATTTAAGCATTCCCTCAAGAACGTTCGTTGCAAATTCCTGACTTGTTACACCGTATTTGTCGTCATTGTTCTCTTCGGAGAAGAATACTTCTGTTCCGTTTGCTTCCTCTGATGTTGCAGAGTTGATATGTATACTTACAAACAATGCGCAGTCCTTATTATTTGCCATTTCAGGTCTTTGCGCAAGCGTGGGAAGTGTATCGCCGGTTCTTGTCATTGCAACTTTATATCCGTTACTTTCAAGAATTGCCTTTACCTTATAGGTGATAGCGAGCGTCAAATCCTTTTCGTTTATCGTTTTGCCGTTTAATGTTCCCAAAGCTCCCGGATCGCTTCCGCCATGACCTGCATCAAGCATTATAAGTTTTTTCGCATCCGCTGCGTTTGCCTTCACTATTCCGGTATTGTACTTTGAGTTTGCAGCCGATTCACCCATTTCTTCATAGTCAGGTGCAGGAGTCGGTTTGGGTGTCACGGTCGGTTTTTGTGTAGTGCCCGGCTTTGGTGTTGCAGTAGGTTTGGGCGTTGCAGATGTGGACTTATTACCTGTAACACTTGCTGTAATAGTCACATATTTACCGTTTGTTATAACAGAATATGCAGTAAGTTCTTCTACATCTATAACTATTCTTGCACGGTCATTATCCACGCCTATCCGCACGGATTTGATTACATCCGAACCTGTTGTTAGGGTTTCTGATGTTTTTGAGTATTTTACACCTTTAAGGTCAGCAACCACTCGTTCAGGTGCTGAAAGGTCAAAATATGAAACAAGTCCGTCCACAGAATTATCACAGGTTATAAATACCTGTATTTTATTGGGAGCTACCATTTCCTGCTCTATTTTTGTTATCTTTATATTCTGTGGCGCAACAGTCGGCACTGCTGTGGGTTTTACAGTCGGAGTCGGCTTTGGTGTAGGTGTTTCTTGCGGAGCTTTATCCGGCTCTGTTATACGTATTTCGCCAAGTTCGCCGATAAAATCTACTTTCATTCCCACACTTTCACTTATAAAACGTACAGGAACCATAGTCTTTGTAAGGTCGCCCGGTTTATAGATAAGCTTCGGGACTACGCCGTCGGGTATTTTAACAGGTTTTCCGTTTATATATGCACAGTTGTTGTTTATATGCATTGTGATGCGTGTGTTGCCGTATTTAACCTTTACCGAACGTGCTTCGCCGTCATAATCGACAGTTGCACCACATTCTTCAAATACCTCACGCACAGGGACAAGGGCGTGGTCATTAAATATAATAGGCTCCATAGCTGATTCTATTTTGTTGCCGTTTACAAAAAGCTTGTACACTTCGCCCGTGTAAAGATGCGTTCCACCGTCATAGCAAATCTGAATGTTTGCTTTTGCAGGTATCACCATCAAAGCAAAAACATAAACCATAACAAGCACTGATGCTATCAGCTTTTTTATATTCATTTCGCCCACTTCCTTTCCTTTGTATTTTATTCGGCAAACGGTATGCCGAAATGGTCATATGCAAGCTTTGTTGCTATTCTTCCTCTCGGAGTTCTTGATATGAAGCCGAGCTGCAAAAGATACGGCTCATATACATCCTCAATTGTGTTAGGCTCTTCGCCTATCGTTGCGGCTATTGTTTCAAGTCCCACAGGACCGCCGCCAAAGTTTTCTATCATTGCACATATCATACGGCTGTCGATTGAGTCAAGTCCAAGCTCGTCAACCTCAAGACGTTTAAGTGCCATATCCGCAACCTCGTGAGTTATAACACCGTTTGCCTTTACCTGTGCAAAGTCTCTGACACGTTTTAAGAATCGGTTTGCAAGACGTGGCGTGCCACGTGAGCGTGATGCAATCTCTGCCGCACCCTCATGGTCTATTACGACATCCAAAAGTCCTGCACTTCGCTTTACTATCTGCGTCAATTCCTCTGTTGAATAGAGTTCAAGTCTTGATATTACACCGAAACGGTCACGAAGCGGTGCGGTTAGGAGTCCTACACGTGTTGTTGCACCAATGAGTGTGAATTTCGGCAAATCAATTCTTATCGACTTTGCCGCAGGACCTTTGCCGATTATAATATCAAGCGAATAGTCCTCCATTGCAGGATACAGAATTTCCTCAACAGTTCTTGACATACGATGGATTTCGTCGATGAAAAGAATATCGTGTTCTGATAGGTTAGTCAAAATCGCCGCAAGGTCGCCTGCCTTTTCAATCGCAGGACCGCTTGTGATACGGATATTAACACCCATCTCGTTTGCGATTATGCCTGCAAGCGTTGTTTTTCCAAGTCCCGGCGGGCCATAGAGCAGAACGTGGTCAAGTGCCTCTTTTCGCTCAAGTGCCGCCTGTATGTATATTTCAAGATTTTCCTTTGCTTTTGCCTGCCCGATATATTCTTCAAACTTGTGCGGTCTTAAACCGTATTCAATATCGGTGTCCTCCGCTATCATACCGGCAGATACAAAGCGTTCGTCTTCATCAAACATTCTTTATCCTCCGTTACATAAGCTGTGTAAGAGCCTTCTTTATAAGTTCCTCCGTAGAAAGCGATGCGTCAAGCTTAACCAATACTGATTTAGCCTCCTGTGAGCTGTAGCCCAATGCTACAAGTGCACTCATCGCTTCAGCACGAGAATCTGCAATCACTTCTTCAGTTGATGAGAGTATCACGCCGTCAGAATCAATTCCGAGTACATCGTTGTCTATCTTGTCCTTAAGCTCAAGTATAATTCGCTTTGCTGCTTTCGGACCTACTCCCGATGCTTTTGTTATAAGCTTTTCATCGCCCGTCACAATCGCTGTTGCGAGCCTGTCGGGTGTCGCAACAGATAAAAGTGCAAGTCCGGCTTTCGGACCTACTCCCGACACGGATATAAGAAGCATAAACATCTTGCGTTCATCTTCGTTTATAAACCCGTAAAGCTCCATTGCATCCTCACGGACATTAAGATATGTATAAATAGTTATTTCGCTTCCGATTGAGCCTGCTTTTTCAATACAGTTAAGCGATGTGTATATTCTGTAACCTACCCCTCCGGCATCAACCACAAGACAGTTATCGCCTTTTGCAGCAAGTGTTCCCTTAATATAGTAATACATACTGATACTTCTCCATTTTGATTATATTAACATAATATCATATGTTTGTGTCCGTGTCAACAACAAATTGTTAAAAAAATGTTACAATTTTATGTTAATATGCAAAGAATTCCCTGCAACCACAATATATAGTGGTCACAGGGAGCAGGAGTTAAACGAATCTTACGTTATAAGCATCAAGTAATGTATTTAACTGCACAAGATAGCCCACAAACTGCGGTCCTGCCATAAGCTGACCGAAGAATGGTTTTCCGTAGTCAAACTCACCGTTTATGATACCACATAGCTTTCCTCTGTCGCACAGTGCAAGAATCGGTGAATCGGGGTTATTAACAATTTCGCACAATCTCGCTTTTACTTCCATTTCATATACTGGATTGTGAGTTTTCGGATACGGGCTCTTTTTGCGTGTGCGTATTTCTTCGGGCAATATACCCTTTGCCGCCTCACGCAGAATGTTTTTGGAAATGTTGTTTCTGTTTTTCATTTCCCACGGTATATTCCACACATACTCAACCAGCCTGTGATCACAGAACGGAACACGTACTTCAAGTCCTGATGCCATACTCATTCTGTCCTTACGGTCAAGCAGGTTTGTCATAAACCACTTTATATTAAGCCACGATATTTCACGACGCCGTTTTTCTTCAGCATTGTCACCGTCATACCGAGGTGTTTGTGCAATACTTTCAGAGTAGCGGGCGTGTGCGTATTCGTTTATTTTAAGCGTGCGTTTTACGCTGTCGCGAAGAATATCTTCACGCATTGACAAGTCATAGCACCACGGAAACGCTTCACGACCAAATGCATCAGGGTCACGGAACCACGGATATCCGCCAAATATTTCGTCCGAGCACTCACCCGATAATACAACCGTATGGCGTTTTTTGACCTCACGGCAGAAATAAACAAGTGACGAATCGCAATCTGCCATACCGGGTAAATCCTTTGCAAATAACGCATCATCGAGCATAGGAACTAAACAATCATTCGGACATATGAGATATGTATGCTCCGTATTAAACGCCTTGCTCATTTTCGGCACCCATTCACTGTCAGGGTCAGGCTGAAAACTACTGCGCTTAAAATACTTATCGTTACCCTCATAGTCGAATGAATACGTTGAAATACCCGGAATCTCTTTTGCGGCAACTGCCGTTATAAAACTTGAATCAAGACCGCCCGACAAGAATGTTGCAAGCGGAACATCAGATACAAGCTGTCGCTTTATAGCATCACATAAAAGATATCGTACGTTCTCAATTGTATCCTCATAGCTGTCGGTATGCTCACAGCTTTTAAGCTCCCAGTACGGTTTTTCTTTCATCTCGCCGTTTGAAATGCAGATGCAGTGTGCCGGACGTACTTCTTTTACACCTTTAAATACACCGTTACCCTCCGTTCTTGCCGGACTCATTGCAAGCAATTCACAAAGCCCGTCACTATCAAGCTCGGCACGTAAACATGGATATTTGAAAAGTGCCTTGATTTCTGATGCGAAAACTACCGTATCACCGAGTCGGTAATAAAATAACGGCTTTACACCAAACCTGTCACGGGCAAGCACTACACGCCTGCGCATCGAATCATAGACAGCAAACGCAAAAATACCGTTGAGCTTCTTTAAACATTCTGTTCCGTAATGGATATACGCATACAAAAGTACTTCTGTATCAGACGTCGTTGTAAACTCATACCCGAACCCTTGAAGTTCTGACCGTAAGTCGTCGGTATTATACAACTCACCGTTATATGCAATTATAAACTCATACCCTTGCGACATCCGCTTCATTGGTTGCGCGCCTCGTTCAACATCGACCACAGCAAGTCTGCGATGTGCAAAAACTGCACGTTCGCCCACCCAGATGCCGGATGTATCAGGGCCTCGTGGCGTGAGTGTGTCGTTCATCACACCCGCTATTTCTATATTTCTCTGTTCTTCCTTTATAAAATTTTGTTTATGGTTAATATATCCGCAGATACCGCACATTATCTATCACTCTCCTTGTGTTATAATATGCAGTATCTGCGGTTTTTGTCACACATATTTACGCATTGATTTCAAAGCCGATTTTTCAAGTCTTGATACCTGTGCCTGACTTATTCCGATTTCCTCGGCAACCTCCATCTGTGTTTTACCGCAGAAAAAACGCAGATCAAGTATATGCTTCTCACGCTCGTCAAGATGCTTCATAGCCTCCGACAATGCGATTGACTCAATCCAGTTTGCGTCAGTGTTTTTCGTGTCCTTTATCTGGTCCATAACATACAGTGCCTCACCGCCGTCATGATATACCGGCTCAAAGAGTGAAACCGGGTCTGCTATTGCATCAAGTGCAAAAACAACCTCCTCTTTTGGGACTTCTATCATTTTTGCAATCTCCTCGATCGTAGGCTCACGCATATTTTCGGCTGTAAACTGCTCCTTTGCACGGAGTGACTTATACGCAATGTCTTTGAGTGAACGACTGACACGAATAGGCCCTTCATCACGTAAGAAACGTCTCACCTCGCCTATAATCATCGGTACAGCGTACGTTGAAAACTGCACACCCACAGTAGTGTCAAAATTATCTATAGCTTTTATAAGCCCGATACATCCCACCTGAAACAAATCGTCCGGGTTCTCACCACGTGACGAAAAGCGTTGAATTACGCTTAACACAAGGCGCAGGTTACCTTTAATGAAAGTGTCCCTCGCCTCTTTATCGCCCTGTTTGATTTTAACAAACAGTTCCTCTTTTTCTTTTCTTGATAATACGGGTAATGTTGATGTATTAACACCGCATATAACAACCTTGTTGGCCATAGCATTTCCTCCTTTTGTAAACGGACAGACTTTTAATCTGTCCTATGTAACGCTATGACCTGTTTTTTATCAGCTCATCTTCACAATTTCACGGCGCAAGCGGTTTATTATCCGCTTTTCAAGCCGTGATATGTACGACTGTGATATGCCGAGCATATCGGCAACCTCTTTTTGTGTTTTTGATTTGACTTTGTTAAGTCCGAACCGCAGTTCCATAATCTCACGTTCACGTGAAGAAAGTGTGGTCAGTGCCTTTTTCAAAAGCTCACGGTCAACCTCTTCCTCAATACCACGGCAAATGATATCATTATCCGTGCCAAGAATATCTGATAGCAAAAGCTCGTTTCCGTCCCAGTCAACGTTTAACGGCTCGTCAATGGAAATCTCCGTACGGCGTTGCGAGTTTTTACGCAGATACATCAGTATTTCATTTTCGATGCATCTTGATGCGTATGTTGCAAGCTTGATATTTTTATCCGGTCTGAATGTGTTTATTGACTTTATAAGCCCGATTGTCCCGATTGAAATAAGGTCCTCGACGTTAATACCCGTATTTTCAAATTTTTTTGCTATATATACCACAAGACGCAGGTTACGTTCTGTAAGTTCACTCTTTACGGAATTATCTCCCGAATCAAGCTTTTTTATCAGCAAATCCTCCTCTGGTTTTGTCAACGGCGGAGGAAGAACATCACTTCCGCAAATGTAAAAAACATCGTTGCCGTCGGGCGTATCACCCTTTATACAGATAAACCTTTTTGCAAAATTTTTAATGAACTGCATTTTATTTCCATCCCTTTCATATTTAAGTCACCCACAACACCATCACAAGCTCCAAAACTGCGGTCTGTCACAGCAAGCTTTATATTAACCTCTGTACCGTCTATAACCGATTTTTCAGGGGTTATAACAGGCAAAATCCCTCCTGCTGAAACAGTGTTATAAATCATTCTGTCTTCGGCAGTAATCAAGAAGTTATTGTAATCCACACCCGAAAACAAATCCTTTATTTTACACCACGCAATAACGGCAACACTAACACCCTTATGAGTTAAGAGGTTTCCGCTGTCATAAAGCAATGCAAGTGTAATTTTTTGTCCGTTTATCACGAATTCTGCGTACTTTTCACGGATACGTTTTTTAGCATATCGTTTTATAAGAAGAAGCAACGGATAAATTGAAAAATATACCGTCATCCCTACCATGCCACCGCAAAAAACTGTTACACTGCCGTCTGTTACAAATGCACGCTGTCCCATAATACTCATAACAGCCACAAACAGCACTTCAACACAAACCGCAACAAATGCAAAACGGGCAGTATTATAAAGAATATTTTTCCTGCCAAATGCGATAACAGTGAGCAAAAACAGCACTGCTGCCCTCAAAATATGAGGCAGAAAGAACACTGCCTCACATACTGCATAAATCCCTGAAGTCGTACCCGATAACACCAGGCGGATACCCTTTATTCTGCCGCCAAACACTGCAGAATAACCCAGAAGCAACGCAATTACTGATATGCAGTTTGCAATGAACACAACATCAGCATAAACTGTCATATCAATCGTTCCTCCCGAAAAGTTGTAAGTCCATTATACTACCAACCAACCGTATAATTTGCCGAAACCTGTTGTCGAAAGGGTAAAAGTTATCGACAAATTAGGACAACAAAAAAATGACACCCCGAAAGGTGTCATTTTAAAATTTTATTCTGCCGGTATTTCTATAAAGTTCTCAATTCCTGTTGTCTTTTCAGCAAGAGCCTTAGCTACTGTTTTTGCCATAAGGTCTGCGACTAAACCGTTAAAATTCTTATGTCATACTTTCTTATAAGAATCAATATATTTAAAAATCTGCCAACTAGTGACCGAAAATGGTCGCTTTTCGCTATTTAAAGGCATTTGAACCCTGATTTTGCGTGAGCT
Organism: Candidatus Ornithomonoglobus sp.; assembly: GCA_045649185.1. Classification (GTDB taxonomy): domain Bacteria; phylum Bacillota; class Clostridia; order UBA1381; family UBA1381; genus Ornithomonoglobus. The sequence goes on along the minus strand of JAZRPM010000029.1, from coordinate 48,892 downwards.
TCAAGCATTTCGTCACACATTGCTACAATGTCATCAATGGAAAGCTCAGAAGCTGTGTGCGGGTCCATCATCGCCGCCTGATAAAGTTTTTCTCTGTCCTTTGTTACGGCAGCTTCAACTGCTAAAAGCTGGGGATAGATATTGCTTGAGTTCATTGCTGCAAGCTGAAGCGGTAAATCGCCTACCACCGTCGGTGTTATGCCGTTTGCATCCACCATGCACGGCACTTCAACCGTAGCATTCTGCGGAAGGTTCGTGATAAGTCCTGTATTTAGCACGTTACCGCCGATTTTATACGGCTTATTTGTAACCATCGCCTCAATTATACGTGAGCCGTACTCGCGGCTTCGTTCGTGAGTCACATCACCACCGGCAAATATTTCTTCACGCTGTTTCTCCCACTCGCCTATCTGCTTTATGCAACGTCTGGGATACTCATCAAGCGGGATATTGAACCTTTCAATAAGCTCGGGGTATTTGCCCTTTATAAAGAACGGATTGTATTCTGCATTATGCTCACTGCTCTCGGTACAGTAGTAGCCAAGACGGCGTATGTACTCATAACGAACCATATCCTCGTGTTTTTCCGTGTCGTTTTTCTCGAGTGCACGGCGACGGATTTCAGGATAGAGGTCGTTACCGTTTTTGTCTGTGACCTCAAGTAGCCACGCCATATGGTTTATACCTGCAATTTTCTCGATTATGCCGTCCTCTTTTGACATACCAAGGCACTTGAATAAATGGTCAGTGCAAACCTGAACACTGTGGCAAAGTCCAACTGTCTTTACGTTTGTGTATCTCTGCATATAGTTTGAAAGCATCGCCATCGGATTCGTGTAATTTAATAACCACGCATCCGGGCAAACCGCTTCCATATCGGTTGCAAAATCCTGCATAACAGGAATAGTACGCAACGCACGGAATATTCCGCCAATACCCAAAGTATCTGCAATAGTCTGACGCAGACCGTACTTCTTCGGAATTTCAAAATCAATCACTGTTGACGGCTCATAACCACCTATCTGAACGGCATTTATAACAAAATCAGCACCTCTCAAGGCTTCCCTGCGATTCTCTACACCACAGTAGCTTTTAGCGGTTGCTTTGCCCTCATTATATTTTTTGTTCAGTGCACAAATAAGTTGGTTTGAATCAGCAAGACGCTGTTCATCAATGTCATAGAGTGCAATCTCTATATCATTTCTGATGCTGTCGCACAACAGGCAATCGCCCAATACGTTTTTTGCAAAAATGGTACTGCCTGCACCCATAAATGTTACTTTCATAGTCTACCTCCATCGTTTTTTTGTAATTATATCATATTATTTTCAAAATAACATTGATTTTTGTCACTATTTTATGTTATAATGTCACTATATAAGGAGGGGTTTTATATGGCACAGTACGGATTTCCGGTTGAGAATAAACACTATTCCGATTTCTCACCCAAAGATTTCGGATATGAAGATTGTGCACCATCGCACAGTTTTGGGCCGGCAATAAGGAGTTACTACCTTATTCATTATATCGAAAAAGGCACAGGCGTGTTCAAAAACGAACACAGTGAATACCGCCTTAAGGCAGGAGATGCGTTCCTGATACGTCCGGGCGAGGTCACCACATACATAGCAGACAGCAAAAATCCGTGGGAATATATATGGATAGGTTTTACAGGACGTATGTCATCACACTTTGACAGTCTGCCTGACGTTTTTCGTCCTGACGGAAGTATCTTTACAGAAATTAAAACATATCCACCCTCTCTTATAGAAGAACGGCTTGCAGCTTCACTTTTCCGTCTTTACTGTAACCTTTTTGAAAAGAGTTCCTCACCCGACTATGTAAATAAGGTCATCGGTTTTATAAACTCACGGTATATGGAAGAAATCCGCATTGAAGAAATTGCTGCATCGCTTAACCTGAACCGTAAATATTTATCACGCATTTTCAAAGCAAAAACAGGCACTACAATGCAGGAGTATCTGATAAACAAACGTCTTACCGAAGCACGTAACCTTCTGGAAAAAGGCTACAACGTAGGTGAAGCCGCCACACTTTGCGGTTACCCTGACACGTTCGCTTTTTCAAAAGCCTTTAAAGCGTTTTTCGGGCAGTCGCCCAAAGCATACAAAAAAGCCGACAGAGCATAACTCTGTCGGCTTTGTTTCTTCAAGCTTATTTTACGATAAAGCTGTCAATACCTGCCATAAACTCTGATGCATCATCTGCATGCACCTGAACCTTAATCGGCTTTGAAAGGTCAAGGCTGAATATACCCATTATTGATTTTGCATCAACTATGTATCTGCCTGATATCAAATCTACATCAAAGTCATATCTGCTTACTGTATTAACGAAGTCCTTAACATCGTTTATTGAGCTTAAGTTCATTTCAAATTCTATCATTTTTCTCTACCTCCGAATTTTGTGTTTTGTTTTACAGGATTTTACCAATCCCTACCATATATAATACAATATTTTTTTAAATTAGTCAATAGGTATTGAAATTTTATTAAAAATTTTATATAATAGTTAAGATAAATTTTTACATCAAACGGAGGAATTTATGAAAACTGCGGCATTCTATACACTCGGCTGTAAAGTTAACCAATACGAAACCGAAGCGGTAACCGAACTTTTTACAGATGACGGTTTTTGTGTTGTGCCCTTTAATGAAAAAGCAGATTTCTATATTATAAATACGTGCTCGGTAACATCAATGAGTGACCGTAAATCAAGGCAGATAATTCGCCGTGCGAAAAAGACCAATCCCGACAGCGTTATAGCCGTTATGGGTTGTTATTCACAGACTGCGCCCGATGAGGTTTTAGATATTGACGGAGTTAATCTTGTGCTTGGAACAAAGGACAAGGGTTCAATTTTAAACCTCATAAAAACTCTTGATAAATCAAGCAAGCTCAACGCCGTTACAAGCGTAAAGGATAATCACACATACGAAGACTTAACCGTAAAACGCACACATGAGCGTACCCGTGCATATATAAAAATACAGGACGGCTGTTCACAGTTCTGTTCCTATTGCATTATTCCCTATGCACGAGGACCCGTAAGAAGCCGATGCAAAAAAGAGGTAATTGACGAGATCAAAAACCTTGCAAGTGCAGGCTATCGTGAAATTGTGCTTACAGGCATACACGTCGCATCATACGGAAAAGACCTTGAAAATACATCACTTGCAGAACTTTTGTGCGAGGCGGATAAAATTGACGGTATTGAAAGAATACGCCTTTCGTCAATTGAGCCGATGACTTTAAACAGCGATTTTGTTGATGCAATAAAGGGATGCACAAAGCTGTGTCCGCATTTTCATATCTCACTGCAGTCGGGTTGTGATGCGACACTTAAGCGTATGAACCGCCATTATACAACGGCGCAGTTTGAAGAAATTGTAACAGGTCTTCGCAATGCATTTGACGGCTGTGCTATAACCACAGATATAATGACAGGATTTGCCGGCGAAACGGATGAGGAATTTGAAGAAACACTTGAATTCGTGAACCGTATAGGATTCTCTGAAGCACACGTGTTCCAGTATTCACAGCGCAGAGGTACACCTGCGGCACGCCGACCTGATCAGGTATCTCCCGAAGTTAAAGAATCACGTTCAAAAATAATAATAGATGCAACGGAACGCTCACGTACCGAATTTTTAACGTCGCATATCGGCAAAACACTTGAGGTGTTGTTCGAAACACAGACAAAAGACGGACTTTATGAGGGAAAAACAGCTAACTATATAACTGTTCACGCAGAATGTGACGAAGATATACGTGGAAAATTCGGCAATGTTTTGCTCGAAAATGTAAAAAATGGAATAATGTTTGGAAAAACTGTTGACTAACAGCCAAAATGGTAGTAAAATATAATACAGTACATTCCAACGGAGGCAATAATGGAAAATAAATTCAACGGAATCAGACAGATGATTTCAAATACACCGCTTATGGAAATAAGCCTGCTTTATAAAGGCAAACCGATGAAGGTTTATGCAAAAGCGGAGTATTTTAATCTGAGTGGCTCTATAAAAGACAGAGTTGCTTATTATATATTAAAAAAAGCATATGAGACGGGCACTATAAAGCCGGGCGATACAATTGTTGAAGCAACGAGCGGAAACACAGGTATTGCATTCTCGGCAATGGCGGCATACCTTGGTCACCCGATGGTGGTATATATGCCCGACTGGATGAGCGAGGAGCGTATCAAGATTATGCAGAGCTACGGCGCAACTGTAGAGCTTGTGTCACACGAAGAAGGCGGTTTCCTCGGCTCTATTGCAAAATCTGAGGAGCTTGCAAAGAACGACAACGTATTTTTGCCGGGTCAGTTCTCAAACTACGATAACGTAGCAGCACACATAGAGGATACTGCAACAGAAACTCTGCGTCAGCTTAAGGCTTTTGACAAGAGACCTGACTGCGTTGTTGCAGGAGTAGGAACAGGCGGTACAATAATGGGGCTTGCCAAGGCATTTAAGGCAGTAAACCCCGACTGTATTGCGCGTCCGCTTGAGCCGAAGAACTCACCTACCCTTTCTACAGGCTACAAGACCGGTGCACACAAGATTGCAGGAATAAGTGACGAGTTCATTCCGCCGATATGCAAACTTGACGAGCTTGATGCTGTTGTATCGGTAGACGATATCGACTCAATCATAATGGCACAAAAGCTTTCACGTGAGCTTGGCATAGGCGTCGGTATATCATCGGGCGCAAACTTTATCGGCTCGGTTATGACCTTGCTTGAGAACGGTGCCGATTCAACCTGCGTTACGGTTTTTGCAGACGATAACAAGAAATATCTCTCAACCGACTATGCAAAAACATTTGAAGCAAAAGACGAGTATATTTCAACACACATTGAGCTTGTCGGAGTACGCACAGTACGATAAATTTACATCAAATTCCTGTCTGTTTTTATTGCAGACAGGAATATTTTTTTGAAATGGCGAACGAGATTTAAAGAGATAATCGAAGAAAAACGACGATTTTTAAAGCAAATACAGAAAATTTTATTTTTTTACAAAAAAAGTGTTGACAAACCAACCAAAACATAGTAAAATAGTCCGCGTAGGTTAAAAACCAGTAATTAAAACTAATGGAGGAAAAAACAATGAATGCAAACTCAAGCTTTTTGCTAAAGCCGGCTGACGTTGACAGAAAATGGTATGTAATCGACGCTGCAGGCAAGCCGCTCGGTCGTGTAGCAGCTACAGTAGCAAGCATCTTAAGAGGTAAGCACCTTCCGACATTCACACCGAATGTTGACTGTGGTGACTTCGTAATCGTTATCAACGCTAAGGACGCTGTTCTTACAGGTAACAAAATCAATCAGAAAATCCGTTACTACCACACAGGCTGGGTAGGCGGTATCAAGGAAATCCACTATGACAAGCTTATGAAGGAGAATCCGGAAAAGGCTATGTGGTATGCTGTAAACGGCATGCTTCCGAACAATGCTATCGCAAGAAAAGCAATCACAAGATTAAAGGTATACGCTAACGATGTTCACAATCACGAGGCTCAGAACCCCGTAGCTTGGACAGGCGAAATCAAATAAGGAGGATTTTAATAATGGCAAACGTACAGTATTATGGTACAGGTAGAAGAAAATCATCCGTTGCAAGAGTTCGCTTGGTAGCCGGCAACGGTAATATAACAATCAATGGCAGAACAATTGACGAGTACTTCGGTCTTGAGACATTGAAGCTTATCGTTCGTCAGCCGTTGGTATTGACAAAGACACTTGATAAGTTCGACGTTATCGTAAAGGTAGAAGGCGGCGGCTTCACAGGTCAGGCTGGTGCTATCCGTCACGGTATCTCAAGAGCACTTCTTGAGGTTGATACAGAAGCTTATCGTGCAGACCTTAAGGCTGCTGGATTCCTCACACGTGACTCACGTATGAAGGAAAGAAAGAAGTACGGTTTGAAGGCTGCTCGTCGTGCACCGCAGTTCTCAAAGAGATAAGAAAACTTTCAGAAAACCCTTATTTTTCAAGGGTTTTCTTTTTTTCTGTGAATTTGTCGTGAGTTTGTCGCAAATTAAAAGGTGCATAAACCTTAGTTTATGCACCTCATTCTGATTTTTCTTTAGAATTTTAATGTAATAAGTTTTTCACCCTCTGCAATCTTTTTATAATCCTCTGTACGAACATCATATCTTGCAGTAAATTCAAGTTCTTCGATTACGTCTTTTTTATGCGAAGAATATTCTCCCTTCCAAACAATAACAAAAACTTCTTCTTTCTTATGCGGCTGAATATAACCTGTGCTCATTCCTGAATCAATCATAAAACCATTTACAGACATATCACCTGCACTAAATGAAGCAATTGCATCAGTTGTATTTTCCACAAGGAAGTAATATGTGTCTATATTTTTACCTGCCTCAATCTCGTTAAGGGTAACTTTAACACCGCTCTCGTTCAAAATCACCTCACCAACCTTAAGCTTTCCGCCTGTAGCTGATTCTGATTCTGATTCTTCATTTGACAGTTTCACTGTATTGGTTACGCCGTCCCATTCCACACCGAGGTCAAGTGCGTTTGCAACGCCACGAACCGGCAGATATGTTGTTCCGTCTATAATAAACGGCTCAACGTAATTACCGTCTGAATCAGTGGGTTTTACTTCTTTTCCGTTCAATGTGATTTTGATATCGTTATAAGAAAGCTCTTTTGTCACAGTTCCTACCGTTGCAAATACTGTAGGAACAAGCAACGCTCCGATAATCATACCAACAATCAGGGTTTTAATTTTTTCTTTCATTTTTTAGCCTCCCTATGCTATAAGTTGTTTTCAGAATATCATAAATTACTTATTTTGTCAAGTCTTCGGGCAGTGTTACCACCTCTATCTCCTTTTTCAATTTTTTTGCGTAGTTAATAGTCGATTTAGTTCCTTTTGATGCACCGTCCCATATAATGAGTATCTTATCAGCCATTTGTACAAGTTCTTCGTTTCGTTTTATCGGTGCGGCTTTTCCGTAAAGGTCATAACGTGGGCGTAATATGATTTTTGAAAGTCTGTTTTTATCTGCATATTCTTCTGCATGCGTGTCTATCCCCTTTGCACCGCCGGAAAGTATCGTATCAACATCTTCTTCAATGTGTTTGGATAAATCAAAATTTTCTATTCCTCTTGAACCTGCAATTAAAAGTTTCATATCCATATCTTCCTTTTTTATTTTTATGTCCCTATGTTAGACATAGGGTTATCTATATTTTAACATATAATACACCGTTTGTAAATAGGATATAATAAAAATCACCGAGGTGATTAAAATGTTAGAAAGCCAATACAAAATGAATATAATCAAAGTTGGGTTGAAAATAGCTTATTACAGAAAACTACAAGGTATGACTCAGGAACAATTAGCGGAAGCTTGTGATTTATCATTAGGCTATGTATCACAGCTTGAAGGTCCGAACAGTTATTTTTGTCCGTCGCTCAGAACACTTTTTACAATTGCGGAGGTTTTAAGTATCCCCGTAGCAAAGCTTGTAGATATTGATGATGATTAAACAAAACAGACAGTTCTTTCGAACTGTCTGTTTTGTTTAATATTTTTCCATTACCGATTTTGCCTTTTCAATATTATCTGTAATGCAAAGCATTGCCACATTTCCGTCTACAATTATCAGAGGATTATTAAGCTTCGCCATTTCGGCAGGTTTATATGTTTTAAAGTCAGGTTTTCTCTTTTCAACCCTTGCTTTAAGCTTCTCGCCTATTGCTATAGCTTTTTCAGGTGAATCGGTTTCAAATATTGCAAATTCTTCTGCAGTTGAACCACCACTTACATAAACAAGTCCGCCCAGGGCTTCGTTCTCCTCAAGTCCATACATTCTCGCAATAATACTATCCTTAACAGGCGAAAGCTTGTCTTTAAATCCAACAGCCTTCAGCATATCCTGTGCATACTTATTATAATCAAGCTTGCCATTTCCTGCAAACACATTTACAGTTTTTGTTGCAGTCGCTCTGCCCGTTTTTCCGACCGCGTGCGTTTTGAGATATTCCTCCCATTTGTCATGGTCCTTTTTATCAAAATGTACACCGTCTTGTGCGGCACCGTCACGAAGGTATCCGTCAGCTTCAGCTATTACAGTGTTTACTGCAAGATAATAACAATCTTTCTGTACCGCCAGCTCCATAAGCGCAGTGTTTGCACTGTCAATCTGATGCTTGTATATAGCCCTTGCTTCAACAGAGCGTTCTATCGGCATTATTGACTGTATATAGATAATGGCATCAGGATTCTTTTCCCTTATCATATCAATTATTCTTGCGTAATCATTTATATAGCTGTCATGTGCCCGGTAGCTAACCTCGTTTATACCGAGCATTAAATAATATTTATTTATCCCTTCCGTTGCCAGCAGTTCACCGATAACCGTTCTGCCGGATTCAACCGTTTCTGTATGTACAGTTATAGTGTTAACAGCCGATTTTGAAATGAATTTAAACGGAAGCGATGAAAATGCTGAATGTGCATACGTGAGTGAATCACCGAACATAACCGCATCAGCAAAATAGTCATCTTCTACTCTTGTCTGTTCCTCCAGAACACCATACGGCGGGTTCTGATAATATTCCGTTACTTCCAGCCATTCGCCGATTTTAGTCAGATTGGTATCTTCAGAAAACGTATCAGCACTGTATAGAACCAAAATATCAGTAATATTATTTTCAGCGATATATTCTATCGGGTCCGAATTAAAATATCTCATGTCTATGAGATGTATTTTGTCATAGTGATTTGCAAGGAACGGTGCTATACTATGTGCATATGAGTCCTTGAATATAAGCAGTTCTTTTCCGGATTTGTTTTCTGAATCAATTACAGTAAGAGCATGGTTTCCGTCCAGATAAATAGTATATTTGTCTTTTTTATCTGCGTTCTCTTTTACATACATTCCGGGAATACTCTTATCTTCAAGCGGGAATGTTGTTTTTGCTTCGATGCCGCCGCATAATGTGAATGTTTCTACCGTATCCGCCTTCGGCAAAAGGATACTTGCTTTAGACCATGTTGTCCCAAGAAAATCTGTTGCCACAGTATCACGTTTGAACGAATCAAGCTTGTAAGGTGTATATCCAAGTTCAGCGCCCAGCGACTCATATGTATAATACGATCCTAAAGCTGTCTGGTGATGGTCAGTACGATAGTATATATATTCATCCTTATGCTTTTCTAAATCAGGTGTTACATCACACACCTTTATATTCGTATCCTTTGCAAATTCATTTGCAGTATCCATAATATCAATAATATTGCGATTGTAAGCATTAGCAGGCAGATTATCCTTCTTAATCTCAAAAGCCGTGGGAACAAGTGCCATGGTTACGTTAAAGCCACCCCTTTTCTGGAGTGCATTAAGTGAATTTATGTTGTTTGCTATGTTTTGGGCATTGCATTGGAGAGGGCGTGCAATAAGATATCCGTTTTTACCGAAATGCACACCATTATTACCTTTTTTGCCCAATATGAGTTCTGAATTAGCTTTAACGGATACAGCCACATCACGTAGCACAAATTGGTCTGCAGTATAGGTTTCAAACTCTTTCATAAAAGTTCCGTTAAATATTTTCTCGACAGTAACCTGAGGTAAAGCTGCCAGCTCTCTGTTTTCCTTTTCCGACATCAATCTGGGTTTTCTGATAACAGATACGGCTGTACACGCAATCAGTGAAACAACTATCAGAGAAGCACATATATCATGTCTGTTGAATTTCATCAAAATACCTCCGTTTATTATCAGAATCTGAAGTACAAGAAAGGATTAAACGTATCATCCACAAGATACGATACACATATTACAAATCCTAAAACTGCAACTATATATTTTATTGCACATTGTGCTTTTACCGGACAATGTTTGTCAAACAACTTTTTAGGTGCACCGGTTGATACAACAAAGGCAATAACGAATAATACTGCGTATGAGCCGAGATTATATAAAAAGTCGGTTCCCGTAATACCAACATTTTTGAAATTGAACAACGCTCTGAAATACCAGAACAAACTATTTATATCGGTAATCGCAAAAATAGCCCAGCTCAACGCAACAGCGATAAATGTATATATAACACCTATAACCGAACATTTTTCCAAAAATCTCTTTAAAAAACTCTTTTCAATAATGAGCAGGATTGCAAAGTACAGTCCCCAAAAGACAAAGTTCCATTCTGCACCATGCCAGAGTCCTGTCAGCATCCAAACTATCAATATGTTAAGATACGCCCTGAACTTGTTGACTCTGTTACCGCCAAGCGGTATATATACATATTCACGGAACCATGAACCCAGACTCATATGCCATCTTCGCCAAAATTCTGTTATGCTCTTGGATATATAAGGATAATTAAAGTTTTCCAGAAAATCAAAGCCAAACATCTTTCCAAGACCTATTGCCATATCTGAATAACCCGAAAAGTCAAAATATATCTGCATAGTAAAAGCTATAAGCCCAAGCCATGCCAAGGACATTGAAAGGTGTGAAAAATCGAATACTTCTATCATTGCCCAAAGTTTTCCGAAGCTGTTTGCGATGATTACTTTTTTGCACAGACCTGCACAGAATCTCACAAAGCCTTCCATGAACTTTTCACCCGAATGTGTACGGTCTTTAAGCTGTTTTGCCACATCATCATATCTTACAATTGGGCCCGCTATCAACTGTGGGAACAGCGACAGATACAATCCGAATGATAAAAAGTTTTTCTGTACTTCCGTTTTGCCTCGATAGACATCAATTGTATACGACAAAGCCTGAAATGTATAAAAAGATATACCTATCGGTAATACAATATTAAGCACAGGCGCACCCTGTGGTAAAAACGAGTCTGCCCATGATAAAATGAAATTGGTATACTTAAAAAACACAAGAAGACCTATGTTGACGATAACATTAAATGCTAACATAAGTTTCTTTTTCGATACTCTATCTATCCATATTCCGCTCAGATAATTGAAAAATGCCGAAAACAGCATCAACAGAATGTATTTTGGTTCACCCCAAGCATAAAAAACAAGACTTGCAATGAACAAAACCACGTTTTTAACTTTCTTTGGAGCAATGAAATATATTACTAATAACGGTGCTAAAAAATAAAACAAAAAAAGAACGCTGGAAAAAACCATTTTTGCCTCCTGAAACAATGTTGATTTCTACACATTGTATCATTTTTGTCATTTTTTGTCAATTAAAATAGAAGAAATATTTCCCAAAAAAGCAAAAAAATATGTACAACCAAAAATGTCAGACTTTCGGTTGTACATATCTATTACTGTATATTGTTGACTCTTACAAGAATTGTTGCAAGCTCTGCTCGGGTCAGATTATCTTTTGGGTTAAGCATATTTGCATCCCCTTCTATTATCCCTGCATTTATTGCCCACTCAACGGCATCTACGGCATCTGCCGAAACCATGCCATAATCGTCAAACTCTTTAATCTTATCAGTAGTTACCGACGGTGTTTTAAAGTATCGGTATAAATACAGCAGAAGTTCTTCCCTTGAAACATATCTCTCAGGTTTAAACTGACCGTCCGGATAGCCGTTAATGATTCCGGAATCTGTATTCCACATAACCGCATCACCAAACCAACTATCCTCTTTGACATCGTCAAAAAGCGGTTTGAATTCTGTCGACGGTGTTTGTGCCATGTTATAAATCACCTGCGCAATTTCAGAGCGGCGCAGACAAGTTTCCGGCTCAAAAAAACCGTTATCCATACCGCTCATATACCCGTATTTTGTTGCTTGTGATATTTCGTCATAGTACCATGCAGATTTCAAAACGTCCCAATACGGATTTTCTTTTGAATATGAATTGTAAATTTCGCTGAGTGAATCAGCTCGTTGAGATACAAACAAACAAAGTGCCTGCCTTTGTTCTTCCATATCAGCATTGCCGTACCACATTTTTGCATTGACGTCCGCAGATGCTTTTATAAAATCATATTCATCTATTCTGCCAATATCACCAGTCTTAATCTTGGGGTATAATTCGTTGAGATAGATTTCTTTTACCAGTTGACTGAACTCATCTATTCCAAGAAGCTTTTCACCCATCACTGTGTTATACGGTGACATTCCGGATGCATCCTCGTATCCGTCCTCTTCATAGTTGCTTGTTCCGAAAGATAAATCATAGTCCCATAACGGACCCATATACATTTTGTCTTCGCCTGCATTTTTATGAAGATATGCCGAACTTGCAAAACAGTCCCGTGCTTTTGAAAACTCGTTTACAAGATAGTAGCAGGCAACACTCCGTGCATCCACATAATCCGAATATTTTTTGTTCGTAATCGGATTTATACCTTTATTATATATTGCGTCTTCGTATTCCTGATACAGCGTTGCAATGTACTCCATTTCAGCTTTAGATGCATATTCCGGGCTTTTTACAACCACATACTGGTTTCTTGTCGTACAGAAATAACAAACCTCCGCCAATGCACGTTCTTTATAGTCCATCTCAAGAAGGTATCCGCCAGAAATATCCTCTGGCGACTGCATGCCTTCACAGTATGTATACATAGCACCGTTGGCAGTTGTTGCAGTACTAATCGGAAGCTTTTCTAAATCTGTACCTTCGTTTGCAGATTCATTCTTCTTTTCAAGGTCTGTGACATCAACTCTGCCACTGCCCACTTCTGCTTTTTCAGCCAACAGATAATTGCCTCTGTATTCCCCGTCATAATATAAATCAACATGGGTGTTTTCAATGTTGACCGGCATACTGAGTATTTTTCCGATATCGAGTGCAAAACTATTACGTAACAATGACGGGTCCATATAGTTTGCAAGCAAAACCCATGTTTTGCTCGTATTATCAGGGTTTTCGGTCTGCAATAAATCAACTTTTATTTCCGTCTTTATCTGATACGGTTTTTTCACAAAACTCCATGTACTGTTTCCCCGACCTTTAATCTGTGTCAGTGCTCCGTCATAAACCACCTCACCGTCACTTTTCTGCATAACGGCATTTCCCGTAGCTTTATTGGATTTATCTGCGCTCATTTCTACCCACTCTCTGCCCTTTTCAATCGGGTCATCGCTTAGAAGGTAGATTGCCGGTATATTTTCAGAGAAAAGAAATGTGATTTCACTTTCAAACGAATCCGTTTCGTTACTAAACGTGAATTTCAGCTTATAGTCATTACCGCTACAGAATTCAGCGAGGTCAATCACCATTCCGTCTGAAAATTCTGCTGTTTTTTTATCGCCTTTGATGTTGATATCATAAGATCCCGAATAACCCGAAAACAGCATCACCGACTCTGTCGAAGCAGTTGACGGTAATACTATCACATTCTCACCCTTCATTGACTGCACATTTATTTTTGTGTTCGGGATTTTTGAATCGCCATATGTATAAATCTTACCCTGTTCTGCATTAACACACAAAGCATTTGATAAAAAGACAGCTAATGCACATATCAGAAAACACAGGGAGAATTTTATATTTGTATTTTTCTTCATACTTCTTATCAATGACAGCTATGACTTCCACAGCTATGACTACCGCAGGTATGACCCTCGCCGTGGCTGTGATGGTTACATTGTACGTTCGGATTAAACACGAGTGTGCCCTCAAGCAACGCTTTTACCGCATCATCGGCATTACCGGACACTCCGCCGTAAAGCATTATTCCTGCTTCTGCAAGCGCTGCCTGTGCACCTCCGCCGATACCTCCGCAGATAAGAACAGCTACGTTAAGTGACTTTAGCATACCTGCAAGTGCACCGTGACCGTTTCCGTCAGAGCTTACAACCTCTGATGATATTATATCTTTGCCGAGAACATCATAGATTTTAAAATTCTCGGTATGTCCGAAATGCTGAAAAATCAGACCATTTTCATATGTTACTGCAATTTTCATTTTACTCTTTCTCCCTCTTAATTTTTAACTAATTATACCATAAAATCATTTTGTTGTAAAGTGTTTTTAATTCCCAAAAATCCTCTGACTATTAACCAAACATCATCCTTTCTGTCTATTGACTAAACACCAACTTTATGATACAATTATGGCAATATAAATTGTGGGAGAATACATTATATGGATTTCAAAAACATACCAAAAAAATACAGACCTATTCCGTTCTGGAGCTGGAATGAAAAGCTCGATCCGGAAGAAACCAAAGAACAGGTCAGAGTAATGGACAATGTCGGCATTGGCGGATTCTTTATGCACGCACGTGGCGGACTTCAGACGGAGTATATGCAAGAAGAATGGTTTAAAAATGTCGATGCAGCCGTTGATGAGGCAAAAAAACTCGGTATGCGTGCGTGGGCATATGACGAGAACGGCTGGCCGAGCGGGTTCGGTAACGGTGCAGTAAACGGACTTGGCGTTAAATACCAGCAGAAATATCTGCGTATGTCTGATACAGAACCGTCCGAAAACGTTATTGCAAAATGTGGTGAGCATTGGTTCTATTATGAAATAAACCCGTTCTATGTAGATACACTTGATAAAGAGGTTGTAAAGGAGTTTATACGCTCTACATATCAGCCGTATTATGATAAATACGGTACTGAAATTGAAGGCTTTTTCACTGATGAGCCACAGGTTTCAAGAAACGGTATCCCGTGGAGTTTTACTTTTGATACTGAATATAAATCACGCTATGGTGAGAAAATAACAGATATTCTTGAAGCGTTGTTCCTGCCTGTAGGTGACTACAAGGGTGCACGTGTAAGGTTTTGGAAAATGGTCACGGACCTTTTCTCCGAAGGCTTTTATAAACAAATCTATGACTGGTGTGAAGAACACTCTCTTAAGCTCACGGGGCATCTGGTTTGTGAGGACGAGTTCCCGTTACAGCTCATTTCAAACGGTGTGTGTATGCCACATTATGAGTATTTCCATATCCCCGGCATGGACTGGCTCGGAAGGAGTATTCCGACAACTCTGACTCCGTTACAGCTTGGTTCTGCTGCAGCACAGCTTGGCAAAAGATACGTTCTTTCAGAAACGTTTGCGTTGTGCGGTCACAATGTAAGTTTTGGCGAACTTAAGGCTATATTTGAATATCAGATGGCTTACGGTATAAATCTTCTTTGCCAGCATCTTGAGGGCTATTCAATTCGTGGTATGCGTAAACGTGACTATCCCCCCGCAATGTATAACCAACAGCCGTGGTGGAGTGAATATGACAAGTTTGTCGAGGCAATGTCACGTGAGGGCATGGTTCTCGCCGAGGGCGATGTTAAAGCAAACGTTTTGCTTCTTCACCCGATGACTACTGCTTGGACATTGTTTGATGCAACTGATGAAACACCCGTTTTTGAACTTCAGGACAAGTTCTTTGGAGATATTAAAAAGCTCGAAGAAAAGCATGTTGCGTTCCACCTTGGTGACGAAACACTGATTGAGCGCCACGGACGTATCGAAAACGGAAAGCTTGTTATAGGCAATCAAAGTTATGACACGGTGATAAATTCTCTGTGTGAAACGCTTTTGCCTAATACCGAGCTTGTTCTTGAAGAGTATGTCGCACAAGGCGGTGTGCTTTACGACAGCGTTGATTATATTGAAGCAAACACAATCGCTAATGATCCGTCAATTGTTTATTCAAAGCGTTTCTATGACGATTTCACGGTGCATTATTTTGTGAATCCGTCAGCTGAAAGAAAATCAGCCGATATTGACGTCTGCGGTAAAGTTCTTGATATATATTCAGGCGAACTTTTACCGTTTGGCGGTGTTCATGAATTCGAACCTTGGGGCAGTCTTATGATTATTGATGACGGTGAGAATGATGTTGTACAAAAAACTGCAAAGAAACAAACCGTACATATTTCCGAAAAGATGATTGTCAGTAAACCTGTTAAAAACTCGTTAACACTTGACCGTTGTGATTATTATTTCGACGGTACTCTACAAGAGAAAAACGGGTATGTTTTAAACATATGCGAGCGTGCGAATGCACTCGAAAGACCAGTTATGATACATCAGGATTACAAGGTAACAATCAACGCAGTACCGCAAACACTTGAGCTTGCGTGTGAGACACCCGAAAAGTTTGAAATCACCGTAAACGGTACACCAGTTGACAAAGCTGTTACGGGATATTTCAGAGATAAGTCGTTTAAGACCATTGATATTTCAGAATATGTCAAAGAGGGCGAGAATGTAATTTCATTTGATTGTAATTTCTCGCAGTCAGAAACAACATATCAGAATATCCGTAATGCGTTCATATTCGAAAGTGAAAAGAACAAGCTGAGCTACGAAACCGAAATTGAAGCTATTTATCTTGTCGGTGATTTCAGCGTAAAAACACCCGGAGAATGGACAAAGCTTGACAAGAATGCTGTACGCTACAATGGTACATTTGAGATTGATGCACCAAAGACTGAAATCTCTATCAAGAACATCGAACAGCAGGGATTTCCGTTCTTCTCTGATACTCTTGTGCTTAACGGCACTATTGACATTGCCGACAGCGATTCGGTTCTTGAACTTGATGTTAAGGGCATAAACGCTGTACGTGTTAAAATCGGCGATACCGAAAAAGTTATGCTTACCGATAACAGACTTGACCTTTCGCCATTTGGTGTTACCGGCGTTACACCGATACAAGTCACACTTATAAACAATCTTCGTAACCTACTCGGTCCACACCATTTAAAGTGCGGTGAAACATACTGGACTGCACCTACTTCGTTCTTTAAGGAGCCGTGCGTGTGGAACTTTGAACCGGAAAAGGACTGGGATGATGACTATTGTTTTGTAGAAACAGGTATTTAAAAAGATATGCGGTTTTAAACCGCATATCTTTTAATTTTCATATATGAATTTTTCTGCTTCTTTGGCATCGCCGTTAAATACAAATCCTCTTATTCCGCAGGCTTCACTTCCCTCAACATTCTCGGCAAGATCGTCTATGAATACAGTCTCTTCCGGTTTTGCATCAAATTCCTCACAAGCTTTTTCAAAAAATTCTCTGAACGGCTTTCTCACCTTTATTTCTGCGGAGAAAATCATTCCGTCAAAGTATTTAGCAATTCGGTGCTCACGCATTTGTTTTGCGTGGCGTGTGTTAAGGTTTGAAGTTATGAAAAGACGGTAGCCGTCGTTTTTAAGCTTTGCTAAAAGCTCCTCCATTCCGTCTATTAACGGAAGCTTGTGTATCTCGTACATAACCGCTTCGTCTGCATATTTTCTTAAATGCTCCGGCACAGCATTTACTACTCTTTCTCTGTATTCTTCGTACGTCATATTGCCTGCATCAAGGTCATTCATATACTTCTCTACAGAGAAAATTTCATTTCTTATAATCTCTGCATCTTTTACGTCGCTTATACCTGTATCAAGCACCACCTGAAGTCCTGCTCCGTCCTCAGGATGTCCGACTATAGTACGTCCAAAATCAAAAAATATATTCTTTGTCATTTTATGTCCCCTTTTATTCTGCAACCGCCAGGTCAAGAACAGTGTTTATACCTATTTCAAGTCCCGGTTTAAGTGACTCCAATTCGATGTATTCCTCACGTGTGTGCATACCTCCACCTTTAAAAACTCCTATGCATACAGAGGGTATCCCCATTGATGCCGGTATATTGCAATCGGTAGATGCATTAGCGTATTTTACTGTCCCCTTTGTTACTCTTGTCATTGCATTCTCACAAATTTTGACAAGCTCTCTTTGCTTATCTTCATCGACATTACTGCACGGTCTTTCGCCTATTACCGTAACTTCAATTTCTGCCTCGTCAGTTTTTGCATTCTCAAAAATTTCAGCAAATTTATCACGCATTATGCCAAGACATTCCGCACTGTCAGAACGGTATTCACAAAGCATTTTTGCACTCTGTGCAATAGTATTGACAGACGTTCCGCCTTCTATTACTCCGACATTGTATGTTGTTTTTTTGCCTTCCATTTCGGGAACTTTTATTTTATAGATTTCCGTAACGATTTCTGAAAGCTTATGGATTGCATTCTCTTTCCCGAACTCATAAAGCGAATGTCCGCCCTCGCACTTAACCTCTACCTCATATCTGCATGAGCCTACACAGTCGGGATGCATACAGCCAATGTTTGCATCAAACGAAACAAAATTCTTGACTCTGCCTTTAAAATCCGCCATGATTTGCCTTACACCTTTAAGGTTGCCAAGTCCCTCCTCACATGAGTTGCAAACAAAAAGCACTCCTTTTTCAGGTTTTATCCCAGTCTCAACGAGATATTTGGCGCACATCATAAGAACAACAACCGATGCGGTGTCATCCCCCACACCCGGAGAATACGCAAAGCCGTTTTCTTCATAATAGTGCATCGGTTCCATATCAGGGAAAACCGTATCGGTATGCGCAACAAAAACAGTTATCTCATTACTTCCATCACAGTTCAATGGAAAAATTACATTTTTAGCACTGTCAATATAAACATTTTTACAGCCAATGCTCTCAAACCACTTTTTGCAATACTCTGCACGTTTTTCTTCATGATGTGACGGTGCAGGAATGAGACATAAATCCTTGAGGATTTTTTTCATTTCTTCATAGTTATTTTTTATATATGCATCAATCATATTTTCTCCCCTTTTCAATTACTGTATATTATAACATAAAAAGTTCCAAGTTGCAATAAAATCGATAAATTATACAAAAATATTACAAAGTAATCAAAAAAGTATTAAAATCTGAAATTCACTTGTTTTATGCTTCTTCTTATGTTATAATTGTCATATAATTAAACGTATTCAGAGGGATTAACAAAATGAACAGTGCTTATGTTTATTTACAGCTATACAGATTATTCGATTCCAATACACCGCTTAAGGTTGACTGTGGCAAGCTCTGCAGCAGTGCGTGCTGTAAAGGAGACGATTCCGGAATGTTCTTATTCCCCGGCGAAAAAGAGGTATATAAACTCATAAAACCGGAAGGAATAAAAATAGAATATTCTGATTTAAAATATAGCTATAACGACAAGGAATATAAAACTCCTATTTTGTTTTGTGGCGGAACTTGTGACCGATATATCCGGCCGCTTGCTTGCCGTATATTTCCGTTAACTCCGGTTCTGGACGAAAACGGCAAAATTGAAATTATAATCGACCCTCGTGCAAAAAGTATATGCCCACTGGCAAAAACTTTGTATCTTGACGAATACGATGCAGGATTTATAAAATCAGTTAAGAAAGCATTTACCGTTTTGTCAAAAAACAAACAAGTAAGAGCTTTTTTGGTTGAGTATACCAGATATATAAACGAATTCAAGAGATTTTTTGACTGATAAGGGGCAAAGAAAATGGGATTTTTCAAAAACAAAAAGCATAATTTAATTGAAGATGATATAAATCAAATCAGCGAGGCTCCCGTAGCAGCTGATGAAGAAGTTGATGATTTTGACATCATTGAAAGTTCGAACACACCTGTAACCCGCAATGAATTCCGAAAAATGGCAGAAGAAAACTTGCAGGAAGCTATAGACGAAGGTATTGCACAGGTTGTCGATTCAGAAGCTCCAACAGAAGAAGCTGTTGAACCTGAACCGGAGAACACAGATACATACGAAGAGGATGAAGAAGCATCTGTTATCGAGACTGAAGACGAATCAGTATCAGACACTGATGAACTAAACAGCGAAGAAACACAAACAGATGTTGAAGCAGAAGAAGCTGATGCCGAAGACGACACTAACAATGCAGAAGACAAAGTTGAAGAAGATGCTGAAGATGAAGTTGTCAACGAGGTTGAACCCTCATCTGATGACGGAGATGACTTTGATGATTTCTCTCAAGACTTATCTGATGCAGCCGATGATGAGGAGGATGCTTATTCTGAACCTAAACCAAAAAAGGAAAAGAAGCCACGGATGACTTTTTCTGAATTCCGTGAAAAATATCGAAAAGCCATTAAGGTTGCCGTTATTATACTTTGCGTTTTTGTCGTGGCGTTTCTATCTCTGTTTGTCTATGGCTGTGCAACAATACCTAAAAGCGTTATGGGCAGAAACATATATATTGAAGATATTGATGTCAGCGGTCTTACTTATGAGAAAGCTCTTGAAAAAGTTAAGACATCTTCACTGCTTGACAATTGTGATATAACTGTCACCTGTAAAGGCATGAGCTATACAATCGACGGAATAGATGTAGGATTAACCCCACGTATAGAGGATACCGTTACAAAGGCAATGAACCACGGAAAAACAGGCAATATTTTGATAGACGGTTTTGTGAACGGTATGCAGGTAATCGCAAGACATACCGTTATGCCGTCAGCAAATGTCAGCGAACCAGTTCTCCGTGACAAGCTTGCAGAATTCGGAAACATAGTGCACGGTGAATTGGTAGAACACAAACTTGAAATAGGCGACGAAAAACTAATATGCACACCCGGTCACACCGGTTTTTCAGGTGATACGGATGAAGCATACAATCAGGTTATTAAAGCACTCGAAAATGAAAAATTCACAAAAATACGTGTATCCTTAAAAACTGCAAAACCAAAAACATTGACTGTAGAGGATATTGATGCGTTTGTATACACACTTCCTCAGGACGCACGTTTTGATATAACTTCTAATAATGTAACCGTTGTGCCTGAAGTATGGGGACGTCACCTCGATATTGAAGCTATTCGTCCATTGGTTTCAAAAATCCGTGAAGGCGGCGAGGTTGTATATATCCCGTTTAAAACCTCCGAGCCTGCCGTAAAAGCAGCTGATCTTGAAAGCAAGCTGTTTAATGCCACACTCGGTTCTTTCTCAACCTATTATGGTGGCTCAACAGCAAACAGAGCTGCAAATGTTGCAAATGCAGCAGCAAAGATTAACGAAAAAGTTCTAGCTCCCGGTGAAGTATTTTCATTTAACGACACCGTTGGAAAGCGTTCAACGGCAAACGGGTTCTATACTGCTCCGGAATATGCAAACGGTCAAACGGTTATGGGTATCGGAGGCGGAACGTGCCAGGTATCCTCAACATTGTATAATGCAGTACTGTACGCTGACTTATCTATAGTTTACCGACTTAATCATATGTTCACTGTAAACTATTGTCCGGTTGGTCAGGATGCCACAGTTTCAGACTCAGGCGTAGATTTTAAATTCGCAAACAATACAGATTATCCAATAAAAATTTCTGCTGTAACAAGCGGTGGAAAAATAACCGTAAGTATACTTGGAACACAGCGTGATGTTCCTCATACAGTAAAAATAGAAAACTTCTCTTCATATTCAGGCGGTAATCGTTCAGTACGTTCATACCGTTCAGTATTTGATCCGGATGGTAATCTTATAAGAAAAGAAGAATTGCCCAAGAGTTATTATATGTCGCATGCAACAGCGACTGAACAGACCACTCAAACACAGCCGGCCCAACAGCAAACACCGGCGCAGGCTCCGGCGCAAGCTCCGGCCCAAACTCCGGTACAGCCCGCAACTCCGGTGCAGCCTCCGGCGCCCGAGCAACCCGCAGCTCCGGTACAGC
This sequence comes from Candidatus Ornithomonoglobus sp., assembly GCA_045649185.1. Taxonomy (GTDB): domain Bacteria; phylum Bacillota; class Clostridia; order UBA1381; family UBA1381; genus Ornithomonoglobus. The sequence goes on along the minus strand of JAZRPM010000029.1, from coordinate 27,402 downwards.
CTGCTACAGCACCGGAACAAGTACAGACGCAATAATAAAAGGGCATCTAATGCCCTTTTTCTATGCATGAAAGGAAAGTAATATGTCCACAAGAAACATTACCCCGGAAATTTTATCCGGTTTGATAAACGCTGATATCAGCATTTCAGGCTATGTTTACCGAATCCGCAAGGCATCAGGTATTTCGCTTATATCTCTAAAAAACAGCAAATATATGTATCAGGCAGTATACATCCCCGACCTGTGCAAAACACCGCTTAACGAGATGTGCGAGGGTGCATATATTGAAAGCACTGTATCCGTAAAGGAAGAAAAGCGTGCACCGTATGGGTTTGAGCTTACACTGAAAGACTTTAACGTGATATCAAAACCAATCGAAGAATACCCAGTTAATGTATCACAACCCACGCTTGGCTGTACATTAGATGAAAACGTCAAATATCGTACAGTTACACTGAAACACCCTTCAGAACGTGCTATAATGCAAATTCGAAGCGTTGCTGAATTTGCATTCTGCGAATATATGCAACAAAATGAATATGTACAGATAGACACCCCGAAAATAACGTCACTCACAAGTCACAATGACTATATAACGCTTCGTTATTTCGACCGTAATGCAACGCTTACAACCTCCCCTGCCCTATACAAAATTATGGCAGTTGGCGGTCTTGAGCGGGTGTATGTGGTTGGTACAAGTTATTCGTCAAAAAACAGAAACAGTATACAGCACTTAAACGAGTTCACAAGGCTTGATTTCGAATTTGCATATGCTGACATCCAATCAGTAAAAGAAACATTGACAGAAGCCATTAACCACATTACAGAAGCTGTTGCAACCCGATGCGTGCCTGAACTTGAACTTTTGGGAATTCAATTGAAACCACAGGAGTCAATTCCCGAAATAACGTATGCTGATGCAATAAATCTATTGGGCAAGGATAAAAAACAACTTGACCTCGACCCGACCGATGAAAAAAAGCTGAGCGAATATGCAAGGGACAAATTTAACAACAACTATATTTTTGTAACTAATCTCCCTGCTAAAAAGCGCCCGTTCTACGAAAAAGAAAACGGTGGCTTCGTACTGCTCTTAAGCGGAATTGAAATTGCATCAGGCGGTAAACATATATCAGCTTATGATGAGCAGGCAGAGCAAATCAAAAAACACGGCTATAATATTGAAAATTACGAAACATTCCTTTCTGCTCATAAATACGGTCTACCGCCCATAGGCGGAGCAGGAATAGGTCTTGAGCGTTTTTTAATGGCATTGTTAAAACTTGACAATATCCGAAATGCTACTCTTTTTACCCGTGATTTACACTTTCTTACACCATAAACAAAAATGCCGTATCGGAAAGATTTTCCGATACGGCAAAATTTGAAAAAACTTTATGAAAAACAATTGACAAACACATAAAAATAATGTATAATATTATCTGTTGTTGAATGAACAATTTGTCTTCCAACAACAAATTACAACTAAATATGCCGATGTGGCGGAATTTTTCCGATGCCCCAAGAAAACGAGCTTGCGAAGTTTGATTGGCTGGCAGAGGTTATGCATGGAGCGAAGCGAGTCCGTATTTCCGATTCCCCAAGAAAACGAGCTTGCGAAGTTTGATTGGCTGGCAGAGGTTATGCAGGGAGCGAAGCGAGCCGCTGGCAGACGCACGCGTCCTCACATCAGCATCAAGCAGGTCACTGCAACAACAAATTACAACTAAATATGCCGATGTGGCGGAATTGGCAGACGCCCGGGACTTAAAATCCCGTGGGAAGAAATTCCCGTACCGGTTCGACCCCGGTCATCGGCACCACGAAAATGGCTTGAAACCTTGTGTTTTGAGCTATTTTTGTTTTTTTGCCAAACACTGCCGAACCTCTCTTTTTCGTTCAGTGCCACCAAAGTGCCACCAAAACCTTAAGCTCTTTTTACTTTCAATGCATCAGATAAAACATTTATTGCATTCATTTTTTATCCGGGTGCAAATAGAAATTTGCAGTAGTTGTTATCGTTGAATGACCCAAATATTCTTGTATGATTTTTATATCTACACCATTACAATATCGGTTGGATATATCAAAACGCCTGCTTTCCAAAACAGACTTACCGATAAATTCAATCGCAGGATAGATATTTCTTTTCACAAGCTCCTCACTCTTGAGCATACCCGTTATGGGGTTTTTAAAATGATACGGGTTCGGATACTGGTTTTTGTGATTCATATCCCATACGCCGCCGCTGATTTTAAAGTTTTTATATTGTTTCTCACGCCTTATTTCAGATATTCATCAAGGTTACCGTCACGCTCAAGTGCAAAAAGTATCATGAGCATTCTCGGAAGATGGAACGGGCCCTTGAAAATGTTTCCTTTTATGTAAGTTGAGGGGGTGTTATCATAATGCAGATATCCGTACCATTCGCCGTTTTCTGCATCTTCAAAATTTGAAAAAGCATAATCAAGCAATGTCTTGTAATTTTCATTATATTTTTCTTCACCAAACAGCATATATGCCATCTTGTTCGCAATTATCGCTTCACACTGTGGCCACCACAGCTTCATATCCCATTCAAGTGCGGTTGCAGGCTTGCCTGAAACATCAGTAAACGCAATAATTCCGCCGTGCTTTTTGTCAATTCCGCGCGGCATAGTGAAATCTATGATTTCCTTTCCGATGTCTATTAGACTTTGATTTCCGTTCAAAACGCCCTCGCTCATCAAAAACCATGCAGCTTCAAGAGAATGACCTGGGTTTACCAATCTGCCTGTCGGTGTATCGCAGAACGTTCCGTCCTCTGATACATTCTCAAGCAGTGCACCAAGCTCTGTATTTATAAATCCGCCGTCTGTTATTCTCTTTGCCATATCCTGTGCAATTATGTTATATTTATCGCTGTCTTTGCCGACACTTGCCATAACCTGCGCAGTTGACAGCATAATCATTACCGGCGACAAAGCCTTAAGATTAAGGTTTGTAAATTTGGGCGCAGTAAGCTCCCCATCATAAAACACTCTGCAAGCCATATCGAAATACTTTTTTGCATCTTCCCATACTTTGGGATTGCCACACGCCTTAAAATACTCTGCACAACCGATTGCGGCAAAGGTTTCACTGAAGAAATAGCGTCTTTTCTGAATCGGTGTTCCCTCTTTTGAAACAATAAAGAACATTCTTCCGTCTGTATCGGTACACTTGTCCAAAAACTTGTATATGTTTTCCGCCGCATCAAGGTATTCTTTTCTTTGCTCAACGAGATTATATGCTTTTGAGAACACCCACAAAGCACGGCCCTGGAACCATCCGCTTTTTTCTGTACCGTAAATATCACCCTTTTGGTCAAGCTGGGTAAAAATACCGCCATTTTCAAAATCAAGTGAGTTCTTTAACCAGAAATCAAGAACATTGTCTGTAAGATAGCTTTTAAAATTCATTGTTTTTTTCTCCTAAAAAGTATTCTTTATAAATATTATTGAGGTTTCGTGCTGACGGATATATTGACTGCGGACTTAAGAAATGTGAAAATTCAAATGTGATTACTTTTTCCGCATACTTCTGATGTGCTTCAAGCTTTCTTTTTAACAGCGAGAACGGGATCGGATAATACATACAACGCACGTCACGTTCAAAGGTTTCCGTGTTAACCCAATGATGTATATTGTGCTTTTTACAAAGCTCTGCTGTCTTAACAAAGAAATCTTCCATTTCTTCCATAGGCGCTGAGCCGTCCTGGAAAGCACAGATATCTATATCCTTGCCGACACGTTCAAAAATTCTGTCCCATTCCTCAAAATGTCTCTCGGGCGTAAACGGAACATCAGCACCCGTAACTGCAGTATGGAAGAACGGACTTATAAGCACATCTTTATCAGGTGCTTTATCCTTGCAAATCGCCGACAGACCTTTCATAACCTCGCAGATATTCAAATGATCACGTGATGTTTCCTGCGGGATATACCAGCCCTTAAACGACGGATAATGTCCGTATCTCGTGTAAACCTCATCAGCAAAAGACTTGTTTATTTTTATCTCGGTCTTATAATCGCCCTTATTCCAGTCAATATTTGATATGTACATTCCGAAATACACATTCATATCACGCTTTGCAGTCTCCTCAAATATGAAACCCGCAAAATCATCAGCATACTCTGTGCCGAGAACCTTTGACGGAAATACAGATTTTTTCTCAAATCCGCCTCTTATGAAAACCACAGTGTCAATACCAACTTCCTTCATATTGTCCAGATCGTCACACCACTGCTGTGCTGTCCAGTTTGACGAAGGAATATCATATGTAACATCGTCAATAAATGTTCCTGTAATAGGTCCTTTTTTCATAGTTTTAACTCCTTTAAAATTCAACTATCATACCGTCATAGGAGGTAAGCATATTTTCTTTTTCAGAAATTTTCTGCAAATCCTCATATGCCGGCACTACATTATGCGAAAAATGGTTTATAACACATACAGATGTATCGTCAATAAGTCCCATTTCTTTTAATCTGTCACGCACTTCAACTACGGTATCAAATCCCATATGGTTTCCACGACATTCTGCCAGACCGAAGGTACAGTCAAACTCTGCAAAATCTATGTGACCTGCGCTCTTTTCAAACCACTCCCAAACCTCAGGCAGAAAATACCCCGTGTCGTTTGCGTGTAAAATCGACTTGCCGTCACGCTCTATGAAATATATCAGAGGCTCTGTTGCAGTCGGATGGTCAGCCGGAAGCGGAGTAACGATATAATCACCAACTTCAACACTTTTAAAGCACGAAAGCTCGTGAAGTACAACCACTCCGGTTTCCACTGCAGGTTCTGCACTTTCACGCACCATGTCAATAACCGGTTTTGAAGCATAGACATTAAACGGACGGTTATCCTTTAAATGCGCATATCCTTCTATACGGTTCATGAGCTCTTTAGGATAAAAATGGTCTTCATGTCCATGCGTAATAATGCAGTGAAAAATCTTATGTATGGGCAGATTATCTCTCAAAACATGAAGATATGTATCTGCAGATAAGTCAATCAGCAAATCATCATTTACCAAAGACTGGCTTCTTGTTCTTATATCTTTTCCGCCGTGTTTTCTTGCATTTTCGCAGATGTCGCAATCGCAATAAATCCCGGGGACACCCTCAGCCGCAGCAGTTCCTAAAAATTGATATTTCATATTGTCCTCCACCTTGTTCATTCCCCGAAAATTTCGTTTTTATATTCTGTAGGCGAAACCCCGAACTCATTTTTAAAAACACGGTTAAGGGTTCTTATATTCCCATAGCCTACCATACCGGCAACATCTTGTATTGAATAGTTTTCACGCAATAACTCTAAAATTTTCTTTTTTCTGCACTCAAAAAGATACTTGCAGATAGTTATTCCGTATTTTCTTTTAAACAGAAACGTAAGCTGTCTTGAACTATAATGAAACTTTTCACTTATAGAGGTAAGGGTAATATCGGGGTTATTATACTCATTATCTATATACTCTCTTACCGCCATTACGGTTTCTTCTGAATTAAGTTGCTTATTTTCCATATTTACACCTCCGCAAAGTGTATAAAATCAAACTTCTTCGTAGTACATGAAAATCTTTTCGATTTCTCTCAGTTCACTTTCCTTATTGTCCCAAAGCCAGCTTTCTCTGTACTTTTTAAGCCACTCATATGTATCAAAGCGACGCTCTATGTTATATCCCTTTACCTTCGCAAAAAGCTCAGCCATCACGCCTACTCCCTCTGCCACTATCAGAATAATCTTGCGGTACTTGTCCCGCTCCCATACGATGTCACTAAGTTCATTTATTACATCAGTACAAACATTCTGTGTCTTGATTACCATTTCCTCTGACGGATAGTTAACATCAAAATTCTTTGTAAATACTTCATTTGAATAATGCCACATGAAATCATCCCATCGCACCTCGCCATGAACGTAATCAAGCGCATATAAATATTTTGTGCAATCGCTGTTTTTATATGTCAGGAAGTTAATGCTCTCCTCAAAAGCTTCATTACGTTCGGTCGCTTTGTTCCATGACTTTGCCGCACCTAAAACAAGTCCGTGCATAGACATTTCTATTGAAGCGGGATTTCCGAAATCGCCCCAGTTTGTGTTTAGCATTCCGTTTGCACCGTACTTATAGCCATAGTCAAGCATAAGCTCAATATTTTTGCCGTTGTATTCTACCTTTTCCATAAATTTGGCGTTTGAACCTGTGCTCGGGCATACATACTGCGTACAGCCAAGATCAGCAAACAGCTTAACACGGTCTTCATTAGGCTCATCAAGATAATCCCAGTTAAGGAACAAGGTGTCCTCCGGCAAATCCTTTATTGCTTCGGGATGCGGAAGAAGAACATCGCCCCACATCATTATCTTTTTGCCTTTTGCCTCGAGGTGTGCAATGATTTTCTTAACAAAATCCACATACAACCCAATCGGGTTCATTCCCTCGTACTTGCCTGTTTCCATATCGAAAATTTCATCACAGCAGATATTGAACGTATCCGAACGGAACAGAACTACGTACTGGTCAATCATACTCTTTATCACTTCAAAGCTTTCGGGATTTATCGGGTCAATTGTATGATGACGCTGACGCTCATACATACGGATATTTTCACAAACATATCCGTCAAGTGCCTGAAGATGCTTGAACTCTTCAAGCTCTAAAAGCTCATACAGGTGACTGAATGTCGGGATAGACGGTATGAACTCTATAAAGTTCTCATAACAGTAATCGTCCAGCTCCCTTATTTCATCGGCTGTTATATATCCCGTTTTATAGATGTTGTCACCAAACTCCTTGAACTCAAATGTATGCTCTGTATATATCTGAAATGAATTATGTTTATAATATGCCAACTCATCAACAAGATTCTTGAGTGTTTCAAGCTTGGGAACCTTACCACGTGTAATATCGTGATAAAAACCTCTGTGCTCCATATCGGGGCAATCCTCTATATAAAGACAGGGAACTTCGTCGTTCTCAAAAATCTGTCTCAATGTCTGTATGCCGTAGAACACACCACGAACACCGTCACCGTCAATAGTGATTTTATCGGCCTCTATTGTGAGTCGGTACGACTGCGCATCGCCACAGCAACACTTTATAATCAGCGGTACACCGTCCTGTGCTATCGGTAATTTTTCGAGAGCCTTACCTATTCTGCTGTCACTGCATTCATTATTCAGTACGACCGATTTTTTGCTTAAAAATCCGTCCTTATATTCAATTTTTTGTGGTTGCGGTAATAGTTTTAACATTTTTCCTTATCTCCTTAAAAAACTCTTTACAAATTTATTATAATGTATTATAATGATAAATAATAGAATATAAATGCCGTTTTTAGGTAATTTTGTGCTTTTGAGGAGAAATATTATGAGTTTATATGAATTTCATACCTATAAAAACAACTATCTTGCTAATTACCACCACGATTTAATAGATAAAAGAATAGAATTACATAATACCCCAAACTGGCACGAGGATATAGAATTGCTTCACTGTACAGAGGGGTGTGGCGAAGTGATAATCAATTCAGAACATGTTCCGATGAAAAAAGGAACTATTACTATTATAAATCCTAACAAAATCCATTATCTTGCTCCTGAATCTGACATTCTTCGGTTTCAGGTGCTCATTATAGACTCTAAGTTCTTAAAAGCATCCGGTATTGATATAAATAAAATGGATTTTGAAAATTCTATATGTGATGAAAAAGCATCCACTTTTTATAAAATGTTTGTTGATGCGTACGAAAGCAAGGCTCCTTTTTCAAACATAGCCGCAAACGGACTTGCACTTGCTCTTATGGCACATATTGCAGATTTATACTCTTCTGAAAAAAAACAGTCATCTGATGAGGACAAAATAATAAAAGCTATAGAATATATACGCGAAAACTTCAAAGAAACAATTTCTGTTGACGATGTAGCAGAGCACGCAGGCTTCAGCCGATATTATTTCTCACGGAAATTCAAGCAGATCAGCGGTTTTTCAGTGAATGAATATATACAGATGTTCCGATGCCGAGAGGCACACGCAATGCTTGAAACCCATAAATATACGGTGACAGAGGTTGCGGCAGAATGTGGATTTTCGGATGCATCATATTTCACGAAAGTGTACAGAAAATTCTTCCCTGCACTGCCGTCTCAAATCAAAAGAAAATAAATTTTGCAAATAGCACATTTATCCCTGAAAAGAGCACTATTTTTCTTGAAAAGTAATTCGTTTATTGATACACTAAAATACAGATAGTAATATCAATTCACAGGACAAGGGATGATTATAGAATGAAAAAAAATCTCACTGCGGCTGTTATCGGCAGCGGATATATGGGCATACAGCATCTTGGCATACTTGACAATATGATAGACAATGTAATCCTATGCAGTCTGGATGATGTGACCGGCACAGAGCTTGCAAAAAAGCATAACTGCAAATTCTATACTGACTACAAGGAAATGATTGAATCAGAAAAGATTGATTTTGTGAGCATTTGTCTTCCGACGCCTTTGCATTACGACGTAACAATGTATGCACTCGATAAAGGCATAAATGTGCTTTGCGAAAAACCTTTTGCACAAAATCCGGAGCAGGCAAAAGCAATGATTGACAAGGCGAACGAGAAAAACCTTTTGCTTATGGTCGGTCACCTATGCCGTTTCCAGAAGCATTGGGAGCTTTTAAGACGGTGTATTCAGGAAAAGCGTTACGGCAACCTGATATATCTCAATATGTGCCGTCATTCGATTGCACCCAAATGGAGCGTTGGCGGCTGGCTTGAAAACGCAGAAAAATCAGGCGGAACTCTTAAGGATTTGCATATCCACGATACAGACCTTATAGTCCACTTCCTCGGTGTTCCCGAAAGCGTTCTTACTACAGGAACTCTCTTTGCATCAAACACGGTATATACATACCCCGGCAACGTATCGGTTACCGCATCAGCAAGCTGGAGAAATAACTCTTCACTTTACCCGATTGATTACAACTTTGATGCAATATTCGAAAACGGTACTATTAAGAGCACAGACAGTGGTATGACATTATACACAGGCGACGAAATGATAGAGGCGCTTGATGAAAAAGAGGAATTCCCTGAATATTTCAACCACGCAACCTCGCTAACATCCGAGATTGCCTACTTTATCGACTGCCTGATAAACGGCACTAAACCTGAAATATGTATGCCGGAAGATACTCTTCTCTCAATGTGCGTAAACAAAGCAGAGGTTACAAGCCTTAAATCAAAAAAGCAGGAAAAGATAGTTTTAATCTAAACGCAAAAATGGACTCGGATAAAATCCGGGTCCTTTTTTTGCAAAGCAAAACAGGCACTTTCGTGCCTGTTTTACCGGTTTTATTAATCAGGATTAGTATTCAACAACAACGTCGTCGATATACCATACTGATGAATGTGTCTTGTCTGTTTCCAAGCGTGAAGATGATATTATATCATTGCCACGACGACTTCCGATATTGATTACAGATGCACCACTGGAACGATCTTTCCATACCGTTTTTGTGGTACTTGCAACTACAGCACCATCCCTCGAAATTGTCCATACTGCTTTGAACGGATTAGCCAATGTTGCATCAAGTGTAATATCATACCAAACATCTGCATCTAATTTACAGAAATTTGAGATCCATCCGTCACTAGCATAGAAATGTCCAAATCCAACTGTACCATCTTGCGTTCTTGTAATTGAAATTGGTGCATCATCATCGAATGTAATATCAATAGACTGCTGACCAGCTTCATTTTCATTTTTATCAAACTTAACTTTGAACGTAAGTTTGAAACTACGTACAGTTTCGCCCAACGCAAAAGCATTTTTCAAATTTGATGTGCCTGATGCTTCATCCCATTCACTACCGGTCCAAGTCCAGTCAGCTGAGTTGGCATTGAACGCAGTACGTTCTATTTTTAGTGCACCATTATCTTTTGTTGCAGTAGCACCTGCTGCAGTTGCTGACGGAGTATAATCCTCTCCAAAGTCCCACTTACGAACTGTTGTTTCAGGATCAGCGTACTGATATACCGGCATTAACGGATTAGCGTTTGTCATATCAAGAACGAAAGACTTAACAGTAGCACCTTCTACATCTGCGTTAACAGGTGTTGATTCAACCTCTGAAACGGGTTTTGCAACTGCATTTATCATTCTGCCTTCACTGTCATATGCAGCTGTTATGAAGTTTGCATTTGAATTAGCAAAGTTGGTAAGCTTTGAAAGTGTATAGCCCTTAAGTGCGTAACCATCAACTTTCTTGTTTGTCTCAATTCCGTCGGCACTTCTGTATACACTGTTTACTTCGTAGTTTGACTCTGTGTATGCATCTACTGACAAATTGTCAAATGTCATAGTACCGGTACCTTTATCCACATTTCTATCTGAGCGGAAAGTTATACCTGTTATTGAGCCCTTTGTAAATCCATAGCTATTTGTATGGTCATATATCGCACTCTTTGTCCATGTGTCTGAGGCATTGCTCTTGTTAACAATATTTACAGTAAACCTATCGGAATCAATATCAAGCGTTATAGTAGCTGTATATTCTACTCCGTCCTGAATCCATGCTGTTCCTTCATCATTATAGCTCAACCAAGCAGAAGAACCGCTCGGACGAAGTAGCTGTGCGGTATCTTTTTTGATGCCAACGCCGGCATCAACTTTTGATGAATATCCGTTAAATACAACAAGAATACCCTGGTTGGTGCCACCCTCAAATTTGAAATCAAACTTTGTCTGTATTTTTCCTGTTAAGAATGATTTTCCGAACTCAATTGATGCGGTTCCGCTTTCTGCACGCGTTGTTCCGTCATCTTTGTCGGTTCTGGTTCTTGTGCTCGTAAGGACACCGTTTTCAACCGCCATAACGATATCGTCTACGCGACCATCTCCATTGACTCTGTTATCAACTGTCACACCGCTTGCACTTGAAAAATCATTGCTATAGCTCATGTAATCATTTTCAGCCAGAACAAGATTTGCACTTGTGATCAACATTGTTGCTGCTGCAAATACAGAAACAACTGATTTGAGAATTGATTTTTTCATAGTAATCATTTCCTCCTTTTTATTTTTTGTCATAGGTTTTCTATGACAGATTTTTCGCTCAAAAGATAATCAGCTTACTGATCCGGTATCAGGTACCTGCTTTTATTTTTCGGAAATACCGTTCCGGAAAATAAATGCCACAACTCACAATTAAGATACCTTAATACACTTATCAGCCTGTGGGTGTGAGTTCATTTCGTTGAGTTTATACTTTTGATTACCTTTTGGGGTATTTTCAAGGTTTCAAATCGGGGATTCCTCCCCAATCTAAAACTCTTTATACAGTAATTATAATACATTCGAATGACAATTTATAGAATATAATTGCCGTTTTTCGGTAATTTTGTGCTTTTATTCAGCATTTATATACTCGATGCAGTTATAGATAAACTGTGCTGCCTCAGCTCTTGTTGCATTAGCTGTCGGGTTGAGTCTGTTATCATCATCACCGTTTACGATGCCTGCAGCCTTAAGTGCTGATGCTGCTTCTTTAGCATAATCTGCTGTAAGGTCGCCATCAGCAAAGCTTTGGCTTTCTGCCGGAGCGATAAGTCCGCGTGCTGAAAGTGCACGGTAGATAATAACGCATATATCCTGACGTGTTATTGCTACACCCTTGCCGAACAAACCGTCTCCGATACCGCCGATTATACCCTCTTTATAAGCAACTTCAACGTACGGTAATGACCAGTCGCTTGCGTTAAGGTCAGCAAAGCTTGAGTCTGTTGTTTCGGGAATTTCTTCTTCCAGTGCAAGGAGTATCATCTTTACAAGTGCCTCACGTGTTACGCTTGAAGTTGTGTCAAACTCACCGTCGCCAACACCGTCTATAACGCCCTTATCATAAAGTGCCTCGATTGCATTATATCCCCAGAATGTTTTTGGAACATCTGTAAATGTTGTTGTCTTTACAGGCGGAACTGTTGCTACAGGCGCTGACGGGGCAGAAGATGAACCGCCACGGTCAACAGTTACCGAGCCGCCGCCCTGCGGAATTACAACAGGTGTGCCTATCTGTGCCGCAACCGTTACATTGATTGTTCCGACATCTGTTATGCCGTTACGCTCTACAACATATGTGAGTGTTACTGCCTTTGCAGTGGTTGATCTTGTTACTACACCCGTACTTGAAATAGCTGAATCGGAGCTACTCCATGTTATTGTTGTGCCGTTTGCACCGCTTGTCGGTAAGACAATATTACCTGTTATCTGCGATATGTTATAGTTCTTCTTGATATCGCTTTCAACCTTTGCCATATCGGTACGTACAGCGGTTAAATCATCAGCAACAGGTGCATCTGTTCCGCTATCGCCATCACCGGTATAGTCAAAGCCTTTGACGATTATGTTGTAAACCTTCTGACGTGTTCCGCCGTAAACATTTGTAAAGTCTACTGTGAACTGTACTGTCTTGTCAACATTGCTTCTGGTTACGCTACCGCCGTTTGTGATAGCTGTTTCATTCGAAGATGAAGTCAAAATAGTCTTTATTGAGTCAGAGTCTACTGTAGGAATTATCAAGTCGCTTGTTACTGCACTTATATCGTTCTGGCTTAAAAATGCAAGCTCAAAACGCTCTACTGCGTCTGTAAATTCCTCTGAATAGTCTACGTATCTGTAAACATACCAGTCGTCTATAAGAAGTGTGTGGTCTGATGTTACATTATTAGTCCATGCCATTTCATATACCCAGAATGAAAGGCCTGTACGGTCGCCGTTTAACGGCAAGGGCTCTGCATTAAGTCTTTGACCGTCAACAACTACCCAGTATTCCCAATTCGGAACATCTGCCCAGATCTGGTAGTTAAACCATCTGTCTGTCGGGACTGCATTAGTATATGTATCACTCGTTAAAACAACTGATCCATTAGCAAGTATCTTTGTTATAAGTCTTGTAGTACCACCCGGCAGGAATGCTGCTGAAACCTGTACGCCTGATGTCGGGACGTCTTCGAGCTTCATATCAACATCAAATACCATAAGTCCTGCACGAACCGATGTTTCCCAACGGAGCTGACCTGAACCGGTATGTGTCGGATATCTCTTCATTGCAAGAACTGTATCGCCTGCTTCATCAGGATTTTCACGCAGGTCAAGGTCAAATGATGCGGTGCCACCTTCCATACTTGACGGAGTTGTCAAAAGCTTTCTCTTTGTTATCTGCTCTTCAAGAGTTGTGTCCTCAAAGTCATAGTAAGCTGATGACTGATTTCCTGCCATTTCGCTTATTGAGATTGTGAAGGTCTTTGTTACTGTTTCACCGCCGTATGAAAGTGTCGCTGTAAGCTCTACATCAACGCCTCTTTCAAGGTAGCCCGGACGATTTACCGCACCAAGCTTTTTGCTTGTGTCACCCTCAATGTCTCTGATTGCAAGATGAACCGGATCGTTTGATGACCATTCGATTGTTGTGCCATATCTCCATTCCAGCGGAAGTGTAAGGTCCTGTGCAACAAGATCAATCGGGTCGTTACTTATGGCATTAAATGTAAGCTCTGATTTTGCTTTTGCTAAAACCTCTCTCGGCTCGTCAAATGCAAGAATTGTTACCGCTAACGGAGTACCTGTAAGTGTTGCACTGCCCTTAGAAAGTGTCGGGGTAAGTGTTGCCGTAATTGCGTCCTCGCCTACGCCCGGTCTTGATATAACGCCTGTTACGGGATCAACTGCACCCTCGGGTGAAACTGACCATGTACATGTTATATCGTTCGGGAATGAGAGCGGAAGTGCAAGATTTTCACGTATTCCGGTCGGGTCTTCTGCTGTTATTGTTGTTATATCTATGCCCGCCATACAATCTGCAAGTATCTCTGCATCTGATGGCATTTCGGGAACTGTGAACTCAAATGCTCTTGTATATGGAGCTTCTTCGCAGACAATTTTAGCTGTAAGTGTAACTGTTGCATCACCGTTTCCGTTAGCCGGACGGGTTACAACTGCACGGTTAGAGCTTATTGAGATTGCCGGGTTATTTGATTCCCATGATATTGCCTGGGCATTCTCTCTGCCTGTAAGCGGAATTATGAAATCTGATGTTACTTCTGTTTCATCAAATGTTATTGCATCAAAGTCTTCGTTTGCCTTTGTCTGGGCTGTACGCTCTACGATGAACCATAATTCCTTCGGCTCGTCTGCTTCCTCGCCGTTAAGTGTGATTGTAGCCGTGAGGCATACCTCTTCGTCTGTTGTAGTTCTCGTTACACCGCCGTTTATTGCAATAACACCGGGGTCTGATGAGGTCCATGTAATCTCTGTGCCGTATAATCCGGTTGACGGAAGTGTGATATTATTACGTATCTGATTCGCAGGCTGGTCTGTAACAGATTCCTCTGTGAGAGCTTCCCACGCCTTATCGAGCATATACTCGGTTGTGAGCGGTGCTGTAATAACAAGCTCATAAACCTTTTCTCTTGTTACATCGCCTAATGTATATCTGACTGTCAATGTAACCGGAACATCTGCTGTGTCGGCGTCGGGTCTTGTTACTGTACCGTCTGCTGTTAAAACATTCTGGTCTTCCGGCACGCTCCATTGGAATGTAACATCATCAAGCTCTGTCGGGAGTGTTTTAAGATTCTTTGTTATAGCTGTCAGGCTTTCGTCTGTGATAAGCTCATCTGTTAAGAAATAGTTCTCAATATCGTCAAGTACCGTATCAGGATCATCAACGCCGTCTACAGCCGGGACTGTGATGTTATAGTCCACCTTGATTTGTGCGTTGATATTGCTTGATGCATTGTTTGAAAGCTTAACAATTGCTGTGAGAGTTGCTTTCTGTGTATAGAATCTGCGTGCAACAAGTGCCTCACCGTTTTTAACTTCAATTACATTGTCGTCTGATGATGTCCAGTCGATTTCATATGTTCCTGCTGTTTCGGGAAGTGTGAAGTCCTGATATACGTTATCAAGGTCCTGTGGCATTTCAGCGTTTATCTCTCTAACTATTTCGTCTGCATTCTCTGTCGGTGCACAAAGGCTTATGTTATCAACTGTTGCTGTACCCATTGCTGTAACTGTGATGTTGTTTATATATGTATAGTCACATGTGAATGCGCCTGAAAGTGATGTATTCTCTGTTCCGTTGATATATGTTTTGTATGTCATTGTTGTCTTATCAAGAACAACCTTTACATCGTATTCTGACTCGCCTGCAGGAAGGTTTATGCTGAATACATCCACTCCGAGTGACTGTGCAGAAAGAGTCGCTGATGTTGCATCTGTTGTATCAACTGAAGCTGTTATATACAGTTTATCCTCTGTTGACTTAAACACCGGTGCACCGCCGTTTACATTACCTGTATCGGCACGGTATTTGCTTCCGGGAGTAACAAGGCCTGCTGTCATCTGTGCTGTTGTTGCTTCGTATGTTGCAGCGTTCAGGCTTGCGTTCTGAAGCGGGCTGCCGCTCTGTGCCTGTTTAAATACTGAATAGCTGTTTGTTACCGAAGGTACAGTATCTGTTACATACTGTGCGGCATTTAATGCAACAAGACCTGCGGCAGTGTTTCCGCCAAGTGCAGAACCTGTTACGTACACGTTTGTCAGGTTGATACCTGCATACATTACTGCTGCACCGCCGGTCATATCCTGTCTTGTTCTGTTAACTCTGAGATTTGAAACATAACAGTCAGTTACATTAAAGCCCTGTGCAAAGCCTGTGAAACCACCAAAAAGTCCACGGCTGTTATAGCCTCTGTTAAGAGTCAGATTCTTCACATAAACCGATGATGCGGTTGCGCCGATTGTTTTACCTGCCAGACCACCCATTCTCGGTGCCCACGCACCTGTTGACTCATCGTCGACAATCTGCATACCGTCAATACCGAGATTTGTTACCGTACCGTAGAGGTTACCGAACAAACCAACTGCAATCGGTGGGTATGAACCGTCGTGATGCGGAAGATTTGCAGATGTGTCTATCTTCAGGTTCTTTATAATATGACCGTTACCGTTAAGTGTACCCTCAAAGCGGAGCGTGTCGATTGAGCCAACATCCTTTGCTGTACCAATCGGTGCCCAGTTTATATTGTTAAGGTCTATATCCACCTTGAGGTTAAAGGTCATACTTGTAAACTTCTTTTGTGATACATTTGCAAGGTATGCTATACCTGCAAGCTGTTCAGCAGTTGTAATATCATAGACCGTTTTTGTATCGCTGTACCATGATGTGTCCGCTGTTCCGTCCCATACATCTATGGGAGCAGAAACTTTTTTGGTAAGCGAGCCATCAGTGATGCTTGCCTTACCTGAATCTACCCAGTCTGCATTGTCTACTGTGTAATCAACGGGAATGTATCCGTTTTCAAATTCGTCCGAAAATCGTATTTCGTCCTGTACCGTTACTGCAGGGTTTTCCACTGCTGCGCCCTCTGCTCCTGCGGTTATCGCCGGAACAGGGATCATTGTTGCCGATAAAAGCAAGGATAATACTGAACTGTAAATCTTTTTCATTTTTTCTCCCTCCTTTAATCTTCTACTATTATAAACTCACGTGTATTGTTGTTTCTCATTCTTACAAACACACGCTGTCCGAGTTTAACGTCCATTATGTTAGCTACTTCTGCTTTTGCTTCGCCCTTTGTGTACTTTAATACACTTGTTCCGCCGTGCAGGATTACTGCGTTGTCAGGGTTATTCTGGTTATTGTCAACCGATACCTGAACGTTTACGCCGTCAACCTTTGTTACAGTACCGTAAACAGTTTTGAGGTTAGCATTGGCTTCGGTTATTGCACCGTAGTTCCACAAAAGGCTGTCCTCTGTGTCATTTTCAAGGTCTACAACCTTTCTGTAAAGAACAAGCTGTTCAACGGTTGTGTCGCTGAATGCGTTATTTACCTGATCCGAGTTTGTTACATACTGAATAACCATACCCGGTGCAAGTGCTGATTTTGCCTCTGAATTTGCCTCAAGAGTCTTTGCTACATTTACCGTAACACGCTTGCCTGACTGCCAGCCGATAAGCTGAGTATATTCTTCCCCGTCCTCACCTGCTGTTGTTGACATATCCTCAATCAGCATAATGGGTGAATTAAGTGTATCTATTATATACGCATATCCGCCTGATGTTACAGACGGCTGAACTATCACCGCACCTACGTGCATATCTACAACGTCATACAATGCCATGGTGTATGAGTTTGACGAAATCATTGTCATAGCCTGACCTGCTTTATAGGTGGTGTAATTGCTTGTACCGCCCGGGATACTGAAGCACACTGTATTTGCATCTACTATATATTCCTGCTGTATTATACCGTTAAAGTAGCTTCTTGACTGGAAAGCAAAGTTTGAACCCCAGTTTTCAGTTGTATGCACCGGAGCAAGGTAAAGTTCTGTAAGATAACCAGCTTCGTTTGTCTGGTACTTAACTATCTGCTTGTCTGCCTTACCGTTTGTTGTTATTCCTTCATATACAACATCTGCTGTTACTGTTGTTGTATCATATGTAATACCGTTAGCTCTGCCGAAACGTATCTTCTTTTTGTCCTCGTTTTCAAGCTTTAAAAACTCGTTGTTCTCTGAAAGAAGTCTTATCCATACGTGCTCTGTGCCGTATTCGATATCGTCGTACTCTGCACTTATGATATAACCCCACTTGAGCTCACCTGATCCGTCTGTTCTTTGGGCACCCGCAATCTGACCGTCTGCGTCAAGATAGAGAACAAGGTACTCATTGAACTTCGGCTCGTATTTGCTGTTTGTTGTGTATGCATTCTTGAAGTTCGGTGCAACATTATAGTTTGTCTTTTCACCGTTACTTTCGATTGTGAATACAACACCTGCACGGTTAGATGAACGTGCTGAGAGGTAACCCTCGGTTGTCGCTCTTGAGATTACCATTCTTACAGCGTCGCCGTTTGTGCTCTTTGCAACGCTTACTACATCGTCTGCCTTAATCTCGTCAAGGCTTGATGCACTGCCGTCAGCGTTTAGTACAGTTATGTGCTGTGTATCAACATCAAATGTGAAGTTTGAGTTGTATCTTCCATATAATGTGTCCTCGTTTGTGGTTTCTATAACGTAGTTGTCATACTCCCATACAAGAACAACCTCGTAGTTGTCATCTTTATCGTTACTGATAAGTTCAACATGGCCTGATGACGGCATTATTATACCGTTTGCAATCTCATCACTTGTTGCAGGCATACCGTTATAAATGATATACGCATCAGCTTCTATGTCAACATTTCTTGTCTTGTTTGACTCGTAATAGTAAAGCTTTGTCGGGGTTGTGCCCGGCTCGATATCCTCTGCCTTAACTGTCATTGAGTCCTGATTGGGTTTTGGTACAACGGCTGTTAATACCATATCCTTTGCATCGTTTTCTTTTACATATGCTGAAACATTGTAGCCGATGTATTTATCGGGTTCCGCAAGTGATGTTTCGTATGTAACACCGCCGATTGAGATTTTGCCCACATTTGCAAGCGTGCCCTCAAGTGCTGTGCCGTATGATGCGGTGATTATACCCTCAACCTTTGTATAGCCAAGCTTTTCAAGTAGTGTTGTTTCACTTTCTGTATAGCTTGTGCCGTTTGAGCCGTAGTTAACGCCCATAACTTCTGTTTCGAGTGCGCTATACATAAGCTTTATAACATCGCCACGTGTTGCGGTTTCGCTATAGCCTGTAAGTCCGTCATAAAGGCCTATATCACCGCCTACTGCTGTATAGCCTGCAGGGAATCCGCCCGCAAGCTCTGCGGTCTGCGAATAGCCAAGCGCTGATACTATCATTTTAACCGCCTGTGCTATTGTTACGTTATCGTTCGGACCGAAGATTCCGTCGCCGTAACCCTCGATGAAGCCCATCTGGTTTGCAAGGTTTACGTACTTGTATCCCCACTCTTTTTCTGTTACGTCGTTGAAATACACATGACCTGCGTATGTTTCTATGAGGTTTTCCATATCCAGCATACGAACGAGCAAAGCTGTGAATTCCATTCTTGTAATGCTGTTATCAAGGCGGTATGTGCCGTCCTCATATCCATCAACTATGCCAAGCTCGTTTAAAAACTCTGCTTCGGCATAATATTTGTGCCCGCTCTCTGACGCCGACGCCGGAGTAACAACCCCAAACGACAAAACGACTGCTAAAAGCGTTATTATTGATAATATTCTTTTCATCGTCCATTCTCCTTATTCTACTATTACCTTAACCCGCTTTGATACATTGAGGTCTGCGGAAACAAGCGTAAGCTCGGTTGTTCCCGGCATCATTCCGTAAATAGTCTGATCGTCCTGATTTAACAATGCAATCATACTGTTGTGACTGAAAATATTGAGTGCTTTTGTTGTTGCATCGTCAGGATATACCGTATATTCTATCGGAACACTTTGTCCAACCTTGAGTCTGATTGTGTCTTCGGTCACTATCTCCGTTACGTTTATCGGTGAGTTAGAAAGACCCCAAAGCATTGCATCATAAGTATCGACCTGCTTATTGTTCTCCTCTAACCAGTAATCGTGATAGTATCCATCGTAGAAATACCATATAGGAATATCCTGCGTTCTGCCCTGGATTGTTGCCTCAAGATACGCTAATGCATAGTAATAGTCGGAGTTATATCCGCCCATCTGTACTACGTAGTTCTTACCTGCACCTGTACCTGTCTGAGCACCGAATTTCGAGAAAATTCCGTATCTGTAATAATTAGTAATCATATTGTCTGCCATACGGCGTGCAACGTTTAAGAACTGCTCGTTGCCACTACCGATATACAGATCAAGCATATTGATAAGCATTATCGGGTCAGAAAGAGTGGTGTTCATGTCAAGCTTACAACCCTCATCACCCAGTGTATCTGTTCCGAGTGAACCGAGCTTGTATTTGGTTTCAGCATAGAATGTCAGAAGCTCGCCGATTATCTCTGCTTCCTCTGCCAAATCATCTCTTGATTTTGCAACACTGTATGCTTTACACAATGCTGTAAAGAAGGATGCACTTGACTGATCAGAAGTAGTGAATATATAATTCTGGTTATAATATTCACCGAAATATCCGTTTCGCTTCGGCTTAAAGCCTGTAAGCTTTGTACCGTCTGCCATTATCGAATGGAAACCGTATGTTCCCTTTTCCCAGGCATACTTAACGTATCCAGCAATGTTCTTAACGGTAACCTCCTGGATATAACGTCCGTATTCGGGGTCAGTTTCCATAAACCTTTCTGCTATACCAAGGTCAAGGATTGTTGTATTGTCAACAAGTGTTGAGCTGTTGATCCAGTTACCCTCAAGCAAATTCTCATGAACTGTTGTATCAAGATATTCTTCGGAATAGAAGCCCTGGTCTACAAGGTCTTCAGCGAAGATGTTATAGAATCTGTCGCCGTATTTCGGGTCACCGATGTTCCACTCCGGTGTAGTACCGATAGCTCTCGGGTCCTGCCAGTAGTAGTCGTATCCTGCAGCAGTGAACTGATCTTTGAATGTTTCCTGAGGATCCCATTCGCCCGAATCTCTACCTGTCGTAAATGTCTGAGGTACAAGGCCTGTTTCTCTGTTACGCAATGAGTAGTAACTGTCAAGCATCCACTTTCCGCAGGCAAGCGCCTTTTCATCGCCCGTCTCAAAATACATATCGAACGCCATCTTTATAAAGTCGTTACCTGATGAACGGAACGGAATACCGCCACGGTATCTTGTGAATTTTTCTCTTGTGTCAAGATTTTTGTTTACATTATCAAGATTCAATGCATACCAGTTTGTGAGGTCAATATCTGCATTATAATATCCATGACGGTCAAAAGCAAACGCTTCCCAGTCCTCAATATGTAAACACATTATCGAACGTATGATATCCGACGTTTTCTCCACATCAAGCTCAAAGAACGGTTCCATATATGGCATATGGTCCTTAAGCTCGTGCGTATTCGGGTTTCTGTTAGATTCGTGGACTTTCAGTGTTTTAAGGTCAATAGCAGCGTGACCGCCCCAGTACGGGAGGTTGTTATCGCTCAGACCATACTGAAGCATCCAATCATATATCTGATTTATACGCTCCGCATAAAACTCCTCGCCTGTAAGTTCAGAGAGTGCGTAAAAGCTTCTGTAAAGGTTTGTCTGGTTTGCAATATTTGCCATCGGCCATGACGTACCGTCAACCGACTTAAACTCAGCCGGTGCACCTGTGCCGAGGTTTATACCTGTTGCAAGAAGCGGTGAGTCGTTGTAAATGTCATGACCGTAGTCAAGGACATTGTTAAGCGAGTTTTTAAGAACTCCGAAGCGCAGTTCGTCGCTCTGGTATGTTTCAATTGTAAATGTCGGTATAGTCACCGAACTTGAAATTTTCGGATTACTTACAAGCTCGGCACGGATTGTAACACTGTCATCATCCGGCAACGCCTTTGATATATTGATTATTCCGTCATCAACTGAAACGCCAAGCTCTGCACCGTCTGTTATACTCCATGCTACGTCATCATCCGTTATAAGACATCCCGAATCGTCATATATATCTGCCTGAAGCACGAATACCTCGTCGCCACCGTGATAAAGCTTATGTGGTGCATCAATCACAATCTTACTGCCCTGATTCTTTGCAACAATCACATTGCACTTTCCTGTGATTCCGCTTTCATTATCAATTGCTTTAAGCTCAATCATTCCGGTATAGGTGGTTACTGATTCGATATTAAGAGTTGCTGTTCCGTTAGAATTTTCTACGAGCGTTATACCCGATTCATTCATCGGATCAATACTCCATGTAAAATCCGAATTTCCTATTTTCTCGAAATAGCTGTTGTAAGCTGTTGCTGTATATGTATAGCTGTTAGTACCTGTTGACGGTATTACAACGTTTGTGCTTCCGTTTACGCCGACTTTAGATGTCGTAATGTCAGTATATACCTTGAAATCGTCTATAAGGAATCCCGGTGAATATTTCGTATAGGACGAAACACCGTCACAGAATGTATATCCGCCCTCTAATGGTGCGTTGCTCAGTATGCACTTACCGTCTATAAAAACTTTTGCAATCGACTCGTTGAAATCAATTATAAAAGTTATATCATACCATTTGTTTGGCATATATGCGTCAACAAGCGCAAACTCTGTCTTTCCCGAACGGTATACCAATGCATCGTTTTTAGAAATGATAGCAGCGATTTCAGATGAGCCGTTTAGGAATGACACATAGACATTGCCGTCTGTGCGTAACGACTTCTGAAGCACGCTCACCTCTGTTGTAAGCATTTCGCCTTTTACGTTGTCAAATGCTACGGTAGCCGATACCAAATCTCCGTCGTTCTCATTTTTGAGCATCAGTGCTTTTTCTCCGAACTGTTCGGTAACATACACCTCCCCTGTCGTTTTTAATCCTGTTGGCAATTCTCCGATACTCTGCTCGTCAAAACCGCATACATACGGTAATGACTGATTCGAAGCAAAAGCCAACGGCACTGAGTACGAAACAAGTGAGGATACAACAAACAAAGATGCCATAACTTTTCTTAGCTTGTTACCTTTTTTTCTGCATTTCTTGTTCATCAAATGTACCACCTTTCTGAATTTTTATTTTTAAAACTGTTTAAGATTAGTTTCACATATTGAAATCGGTCAATAATTGCTATTTCCCGCCATTTTAATTATATTATACCTTCATCCGATTTTTCAATAGACAAATTCGGATGTATTTGCATAACAAAGGCATTTTTGACATTTTTTTATGACTACTGACTTTTATTTTTATAGACTATACTTTCTTTAAGTAACACAGAGAAGCGCAAAAAATTACACATGACTGATAAACACCCCAACGGAGAGAGAATTATGTTTAAAATACATGTGACAGTGTGCATGATGATATAAATGCAATACAGGAAATGATAGACAGCAGCGGCTGTGAGACAGACTTATTCAGAAAGTTTACAGAAAAAAACGCAGGAAAAATCCTGCGTTTTTTATTTATCTTTCTTTTATTCCTGTATCAAGCCATGTGCCAAGTCCGCCGCCACCTGATGTAAATGCCATTCCTGTCTCATCGTTAAGAACCTGCGCCTTGATTTTTGCATCATCAACGGACATAAAGTTATTGTCGAGCAAGCCTTCCTTGTACCATCTTGCAAATGTCTCCAAAGCGAACTTATAGTTTTCGCTTGTCGGTCCGAAAACAACGTTCTTCTTTGCATCATAGTAGAAACCGCCGCCTGTACTGAAGTTACCCATAAATGTAGTCAAAGTATATGCTGTAACACTCAACGGTTTTTTAACACCCTGCTCTTTATAAGCCTTAAGTATTTCTTCAATATCAGCTACTGTCTTCGGAGCATCAAGACCGGCTTTCTCAGCCCAATCACGTCTGTAAACCGGACCTGTTGAGATAAGCAATCTCTTGTCTCCGCGAATGAACGGGAAGCAGTAATATGTACCGTCTTCTGTCTTTATCATCTTGTCTATTTCCGGATTCTCTTCAAGATATTTCTTTAGGTTCGGTGCATGCTCTTCAATTAAATCATTAAGAGGAAGTATAAGACCTTCCTCAATGTTCTTCTCCGGTCCACCATTAAAATCCATCCAGCTATACTCCACCATATCCGGCATTTTCTTTGATGCTATACGGTTCTTCAGGTCTTGTTCACCCGCCGTACCCGGATCAATGTACTCAATCTCCACACCTGTTCTCTTCGCAATTTCCTTTGCAAATTCTGTTTCTCCAGGGTTACTTGCAACAAGTGACATATTAGCATTCATTGCTAACCAATACGTCATTTTCGGAGCATTCTCCATCGGATAGCCCTTGAAGTCTATTGATGTTTCAACTCCGCCATCGCCTCCATTGCTGCCACAGCCACTAAGAAGCATCATTCCTGCGCACAATAGTGCTAATACTCTTTTTTTCATTTTTAATTCTCCTTTTTTATATTTAAACATATTATTATGTTTCACATTTTGTCATGAACACAAGTTTAACTCTGCACACATTTGCAGAAATGCACCTGTTCCATGTCGGTCATTTTCGCATATCGGACGATTTATATAATGATTATAGCTACCGTCACCAACATCCGTACCTATGCATACTTCACCAAGTACAAATGTACCATCCTCAGCTTCATATATACTTTCAATAACCCCTTCAAAGGCTTTTCTTGCAGCTATAAGATATTCTTTGCCGCCTATTCCTAACCTATAAGCCTTTGCAAGCGCCATTGTGATAAGGCATGTAGCGGAAGTTTCTCTCCAGTTGCCGGGTTCATCCGGTTTATCTATTACCTGACACCAATAGCCGTCACCAGGTCTCTGTACTCTTAAAAGCGATTTAAAAACCTTTTGAAGAATTTTTATCAGCTCATCTATGCCATCGTAGTCAGTACCAAGGATTTCTATAATTTCTGTTACAGCAACTACATACCAGCCAAGAGCACGACCCCATTTTTCAGTAGAAAGGCCTGTGTGTAAATCCGCCCATTTGGCTTTTTTGCTTTCATCCAACGCATGAAAAAGCAAACCATCCTTTTCGTCACACAGCGATTCATACATTACAACAGCCTGGTTTATTGCATGGTCTGCAAACTCTTTTTTGCCACTGATTTCTGCATATTCTGCGCACAACGGTCCTGCCATATACAGACCATCTACCCAAACCTGATCAGGTGTAGTTACCTTGTTATGCCATAAAATCCCATTAGATGTTCTCGGATAGTCGGTAAACAAGCTTTCGCATAATTCCCCAATGGCATCAAGATATCTCTCATCACCTGTTTCTTTATATTTTCTGATGAGCATAAGTCCCGGCTGACGAAAATCAAGGGATACCAATGATGCCCATGTGCTTTCCTCGTTACGCTTAAGCTTTTTGTCTTTATCAAGAACATTCTCCAGCCAACCGTTAATAAATTTTTCATACTGTTCTTTTCCGTTCTGACGATAAATTTTTTCCAGTCCAAGCATGAAAACGCCTTTTATGTACGTTGGTATATTTATATAGTCAGAGACTCCGAGTCGTCTGAAATCAGCTTCTTCAAAATCATCTACGGTGTTCTGAGCAAGAAAATTATCTAAAAACAATTCGCCATATTGTATAGGTGCTTTCCCCTTATACAAATATCTCTCCATTTTTTCTCCCCCATCTACGTCATTTGAATATATTATAACTTTATCATCGAACCTACATAGTGTTATATTTTGATATAGAAAAACCCTCTGAAACAACACTTTTGTTATCTCAGAGGGTTCAAATAAAGTTCTTACAGAACAATAAGACCGAGCTTACCTTTTAAAATCAAGATTCTTCAATGTATAAGCTTTTGCGGGAAAAAAGAAGAAATCCAAAAACTTTACTTTCTTTGCAATCATTGCCGCTAACACCGAAAATACCAATCCGCAAACAGTTCCCAAAAGAACATGAATCCACCACTGGGCTATATTCATTCGAAGCAAGATTATTCTTATTCCGGCAGTAAATATGGTGTGTAACAAGTAAATTTGAAAAGAATACTTGTTTACAAAATCGAGAAAACGAGCGACAGGTTTACAGCATTGGAGTATAGAAATAAACATAATGCTTGAATATATTCCAAACAATATCATTATTTCCTTTATGAACGGAGCTTCTATTTTGTTTAGTAAAACAAACACGACACCTGTTGCTATATGCATTAAGACAATTAAACATTTAAACCAATTTGAGAGCTTTGTGATGCTTTTAAAATTCACAAATGTGCCGATTCCAAAGGCAAGTGCTGAATAAAACACCACATCCAAGCTTCCGAGAGGAATACCAAAAAGCGGAACTAAATAGCCTATTAAAACAACAATAAGCGTAATTAGCCAATTTTTTATCATTCCTGAAAAAGCTGTCCAAATGCAAAACAAAAAGAACAGTGCATACAAAAACCAATATTGAGCAACAGGTGTTTTCCATATGTAAAAAATATCTGAAACTGCAAAACCGGTATTTGATTCTCCAACTAAACTGTTTATCAATATATAAATAACTGAAAAAGCTATGTATGGAATACCAAGAGTGTAAAGCTTATAGAGAATAAATCCCAATTTTGTTTTCTTACGTTTCCACTCTCCGGTAGCTTTATACACAACACCGCTCAAAAACAGAAAAAGTGCAACATGGAAAGACCATATAAATTTTTCCATTCCCCAAAAAAACTTGGGAATATCTATGCCTGCAAGTCTTATTCCCATAATAACATGACCAATCAGAACCAAAAAACAGGCATATCCTTTCAGTCTGTCAACAAGCACATTTCTTTCCATTTTGCACCTCCTTAAAACTATTTTTATTCTTTGCTCCTGCAAGTTGAAGAAACAATATATTTCGGTCTTCCTTTAATTTCATCATAAATACGAGCAACATAATATCCGATAATACCAAGACTTATCATCATGATACTTCCTATAAATATCAGGATAATTATAACAGTTGTCATACCCTCAAGGGCAATGCCACGGATTTTTTCCATCAGTGCCCAAACGCTGAAAATAGCAGTAATAACAAGCATCATAACGCCAAGCACCGTTACGATTTGCATCGGTGCTGTTGAATATGCAGAAATATTTGAAACAGCATATTTCAAAAGACCTATGGCAGACCATTTTGATTCACCTTCAAGTCTTTCATTAACCTCAAATTCAACAGTTGTTTTGTGATATCCTACCCAAAAAGAAATAGCTCTGAAGAAGCCTTTTCTTTCAGGAATTCTATTGAGTATATCTACAACCTTACGGTCAAGCAGTTTAAAGTCAGAAGCGTTTGACATATCAAATCCTACTACCGAACTGATAATTGAATAAAACTTTCTTGCAGCAAAGCCATGCATTTTGCTTTCTTTGCCTCTTGTTTTTTTAATGCCCTCAACAATTTCATATCCTTCTTGCCATAAACGATACATTTCGACAATTTTTTCTGGAGGATGTTGAAGATCGCAATCAATTACTACAACCGCATCTCCCGCAGCACTTGCAAGGCCTGCTGAGATGGCTGCTTCTTTCCCAAAATTTCTTGAAAAATGCAGTCCATATATATTTTTTTCTTTATCGGCTAAATTTTTTATTTTTTCATATGTAGTATCAGTAGAGCCATCATCAATAAAAATAATTTCATTGTTAATTTCAGCTTCTCTTAAAATCTTCGATATTGTATAGTAAGCTCTTTCTATGGATAATTCCTCATTATATGCAGGAATAATTACGGACAGCATTTAAACACCTCCTGAATTTTCATTAAATACTTTTTCAAGCTGCGCTACCGGCATAGGTTTATAATAGTAGAATCCCTGAAGGAGATCACACCCTGCTTTTATCGCCGCTTCTTCTTGCTCTTTCGTTTCGACACCTTCACAGAGCGTTTTAAAACCTA
>JAZRPM010000028.1:0-45504 GCA_045649185.1 Candidatus Ornithomonoglobus sp. | reverse complement strand
ATTTTTCAATGTACATCCTGCCGCTCAACTGCGACAGCTATATTAGTTTACCACATCATTTCCTTCTTGTCAACACTTTTTTTCATTTTTTTTTACTTTTTTTTATATCTGTGCAACTTGTCTATCTGTTTTTGTTTTTTCATATATTTCGATAGCCGTTTTTGACAAGAAAAAAGGATGCCAATAACGTTAATCGGCATCCTTATGCGATGAATTTATTTATTTCATCTTGTTTTCGTAATCCTCGATCATCTTCTTAACCATGTTGCCACCAACAGAGCCTGCCTGCTTTGATGTGATGTCACCATTATAGTTCTGGCTGAGATCTACTCCTACTTCACGTGCTGTTTCCATCTTGAACTGCTCCATAGCAGCGTTCTTTGATTTCTTTGACATTTTCATTTTCTCCTTCTCTCTTAATTACAGGAACTTTCATTTCCCGATTATAGCATTTGCAGAAGAAGAAAAAATATAACTTGTACTTTTTGGAATATCAGTTCATAACAATATCCTCTGAAAGCAACGCCTCGCAACGCTTTTTTAAAAGCGGATAGCTGTCAAGCCCGTCATCAGTAACTTCTTTTGCCGCCTCTTGCGACAGTTTTAAAATTGCTTTATCCTCAAAAAGATTTGCAATCCGCATTTCCGGCAATCCGTGCTGGCGTGTTCCGAAAAAGTCGCCCGGACCACGAAGCTTCAAGTCCTGCTCACTTATATAGAATCCGTCGTTTGATTCGCACATTGTATCCATTCTCTTTTTTGTTATCTCATTGTCAGTATCGGTTATCAGAATACAATATGCCTGTTCGCTGCCTCTGCCTGTACGGCCACGTAGCTGATGCAACTGCGAAAGCCCGAACCTCTCGGCGTTTTCGATTGCCATTATATTGGCATTTGGCACATTAACGCCAACCTCAATAACTGTTGTCGCCACAAGCACATCAATCTCACCTGATACAAACCGTGACATTGTTTCATCCTTCTCTTTAGGTTTCATTTTGCCGTGCATAAGTCCGACATTTATATCGGGATAGCTTTCGGCAAGCTTTTTGGCAAGCTCCTCGGCGTTTTCAAGGTCGCTCTTTTCGGTTTCTGCTACAAGCGGGCATACAACATATGCCTGCATTCCTTTTTTGATGTTTTCTTCAATAAAATCATAGACACGCTTACGCATATTCCCGTTTACAGAATATGTCTTGACGGGTTTTCTGCCCGGAGGAAGCTCGTCGATTATAGAAATGTCAAGATCTCCGTAGAGGATAAGTGCAAGTGTTCTGGGAATAGGTGTAGCCGACATAATAAGCATATGCGGATTTTCACCTTTTGCCATAAGCTTTGCACGTTGTTCAACTCCGAAACGGTGTTGCTCGTCTGCTACTACAAACCCGAGATTTTTAAACTCCACGGTCTCTTGTATAAGTGCGTGCGTGCCTATTACGACCTGCACCTCACCCGATGCAATTTTTTCCAAAATTTCACGTTTTTCTTTTGCTTTCGTGCTACCCGATAAAAATGCAGTTTTAATGCCTTGCTTACCAAACAACTCGCCCAGCGAGTCTGCGTGTTGCTGTGCAAGAATTTCTGTCGGTGCCATCATTGCCGCCTGATACCCGTTTCTGACAGCCATAAAAATTGCAGCTGCGGCAACCGCTGTTTTTCCCGAGCCAACATCACCCTGAACAAGACGGTTCATCTGCTTGCCCGACATACAGTCACGGCAAATTTCGTTTACGGTACGTTTCTGCGCACCCGTTAACTCAAACGGCATCGAATCGGTCAATTCTCTTATGCATTTTACATCGGTAAATTTTCTGCCCACGTTCTGTGTGTTTTTCTGTCTGCGTTCACGTAATGCAAGCTGAAGCACCAAAAGCTCCTCAAACACAAATCTCGTACGTGCAATATTGTAGCTTTCAAAATCTGTCGGGAAGTGTATATTCTGCATCGAGAAATTAAGCTCGGCTATCATATACTTTTCACGTATTTTTTCAGGAAGATACTCCGTCATTCTGCCTGCTTCGTTGAGTGCTGTTTCCATAGTGGTCTGCACTACCTTCTGCGATAAATTTGCAGTTAATGGATAGACAGGCACAATTTTGCCAGTGAAACGCTCGTTACCCTGCTTTTCAAATATAGGTGCAGTCATTTGTATTCTGCCCTGCTTATTTCGCGTAACTGTTCCGAAAAAGATATATTTACTGCCCGCTTTTATATTGTTTTTGATATACTTATTATTATACCAGACAATGTTCATCATACCCGAATCGTCAAATACAACTAAAGACGTAATAAGCATATTACGTCTTACGTATCTGTCCTGTGGATCCTGATATGCGGTAACACTGATACATACCGTTTCGCCCTCACTACACTCTGAAATCGGTTTTATCACACTTCTATCCTCATGTGTTCGCGGAAAAAAATACAACAGGTCTTCTACAGTTTTTATTCCTTTTTTGTTAAACAGTTCTGCGCGTTTTTCACCCACGCCTTTGAGATACTGTATGGATTTATCAAGTCCCATAGTATAATCACCCGTTATCTGACATCATTTATATGTACCAAAACTTCCTTTACAGGTATTCCCGTACATGGAAAAGCGTCTTTGACAGCAGTTTCAATTTCTTTTGACAGTGATTTTGCATCAGCACCGTGAACACATGCCACATATAAATCAAGTTTAATGCCCGATTTTGTCTTCGTTATATATACTCCCGAAGAATCTGCATTACCTGTTACAAATTTTGCAGTTTCGCCGACTCTCGACTTTTCACTCATGCCGGCAACACCATCACAGCCACATGCTGTATATACTGCAATCTGCTTAACTGCTTTGTCATTTACAGTAACAACTCCGTCGGGATGCTTTACATTATCCATTTTCGTCTTCCTTTCTGCCCGTTATATCAAGCGAGCGCATAACCTGCTTACGCCGCTCTGCAGCATACTGCGTATAATATCTGTGAGTAACCTCGATATTTTTATGTCCCATAAGCTCGGCAACCATTTTGATGTCAATGCCGTCTGCGATTAAATTACACGCAAACGTACGTCTCAACGAGTGCGGATGCATTTTTTCAGGGTCAGTTATACCTGCAGCACGACAGTAGTTCTTAAGATTCTTTTCCACCGTCTGCGGTAAAATACGTTTTCTGTTACGACTTATAAACAGTGGGTCGGTATCCTTTGTTTCTTCGTCTGCCAGCCGTTCCTCGACATATTTTAACATCTCATTTTCAACCTGAACAGGCATAAAGATTTCCTGACGGTCACCACCCTTACGGGTTATGAGGAATGATGAGGTCTCAAAATCCACATCTGTTATGTTGAGATTTACAAGTTCCGAAACACGGCAGCCCGTACCAAGATACGCAGTAAACAACGCAATATCACGCTGTTTTCTATTGAGGTATGATGCACGGTTTCTGCCCTCGAAATAGTCCTCACCGTTGTATATTACATTTATGAGGTTCATAACGTCATTGGTATTAAGCGGACGCTTCATTTTCTGATGAAGCTTTTTGAAATCGAGCTTGTCTGTTACATTATGGTCAATCAAATCGTTTTTATACAGATAAAGAAACAGACCACGTATGCCCGATAGCTTACGGTTTATACCGTATTCGTTATTCGTTCTCGTCCGCTTTATAACCCTGCCTGTTGCACTCATGTATTCGCTCTCATACTCACGAAGATACGCTTTGAACCCGTTTAAATCACGCAATGTTACTTCATTAAGCATATCTGCAGTAATATCTTCGGGAGAAGTGTTCTTTCCGAATTTGAATTTTATCAGATAGTCAAGAAATGTTTTTATATCTATACTGTAGCCAATCTGCGTGTTTATACTTTCACCATCATACGCAACCTGAATATAATCAAACACGTAATCGGGGAGTTTTGTGAGAATTTTCGTTAAATCTATATATTTGCTCATCGCATTCTTCCCTTTATTTCTTTTGCACGCTTCATAAGATACAAGCGTGTGTTGAGTTCGGGTTTTATTATTACCTCATCAAGTAGTATTTTTAATGCATCGCCGATTTCTTTACCCTGACGGTAACCCAAAGTCATTAAGTCTCTGCCGTTTATAACAAGGTCAGAAACACGGTAAGGCTGTTTCGATGCAAGCACCTGACGGAAAATGTCAAGACCGCCGTTTATTCGCCGCATTTTCTCAGGTAAATGCTTGGGGTTCTTTGCCATGTTATCTGCACGCTGTAAAATAAGAAGTTTTTCAAATAATTCTGCGCCTGTTTTTGACATCATCCGCTTTACTGCAGTAAATGTTGCTTCAACTCTGTAATCATGGTTTTCTACAAGCAAAGAGATGTCTTTTATTGATGCTGCGTCCATGTGCAGTCTGTGTAAAACATCAACTGCTATCCTTCGGCTTTCACGATGATGACCATAGAAATGGATTATGCCCTGTGCATCAACGGATGAACAGCACGGCTTGCCTGTATCATGCAAAAGCGCCGCCCAGCGCAGAACCAAATCTCCCGGTGTGTTTTTGACCGCCTGCATTATGTGCTCGCCCACATCATATATATGATACTTATTACGCTGCGCCTCGCCAAAACATCTGTCAAGCTCAGGAAGAATAAATTTCAACAAACCCAGCTCGTGCAAGTCACGCACTGCGTCGGGATTCTCCGACAAAAGTATTTTGTTAAGCTCTGCAAGAATCCGTTCTTTGCTTACTTTCTTTATAAGCACTGCACACTTCTTTATCGCCTGTGCCGTCTTGTCCTCGAAAACAAATCCGAGCTGTGCCTTAAATCGCACTGCACGAAGCATTCTCAATGCATCTTCTTTAAATCTCGCCTCTGCATTACCGACACATCTGATTATACCTTGACGAATATCCCTTTTTCCGCAAAAAAAGTCAATCAGCCCTGAATCGGGATTATACATCATTGCATTGATTGTAAAGTCACGGCGCAGACAGTCGGTTCTGGGGTCATTGACGTATATAACATCCTCAGGATGACGGCTGTCATTGTACTCACCGTCACGACGGAACGTTGTTATTTCATAACCGGTCTTGTTTTCTACAACAGTAACCGTGCCGTGCTCTATACCCGTATCAATAGTTTTAGTAAAAAGTTTCTTTATATCATCCGGGCGTGCATTGGTAGCAATATCATAATCGTGCGGAGTTTTGCCCATTATAAGGTCACGCACCGCACCACCTGCAACATACGCAGAAAAACCCGATGCTTCTATGCGTCTGATGATTCTTCTTGCACCGTCGGATATATTGAGTTCCATTTTGCACACCCCCTTTTTCACATTATACATTATGATTTTATCACAAAACAACCTTTCGGTCAACACAAAAGTGGTTTTTTAACGAAAAAACGGAGGTTTTCCTCCGTTTTTTATTCACCTGTTAAGTGTTCCACTTCTTCTGTAGGAACCGGCGAAGGTGTATTCTTGTAAATCGTCTGTCTGAATTCTTTTTCTTTTGCATCTACAATATTACGAACTTCACCGTATAGCGTGTCACCGGTTACTGTTTCATCCAAACCGTATAACGCTTTAAACCGCTCGAGTTGTTCTTCGCCGACATAATATGAGAGCTTTGTTTTATCCAATGCATCACCCATAGTTGTTTCTTCTGTTATAGTGTCGTCCCAGCCCATATCAGCTTTCAGCTGTTCAAAGCTTTCTATCCCCGGTGTTTTTTCAACATACTTTTTGACAGGTATGTTATAAAAAACTGCACGCTCAGAGGTGCTTTTGGGCATATCTTCCGGCAATCCGTATTCTTTCAAAAACTTTTCATATTTATAGTTTTTCGATTTTGCAACATCCGCAGCTGTCCTGCCAGTAATGTCAATGTAATCCTTTTCATAAGGATTTATGACTCCAGTAAAACGCAGCAGTGCTACAACCAGACCACCTATTGCAACAACCAGCACCAGCACTATCGGAATAATGATTACTAACGGACGTCTTTTCTTTACATCTTCAGTGAGTTCCTCATTTATCTCCGGCTCATGAATTTCTTCTGTGTCATTGATTTTTTCAAGCGTCTCTTCACTCATCATGGCACCTCCTGTATGCAAAAACCTGTTTTACTCAGCTTTCTCCTCTGTTTCAGGCGAAGTCTCTGCATCCTTTGTTTCTACCTTTGCTTCATCGGACTTTCCTTCTTTATCTGCTTCCTTTTCAGCTTCTTTAGCAGCTTTTTCCTGTTCTAAGCGGGTTTCTCTTGTCTTTTTATCAATAGCCACTCTTACATCCTTGTAAAGTGTATCAAGCGTTACCTCATCGCCAAAGCCATAAAACTCCTTGAATGAAGCGAGCGTCTGTTCAGCTATTTCTTTTTCAGTTCCCTTTACACCAAGTATTATTTCAAGCTTTGTCTCACCAAGAGCCTCACCTACTGTTGAATTTTCTGTTATTTTATCATCCCAACCGTAGTATTCTTTGAAGTCCTCAAATGTCATACCGCTCTGTGCAATTGTTGTTTTTACTTTTATGTTGTTCTTTACTGCATTTTCGTTTGTTGACTTGGGCATAAGCCATGAAAGGCCGTTTACCTTTTTGTATTCTTTCAGAGAGAAACCGCTCTGGTCAGCAAGTTCTTCAAGAGTAACTCCCGACACGTCAACATAACCTATTTCATACGGGTTTATCACGCCGAAATACCACAATGCAACAATAGCAACCAATACTACAGCAACTGCACCGCCTATTATTTTACCAATATTCTTACGAGGTCCCTCAGTTATCTCGCCTGCTGTAGCCTCGATTTCTATGAGCTCGCACTCTGCACCGCACACTGAGCACACTTCGTCATCGCATACTGTTTCACATTCAGGGCACTGCCAAATCTGCACAATAGTAACTTCCGGCTCTTCAGTTGTCTCTGTATCTTCTTCTGTCGCATCTTCTGCCTCTGTAGGTTCATCAGCAATTTCTTCGACAGTTTCTTCTTCAGCAACATCTTCAGCTGTTTCTTCAACAGTTTCCTCAACCGTCTCTTCTGTTTCTACAGTTTCTTCTATGACAGTTTCTTCAACAACCTCTTCAACTGCCTCTTCAACTTCGTTGTTTAACTTCTCGTTATCCATTTTATTATCCTCCTTGTATTATTCGGCATCTGCTTCTGCTTCAGTTCCGGCTTCCGCTTCAGGGTCAACCTCAACCGGACCGTTCAGCTCTTCCTGCTGTAATGAGTACAGATATGATGCAACATCGTACTTGATTTGCATATCTGTTGTATCCGCTGTGATTTCAACTTTCTCTTTCTCATCTTCTTTAGCTTCTTCGGTTTCTTCCTCAGTTGCTTCAGCAGTTTCTGCATAGGTCTTATATTCTTCAAGAGCCTCGTCTGAATATTCTACACCTACATAGGTACAGAAATTCTTGAGAGTAAGTTTTTCCTCAAATTCGCTAAGAAGTGTATCTTCCTTGACATCGTCTGCTGATAACTCATACTTTACAAGAAGCTCGTCAAAATTCATACCTTCGCTGTTTGCAAGGTCACTAACTGTAGCAGTACCGTTCTGCATACGCTCTGCAAGCTGTTCTGCCTGTCTTGTTGCCATTGTTTCCTTGATTTTAGGTGCTACTGCAAAACCACCAAGTACCAACACTGCAACAACAACCAAAACCATTATAATTACACTAACATCTGCTTTTTTCTTATTATTGTTCATTTTCTTTTTCTTCCTTTCAAATTAAATGCTGCTGTTATGTTACTAACAGCAGCAGAATTTTTCCGCCTCTGCGTTTTAACTATTATATAATACCACTAACAGAGGAAAAAATCAATATCTAATTATTAAAAAACTGTAAATTATTTATTTCCCATTTTCTCAATAAGGTTCTGAATCTTTGTAACCGGGTTCAAGAGATGCGAAATTGTACCATCGTGGTTAAGTGTATCTATGAGAAGTGATACATACTTTGACATATCAACCTCATAATGCCACTCGCGCTCTGCAAGACCGGGATTTCTGTAGATAAGGTTAGTTGTGAATATCTTATCTATAACGCCATCTTCATAAGCCTTATCAAATACTTCAAGACCATTTACGAACAAACCAAATGATGTGAATACAAATATTCTCTTTGCACCGTTTTTCTTGAGCTTTGATGCAACGTCTATCATTGACTCACCTGATGAAATCATATCGTCAACAATGATTACGTCCTTACCGTCAACATCACGGCCAAGATACTCGTGTGCAACAATCGGGTTCTTACCGTCAACTACTCTTGAATAGTCACGACGCTTATAGAACATACCGAGGTCAAGCTCAAGCACTGCACTATAGTACATACATCTCTGCATTCCGCCCTCGTCGGGTGAAATTACAACCGTATCAAACTTATTAAGTTTTACATCAGGAACTGCTCTTACAAGTGCCTTAATCATCTGATATGTCGGCTGAACATCATCAAAACCTGAAAGCGGGATTGCATTTGCAATTCTGGGGTCGTGCGCATCGAATGTGATAACATTCTTAACACCCATTGCTGAAAGCTCCTGAAGCATAAGTGCCGCATCAAGCGATTCACGACCGCTTCTTCTGTGCTGTCTGCCCTCATAAAGCATCGGCATAACAACTGTTACACGTCTTGCTTTACCGCCCATTGCAGCGATAATTCTCTTCAAGTCCTGATAGTGGTCATCAGGGCTCATATGATTCTCAACGCCGTACATCTTATATGTAACACCGTAGTTGAAGCAGTCACAGATAATATATACGTCATGGCCTCTTACAGTTTCGTCAATTACTCCCTTTCCCTCGCCTGTTCCGAATCTCGGACATGTTACGTGTGTAACATATGTCTCAACACCTTCAGCTTCACGCATCTGGCGAAGATACCAGTCGATTTTTTCAGTGAACTCCTCACAGCCTTTCATGCTGATGATGCTGAGTTTACCTACTGTTGGCGTTGCGTCTGTTGTAATTTCCTGAAAATTGTTAATGGTCATTGTATATCTCCTTTTAATCCTATAGTGATTCTTACAATATAATTATAACATTTTTTGATAATTTTTTCAATTGTTTTATGATGACAATTTCTACAATTTTTAATCAGTTTTATTATTCAATTTAATCATATTCTATAGTTTATACCCAAAAATATCGGTGAAGGTTCCTTCACCGATATTCTTCAACCTTCCATGTGCTTGCCTAAGAATCCTGCTGCGGTTTCTGCAAGTTTATCTTCTACCTCTGACGGTTTTTCGCCCTCTTTCATAACGAATACAACCGAACCGATTGTGTCACCCTCCGAAATTATCGGAACAACAACGCCTGCATTGTACTTATCATTACCGTCTGCAATTGATACAACCTTGCCCGACTCATATGTCACTGTCACTTTGTCGTTCATAATACTGTCAAGCTCCTGTGAAACACGCTTTTCCATAAGCTCCTTTTTCGGTAGTCCCGAAACGGCGATTACATTGTCACGGTCTGTTATACAAGCGCCATGTCCGCTTGCCTTTGCAAGTGTTTCAACATAGTTGGTCGCAAAATCGCCAAGCTCACCGATAGGTGAATATTTTTTAAATATTACCTCACCGTCTTTTTCGGTAAATATTTCCAGCGGGTCTCCTTCACGGATTCGCATTGTACGGCGAATTTCCTTCGGGATTACCACTCTGCCCAAATCGTCTATTCTTCTTACAATTCCTGTTGCTTTCATATATGATTTGCTCCTTTTGTTTAAATTTACAATTCTATTGTGTGCAACAGGGAATTTTTTATGTAAAGAATTTTTTGGTATAAAAATCAACAAAAAACGGAGCGAAAATCGCTCCGTCCTGTATATTTCTGATGTATCGGCAAACATGGGGGTTACCGTTTTTATTTTCCCATATTAATGAGTTCTAACAACTCATACTTTCTGCCGATTTTGTCCTGACCCTGCAACGGGCAAACTCCGCCTAACGCATTTGCTTCAACAACAACCCATCCTTTTTCGGTTAAAGCAAAATCCCACGCAATATATCTTGTTCCTTCAACCATCGGAGTCATTTTCTTAGTAAGTTCAACTAATGTATCCCATTCAGGAATCTGGAATCCGACAATGGGAACATTAGTATCAGGATGCTTTACATACCAATGTCCTTTTTTTGTCAAGCCGCGAGTATACACAATTCCCGTCTCCGCATCAACGCTTGCCGCAATACCGCCGAACCCATTATTGTCAACAACTGCATCACCGATTCCAACTCTGAAAAACGGATGGAAAATTTTAACCTCGCCCTTGCATATTATTGCCGGGACACGAACGGTATTGACCGACTCTTTATGTAATGCAGCCATTCTTTCATCCTGGACGATTACTTCTTCAGCCACAAATCTACCCTTGTCAATAATATTATCAAAGAATGTTTCAGCATCCTTTGCTGAATTAGCAACAACTTTTTGAATCCCGCGACCTTCAGCACCACCAACCGGTTTATACATAAATGTAGTATGCTTGGCAGCAAACTCCAAAAATGCTTGCTTATCGTCAGCAGTATCTACCGGCAAAACATCTCTGCCATAATACTCTTTAAAAAGTTCGTAAGTTTTCTTTTTATCCTCAAACAGGACAAAATTCTCATCAGCATTAAGCAAATGATAATATTTATATCTACGCTTATTTGTTATAAACTCTTCCCTGCCGAAAGTGTTTCTTGCATAATATTCAAAAACGAAATACTCCTGAAAGTCTGCACCGAATCTATGCAGAGTATAAATCATATCTCTTTTTAATTCTTTTTTCGAAAGACGACATACTATATCGCTGTTGTTAAGATTAAAATCGTTGATAGCATCTTCTATCATCTTAAGTCCTTTATTATAATACTCTTTGTCGAAAATTTTATAATAAAGAACGTATAATTTCTTGAAAAACTCACTCTTATCCGCTTTTTTCCCTAACCAATTTTCAAAAGGTGTGTCTATTTTCCAAACGGCTGTACCATAATATGTTTCTAATCGATTTTTCATATTTAGTATCTCCTAGCATATTTGTATTCTGCTAAATTATAACACACTAAAACGTAAATGTCAATAAATGTACTGTGTTACTTAACAAAATTTTATTGTTTTAGGTGAGTTTGTATGCGGCAAAGAAGTTCTTTATAAAAAAATAAGACTATTCCAACACACTAAACTTCCCATTGTTAAAATTATTTGAATTCAGAAACCGAAAGAGCGGCTTTCATCGAAAGCCGCTCAGATCACTGACAAAGCCAGTGGTCTGCCGGAACAAGTTTTGTTTCGTTTTATTATTATCATCCGTTTCTGTGATACAACTGCTTATTTTCATACTTTGCTTCACAGCTTACGTTTATGCCGAGTCGGCGCAGGTTCTTTTCGTCCTCTGCACTTATAATTACCGAGAAATGCGCATCAGAACCCGAAAGCTTTGAAAGCTGTTTTGTTGCCTTGTCGGCTACGGGGTCTGTAAGTGCCGATACAGTAAGTGCCAGAAGCACTTCTTCAATATGCAGTCTTGGGTTTTTATGCTTTAAATACTGCGTTTTGAGCTCGCAAATCGGCTCTAATATGTTTGCTGAAATAAGGTGAAGATTATCATCAATATCACCCAAAGCCTTTAACGCATTAAGAATAAGCGCCGCCGCCGCACCAAGTGTTGTTGTAGTCTTACCCGTAACAACACGGCCGTCGGGCAATACCATTGCCGCCGCCGGTGCACCTGTTGTTTCAGCCTTTATAAGCGATGCCGAAACTGCCGGGCATATATCAGATGTTATTCCCGACTGATTCATCAGAAGTTCAAGCTTTCTTATCTCACCGTCATCATCAGACTGATTCTTGTAGCGTTTTACGCCTGCGGCATAATAACGGCGCAAAATTTCCATTTTTGACGCCTCACAGCATACATCATCGTCAATTATGCAGTTTCCTGCCATATTAACGCCCATATCTGTCGGTGACTTATACGGACATTCGCCCTGGATTTTCTTGAATGTTGCACTCAACACAGGGAAAATCTCAACGTCACGGTTATAGTTAACAGCCGTCTCGCCGTACGCCTCCAAGTGGAACGGATCAAGCATATTAACATCGTTAAGGTCTGCCGTTGCCGCCTCGTATGCAAGGTTTACAGGATGCTTGAGCGGAATGTTCCATATCGGGAACGTCTCAAACTTCGCATAACCTGCCGTTACGCCACGCTTGTAATCATGATAAAGCTGACTCAGACAAGTTGCCATTTTACCGCTTCCCGGT
This sequence comes from Candidatus Ornithomonoglobus sp., assembly GCA_045649185.1. GTDB lineage: Bacteria > Bacillota > Clostridia > UBA1381 > UBA1381 > Ornithomonoglobus. The sequence continues at coordinate 33,283 of JAZRPM010000028.1, read as the reverse complement.
CCCGGTGCAGTAACAACTATAAGTGAACGGCTTGTTTCTATATATTCGTTCTTTCCGAATCCGTCCTCACTTACGATGTGCGCAACATCAGACGGATAACCCTCTATCGGGTAATGACAGTAGCAACGTATTCCGAGTGCAGTGAGCTGTTTTAGGAATGTGTTTGCCGCCGGCTGTGAATTGTATCTTGTAAGCACAACACTGCCCACAAAAAGACCAAGCTCACGGAAAGTATCTATGAGTCTTAACACGTCCTCATCATACGGAATACCGAGGTCACCGCGTATTTTATTCGATTCAATATCCGCCGCATTTATCGCAATAACGATTTCAACCTCGTCCTTTAACTGCTGTAGCATACGCATCTTGCTGTCCGGCTCAAAACCCGGCAGTACACGTGCTGCATGGTAATCGTCAAAAAGCTTGCCGCCAAACTCAAGATAAAGCTTGCCGCCAAACTGTGCAATACGCTTACGGATTTGCTCCGATTGCATTTTTAAGTATTTTTCGTTATCAAATCCAACCTTTTTCATTTGAATTTTGCTCCTCTTAAAATCATTACTAATCAGTATATCACATTTGCCGTCAAAAAAAAAGAGTTTTTGCAAAAAAATTTTATTTTTTAATTGAATTATGCCCGATTGTGTGTTAAAATATAGGATATTAAAGTGAAAAGGAAAATAACAATGATAGCAATAATAGATTACGGTGCAGGAAATCTGCACAGCGTTAAGAATGCACTCGACTTTTTAGGCGCAGAGTCGGTTATAACAAGCGATAAGGAAACTATCCTTAATGCCGACCACGTTATACTGCCCGGTGTCGGCTCGTTCGGCGATGCAATGGAATGTATCAGAAACAGCGGTCTTTTTGATACCGTAAAAGAAGCCGCAGACGGCACACGTCCGTTTTTAGGCGTATGTCTCGGACTGCATCTTTTATTTGAACAAAGTGAAGAAAGTCCGGGAGTCGAGGGACTTGGAGTGTTTGGCGGTAAGGTCGTAAAAATCTCCGATTGCGGTCTTAAAATTCCGCATATGGGCTGGAATAACCTCACATCTGCAAAGGAAAGCCGAATTCTGCCCGAATCGGGTGAGTTTATGTATTTCGTTCATTCATACTACATTGAGCCGGACGACAAGGAAATAATCTCATCATATACCTCGTACGGCGAGGAGCTTGCGGTGAGCATCGAAAAAGGCAACGTTTTTGCCGTGCAGTTCCACCCCGAAAAAAGCGGTACGGCGGGGCTCGAAATTCTGAAGAAATTTATCAGTCTGTAACGGAGGACATTATATATGTATGCAAAAAGAATAATCCCCTGCCTTGACGTCAAGGACGGACGCGTGGTAAAGGGCGTAAATTTCGTTAATTTAATAGATGCAGGCGACCCGGTTGCGTGTGCCGCAGCATACGATAAAGCAGGCGCTGACGAGCTTGTGTTCCTTGACATAACAGCATCAAGCGATGCAAGAAACACGGTTGTTGATATGGTTAAAAAGGTTGCCGAATGTGTGTTTATCCCGTTCACTGTCGGTGGCGGAATACGTACAGTTGAGGATTTTCGAACTATCCTTAACGCAGGCGCTGACAAGGTTTCGGTAAACAGTGCGGCAATCAAGAACCCCGAGCTCATACGTGATGCGGCGAAAAAATTCGGTTCACAGTGCGTAGTATGTGCAATTGATGCAAAACGCAAGGCAGACGGCACAGGCTGGGAGGTATATCTCAACGGCGGACGTGTGAACACAGGTCTTGATGCACTCAAATGGGCAAAGGAAGCGGAAGAGCTGGGAGCCGGCGAAATCCTGCTCACAAGTATGGACTGCGACGGCACAAAGGCAGGTTATGACCTGGAACTCACACGTGCAGTGTCCGAAAGCGTTAAAATCCCCGTTATTGCATCGGGCGGTGCAGGTACTATGGAGCATTTCCTTGACGCATTTACAAAAGGCAAAGCCGATGCAGTGCTTGCGGCAAGCCTGTTCCACTTTAAAGAAATTGAAATTTGTGATTTGAAAAAATATCTTGCCGAAAACGGCGAGAGCGTGAGGATGTAAAAGAACAGTGTTGCATTGCAACACTGTTCTTTGTTTCGTTCGTAGCAAAGCGACCTGCACCAAAAGCACCTGCCACGGTTGCGGGATTTTGGATGCAGAACGGACGAAGCGAGCCCGACGGCGTACGTTGGTACGTCGAGTGGTGAGTTTCGTTCGTAGCAAAGCGTTCTGCGCCAAAAGAACCAACCGTATTATGCAAACTGTTTCAAAGCATCCTTTAACCACCACTCGCCTATATCGAGTGCCTTGTATAAATCCTCTCTTACTGCCTTTCTGAATACCTGGCCCTTGCCAAGCTCGCCTGTGTTATCCATTACCTGAACGAGCACCTCGCTTGCAACTTCAAGACCTTTTACCTTCTTAGTCTTTGTTATATCAAGTACAAGTATGAGTTTATCCTCAAGGTTTCCGTAATATACGCGGTTTCCGCATCTTACAAGAGGTTTTCCGTTATATGTCAATGCCTTTTTCTTCTTTTCTGCCATTTTCGTATCTCCTTTCAGTAAATTATTCCACATTTCCTTTCCATTATAACACAGAATCAGAAATTTTGCAACATTTTTCTGAAAAAAGGTAATGTTTTGGTCTTTGGGTATTGAAATTATTTCTTTTCTATAGTATAATAACAATAACAATTTTATGGAGAGATAAGTTATGAAAAGCTTCGATATACGCACGAAAATATTTTTCGGCGACAACGCTCTTGACAGAATTCTTGAGCTTCAATACAAAAAAATAATGGTAATAACTGACCCGTTCATTGCAAAGAGTCCGTTATTGCCACAAGTTACGGAGAGATTACAGCAGGCATTTATAGACTTCTCTATTTTCTCCGATGTGGTGCCTGACCCTCCGCTTGATAAGATTTCAGCAGGGGTTAAGAAACTGCTTGAGCTTGATCCCGACTGCGTAATAGCGCTCGGTGGCGGAAGTGCGATTGATTCAGCAAAGGCAATACGTGAGTTTGCAGTTCGTGCAAACGGTAAGGACATTGCACTCATCGCTATCCCGACAACATCGGGTACAGGCTCGGAGGTTACAAGCTTCTCGGTTGTAACAGACACAGAAAAGAATATGAAGTATCCGCTCGTGAGCGAGTCAATGCTCCCGACAGAAGCAATCCTTGATGCAGAGCTTGTAAAGACTGTTCCGGCATCGGTTACAGCAGACACAGGTATGGACGTTTTAACACACGCAATCGAGGCATACGTGAGCATTAACAACAACGAGTTTTCTGCAGCTCTTGCAGAAAAGGCAATCGAAATCTGCGGCACGTTCCTGCTCCGCTCGTATCTTGACAATAACGATACTCACGCAAGAAAGAAGATGCACGTTGCATCGTGCCTTGCAGGTCTTGCATTCAACAGTGCATCGCTCGGCTTAAACCACGGTATCGCACACGCAATCGGTGCAAGATTCCATATTCCTCACGGCAGAGCAAACGCCATTGTTCTTCCGCACGTAATTGAGTTTAACTCAGGAATCAACAAGCACTCAAAGAGCCGTAAGGATTACCCGAAATGCGTTGAAAAATACTGTAACATCGCAAAGCTTTTAGGCGTTAATAACTTCAACGAAATCACTACCATACGTGCACTCGTGGGCTGGATTCATTTTATGAACGAGGAAATGAGCATTCCGCTTTCAATCTCACAGTGCGGTGTTGAGCGAAAGGAATATATGAACGCAGTTGAGCAGATGGCAGAAAAGGCAATTGCCGATGCGTGTACCGCAACAAATCCCCGTGTACCGTCAAAAGCGGATGTTTGCTTGATTTTAGAGCATATGTATGACTAAGGGCTGTTGCTTTTAGCGCAGAACGTTCAAAGGCAGGACTGTACAAAAATTACATTGTATATGGTTGAAATCCGCAATTTATGCGGATTTCTTTTTATTTATCCTTTGAACTATAAACAAAACCCGCCACTTGGAGTACACGCGTACACCGTCGGACGGGTTTTGTTCATTCTGCATCTAAAATCAATCAGCCTTCAAGACAGATTTTTTCGATAATTCTTCAGCATATGCCAATGCTGCGTCAATATTTTGGAGGAAGTTTTCCTCGCCCACTTTTTCATAGAAACCTGCTTTTTTCATTGCCAGAAGCGGTTGTTCGTTTACGTGTGAGAACAATAAGTTTATATCACGTTTCTGACAATAGTCATAAACGCCCTCTATTGCACGTAATGCAGACGCATCAATTGCCGGAATGTTTCTCATTCTGAGGATTATTGTTTTGATTCCACGTTTTACAGGAATTGATGCAATCTTATCAGATGTTGCAAAGAACATCGGTCCGTCAATCTCATAAACCTGTGTTTTAGGCGGTACGGGCTTGAGACGGTTTTCGTCCGAAACATTTTTCTCGTCAACATATGTCCACGGACGAATATATGTGACGTCCACCATACGTTTTATAAACAAGAACGCCGCCGCAAGCAAACCGAACTCAATTGCAACAACAAGGTCAAATACAACTGTCAGAATGAACGTAAGAACAAGAACTATGATATCGCTTTTGGGTGCGGTCTTGCATATATCAACAAACTGACGCCACTCGCACATATTATACGCTACCATAAACAGTATAGCCGCAATTACGGGCATCGGAATCCACGCCGCATACGGCATAAGAACAACGAGCACCAATAACAGCACAAGTGCGTGTATTATACCTGCTACGGGAGTTTTTCCGCCGTTTTTAACATTTGCCGCAGTACGCGCAATCGCACCTGTTGCAGGGATTCCGCCAAAGAGTCCCGAGAAGATGTTACCCACACCCTGTGCGATAAGCTCGGTGTTTGAATTGTGCTTGTCGTTTATCATATTATCTGATACGACACACGATAAAAGCGACTCAACACCTGCAAGAACTGCTATCGTAAATGCACTCGGTAGCAGTTTACGCACCAAGCCGAAACTGAACTCGGGCAGCTCAAAACCCGGAAGTCCGCCTGAAATCTGATACAAATCACCGATTGTATTAACCTCAAGGTCAAAACATTTCACTACAACCACTCCGACAACAACAGCGATAAGCGAGCCGGGGATTTTTTTGCTTATTTTAGGCCATATGATAAGTATCGCAAGTGCCGCCAAACCTACAATCGCACTTGTGACATTGACAGTGCCCAATGATTTTGCAACCGCAACAAGCTTTTCTGTGGTTTCAACAGCGTGAGTACCCTTAGCAAACGTAAGACCGAGGAAATCCTTAATCTGGCCTATACATATTGTAACTGCAATTCCCGATGTAAAGCCCGTTGTTATTGTATGGGGTATGTACTTTATAAGTGAACCGAACTTGCACAGTCCCATTATTATAAGCATTATTCCTGCCATAATGGTGGCTATAATAAGTCCGCTTGTGCCAAACTGTGCGACAATACCTGCAACTATCGTTGCAAACGCAGCAGTGGGACCTGAAATATTTACACGGCTTCCGCCAAGGAGTGCAATGACAAATCCTGCAACTATTGCGGTATAAAGTCCCTTTTCAGGTGATACACCCGATGCAATAGCCAACGCTATTGAAAGCGGAAGTGCAATAATTGCCACGATAAGTCCTGCAACAAAATCGTTTGCGAACTTCTTAAAACTATACTCTTTTAAAGTTGATATTATTTTTGGTTGAAATGTATCCATATTCTACTGCCTTTCGGCTAAAACCTCCATTTGTTTTTTACCAATTAAAAATTGACACCTTGCGAGTATATCACTACAAGGTGTCAATGTCAACAAAAAACAACTTATTTTTCAGGATTTCATAACTTTGCACTAACTAATTTCGCAATCGCCTTATCCATTTGTTCAAAATCCTTGTCCGACGGGGCAAAAAGAACCTCTACAGGTTTTGTTGCCTGCTTCATTCCCATTGCCTGCAACGTCTTGTCAATAAGCTTTATTCCGTCGCCTGCCCAGCCGAACGAGCCGAAAACAAAATACGGCATACCACGTTTATTCACCAAATCAAGGCTCGTTACAATATCCCAAACCTTTTGCGGTGCGTTACGGTTTATGGTGTTCGTACCGATAATGAGCATATCGGATTTGTCCACAATATTTTTATCGGCATTTTCTGCATCCGATAAATAAACTTCAAATTCACCGCAAAGCTTTTCCTTTGCATATTCAGCAAGCGATTTTGTGAACCCGTATTGACTGCTGTATATAACTGAAACCTGTTTTTTGGTCGGGGTTTCGGTTTTTGTAAATTCTCTGTAGTCTGAAAATGCAGTTTCTGTGTCTCTGTTAACCTCACCCACTGCAGGGCAGATTGTGTCAAACTCAAAGCCACAAAGTCTGTCAAGTGCCGAAATGACAAAAGCACGGTTTATACCGAGGTGTTCTCTATAGTAATTTCGATCGCCTGAAAAAAGCTCACCTGAATAGAGTGTGTTACCGTATATCACCGATACAGTGTCTACCCACGGAAGTCCGGGGGTTACTATAAACTTCAGCCCGTCAAGCTCCATGCCGTCTTTTATCAGCTTTTCGTTTATGTCACGGTTTATAATCTCTTTTATATTACGCAGTCCGGCAGGTGTTGCATAAACCTCTATGTCGGGGTTTTCTTTAACAACCTCGCCAACACCGCCGCAAAACTCCGGATTTGACGTAATGAGAACAATCGCCGAAGCATCTTTTGCCTCGGCTATGTAAATGTCCTTTAAATTTTGCGGTACTCCGCCTATTATATATTTCTTGCCGTTGGTTTTGACTGTATAGAAATTATATCCATCAACCGATATATTATTTGCAGACAATTGACCACCAGTCCTTTCTGCGCTCCATTCCGACTACCGTAAAGCCTTCTTTTGTAAGTGCGTCCTTTACCTCGTCCTGTCTGCCATCAATTATGCCCGATGTTATGAACACTCCGCCCTCTTTCATATAAAGGCGTGCTGTGGGTGCAAGACCGATTATTACATCGGCAACGATATTTGCCGCAACGACCTCATATTTATGCTGTGAAATTATCTCCTTTACATCAAGGTCGGTTACTACGTTACCGCTTATTACAGTGTAACGGTCACGGTCGATGTTGTTCATATCAGAGTTTTCATATGCCGTGTCGATGCAGTTGGGGTCAATGTCAACTGCAAACGCTTCCTTTGCACCTAAAAGCAGTGACACAACAGAGAGTATTCCGCTACCACAGCCCAAATCAAGCATACGACAACCGGGTGTCACATACTTTTCAAGCTGTGTAAGGCATAGCTGTGTGGTTTCGTGAGAACCCGTTCCAAAGCTCATACCGGGGTTTATGTTAAATACTACCCTGTCAGTTGGCTCTGTTAATTCCTCCCACTGCGGTTTTACGAGGATTTTTTCGCCGATTTCCATTGTATGGAAATACTGCTTCCACGCGTTTGCCCAATCCTCGGTTTTCGTACCCTCAACCTCGATTTCAAGTCTTCCATAGACACCGTCGGTATCCATTTCAGAAAGCTCTGTCATTGATGATTTTATAGACATCATAAGCTCTCTGCCCGATGCATCGTCGCTCACATATGCAATGACACGTGTATCGCCCGACATTGCCTTGACCAAATCCTCGTCAACATAGTCCCAGGTGTCCTTTGTTTCTTCTAAAAAGTCGTTAAATTCCGACTCATCCTCTATCACAAGCCCTGTTATGCCAAGCTGCATCATTCTGCCTGAAACAGGTTCGATTCCGTCTGTGGTTGTATATACAGTTACTTTTGTCCAGTCCATTACAGCCTCCAAATTAAACATCAAGGAAGTCCTTGAGCTTCTTTGAACGGCTCGGATGACGGAGTTTTCTCAACGCCTTTGCCTCTATCTGACGGATACGCTCACGAGTTACATTGAACTCCTTACCCACTTCTTCAAGTGTACGCTGTCTGCCGTCGATAAGACCGAAACGAAGCTTTAGTACCTTTGCTTCTCTGGGCGTCAATGTCTTTAACACGTCAACAAGCTGTTCTTTTAATAATACATAGCTTGCCGCCTCTGACGGTGCGGGTGCATCATCATCGGGAATAAAGTCGCCAAGGTGGCTGTCCTCTCCCTCACCGATAGGTGTTTCGAGAGATACCGGCTTCTGCGAAATCTTTGAGATTTCACGTACCTTTTCAACCGACATATTAAGTCCCTTTGCAAGCTCCTCCGGTGTAGGTTCACGGCCAAGCTCCTGAACGAGCTGACGTGATACTCTGACGAGCTTGTTAATGGTTTCTACCATATGCACAGGGATACGGATTGTTCTTGCCTGATCGGCAATAGCACGTGTTATCGCCTGACGAATCCACCAAGTTGCATATGTTGAGAACTTGTAGCCCTTTGTATAGTCAAACTTATCAACTGCACGGATAAGTCCGAGGTTACCCTCCTGAATAAGGTCCAAAAACATCATGCCACGACCGACATAACGCTTTGCGATACTTACAACAAGTCTGAGGTTTGCTTCGGCAAGCTTTTTCTTTGCTTCCTCGTCCCCGTCTGCCATTTTCTGTGCAAGGTCCATTTCCTCATCGGCTGAGAGCAGGTTTACCTTACCGATTTCCTTGAGGTACATCTTTACATGGTCGTCAATACTGATGCCTTCGGGAACTGACAAGTCTTCAAGCTCTTCCTTGGATACTTCGATATCCTCAAGCTCCTTGTCCATATCCTCGACAATTTCGATTTTTTCGCTTTCAAGCACGTCATAGAGCTTTTCAAGCTCTTCCGGTGTTACTTCGATACCGTCGAACGCCGAATGGATTTCGTTGTAGGTTAGAAATTCGTTCTTCTTACCCTTTTCAACGATTTCAAGCATAATAGACGCTTTCTTTTCCATTAACGCCTTCTGCTCCTCGGTTATCTCACCGTTATTTGTTGTTATTTCCTTTTCTTTATCCATTGTTTTCCCCTCCGAGTTTAAGTTTTTGACAGCCATTCTTTTCTGTCTTCCGTAAGCTTGTTCTTCTGCTTGATGAGGTCGAAGATTTCGCCCGGGTCGGTTGCCTTTGCCATTCTCGCCTCAATTTTGTTATGCTTTATTGTATATATCAAGTCGTAAATTGTTTTGTAATCGTCAAGATATTCTTCATTATTAAAGAACACCGCCGCCGCAATATTTTCATAATCGGTGTTACCCGAAAACTCGTTTAATATAACCGCCGCATCAACTGTATCGCCTGCTTTTGCACTGTCATACATGCGTGTTGCAAGCGTTGTATAGATGCTGTTTGAGAACTCGTCCGGCTCAATCAGCTCACTTGCACGATTGCACAGCCTGCGGCTCTTTGCTATAACCGAGAGCAGTTTGCGTTCTGCATCAACAACTGTTACCGTCACACGCTCCTCTTTCGGTTTTTCGCTGTTTATAACATGAAGCTCACGCCGTTTGAACTTTTCAGCTTCATTTGTCGGCTTTGGCTTGGGTGCCTTTGTGCGGTACTCCGTATATTTACCGAAAATCGCACGCTCAGAAATTCCTGTTTCCTGCGCCGTTTTCTTTATGTATGCCTCGACCTCTACGGGGTCGGATATTTTTGAAAGACACTGGGCAATCTCGTCAACGAACCGAACCTTGCCGTCGGTATCTGTGATGTCGTATTTCTGCCGTATAAGCGATAGCTTAAACGCAGTTGACGGCATTGCCTTATCTATCGCTGTCTTAAAGCCCGAAACGCCGTATTTTGAAATATATTCGTCCGGGTCCTTTGCACCCGTGATGCGTATCACACGTGAACGTCCGCCTGCAGCACTTATCATATCAATCGCACGCAGTGCCGCTTTTGTGCCTGCTTCGTCCATATCGTAGCAGATAAGGATTTCGTCACAGTAACGCATAAGTAACTTCGTCTGCTGTTCTGTCAGTGCAGTACCGAGCGTTGCGATACAGTTCGCAATTCCTGCCTGATGCACGGATATAACGTCCATATATCCCTCGCACAGGATAAGACTCCTGTCATTTGAGTTCTTTGCGATGTTTAGTGCAAACACATTACTGCTCTTATCATAAACCACCGTCTGCGGTGAGTTCAGATATTTTGCAAGTTTTATGCCGTTATCAAGCTCTGTCGGGCCCATAACTCTGCCCCCGAAGCCTATAACCTTGCCACGCACGTTTATAATCGGGAAAATGACACGGTTACGGTACTTATCAACGGCTTTGCCGTTTCGCATAACGGCAAGTCCCGCCTCAACTATTTGTTCTTCCGTGTATCCCTTGTCTTTTAACACCTTTAAGAGTGCGTCGGTGGAGTTTGGCGAATAGCCGAGTCCGAATTTTATAATTGTTTCTTTAGACAGTTTTCTGTTCGCAAAGTATGTGCGTGCGTCCCTGCCTGTTTCGGGATCCATTAACATATCATAGAAAAACCTTGCCGCAATCTTGTTCATTTCAAGGATTGAATCCTTTTTCTTTGTCATTGCGTCCGATTCACGTCTGCCCGTTTCGGGGATTTTGATATTGGCACGCTCTGCAAGCTGGCTGAGTGCATCCTTATAGTCAAGACCTTCAAGCCTCATCACAAGCTGGACAAAATTTCCGCTTGCACCGCAGCCGAAGCAGTGAAACAACTGCTTGTCCCTGTCAATACTGAATGAGGGAGTTTTTTCATTATGAAAAGGACAGCAAGCCATATAGTTCTTGCCGTTCTTCTTGATTGTGATAAACGATGATGCATAGTCAATAATATCGTTTGCCATACATATCTCGTTAAACAAATCGTCTGACACGAATGCCATTTTAACACCTCCCCCAATTTAATATATTATTTACGCAATCGCAATTTATATACATATTATATTTACCGCAATTCCGAAAAAAATAACAAAAAACGCTCGAAATTTTTCCGTCGGTTTAATATTTCGACATCTGTTGCGCTTTTCCCTTTATTATTTATAAAGTTTGGCAGTTGTTTATATGTTTTCCCCGCATTTTTTGCATTGTTTGTGTAATACGGCAAAAGCCTCCGTCAATCGGAGGCTTTCTTCCCGTAGTTTGCGTAGCAGCAATCTTGCGTGCAATTAAAAAAGGTGCACCGACACGAAGCCGGCACACCGAAAAATGCACGACTCCTTTTGTTGGCACACAAATTCCATATCCACATAACAGTGTATAGAAAACAGAGTGTGCATTTTTGCCAAAGACAAAAATGCCACTGCATGTGTTCTTCGATATGGAATTGAGTGCCACGTTCAAATATACCACATCTTACAGCATTTGTCAAGGATAACAACAAAAAAGCATTTACAAATTGAAAAATGTGTGATATAATGCATTATAGATTAGTGTAATTAAATGGAGGAATACAAAATGTTAACAGAAGCAAAAAAAGAATTTATAGAGTTTATGATGGAATCGGACGTTTTGCGTTTCGGTGATTTTGTGACAAAGAGCGGAAGAAACACACCGTACTTTGTTAATACAGGTAACTACCGTACAGGAAAGCAGATAGCGACTCTGGGCAAGTTCTATGCTAAACTTGTAAAAGAAACTATAGGTGATGAGTTTGACTGTATGTTCGGACCTGCATATAAGGGTATTCCGCTTGCAGCAGGCTGTGCGGCAGCACTTTATAACGAGTTTGAGATTGACAAGCCGTATTTCTTTAACCGTAAAGAGGAAAAAGACCACGGCGAGGGCGGTTCACTCGTTGGCTATAAACCGCAGGACGGTGACCGTGTCATTATAATAGAAGACGTTATAACAGCAGGCACGGCAATACGTGAAACAATGCCGGTTTTGCAGGGTGCGGCAGATGTGTCGGTAAAGGATATGTTTATATCTGTAAACCGCTGTGAAGTCGGCACAACACCGGGCAAAACAGCAATTATGGAGGTTGGTGAAGATTACGGCATCAATGTTCACGCAATCGTGACAGTTGCCGACATATACGAGTACCTCAAGGCTTCGGGCAAGTATGACGATATGATTCCCAAGATGGAAGCATATATGGAAAAATACTGTATTCTTTAATCACAGAAAGGACTTGATTTTATGAAACTTAAAAAGCTGTTTACAGCTATGGCAGTAACCTGCTGTGCATTCGCACTTACAGGCGTTATTGCAAATGCAGAGAATGATGTTGTAAGCGTGACGGTTGATAACGTAGCGGTCGAATTTGACCAGAACCCCGTTATCATTGAAGGTCACACTCTTGTTCCGGTACGTGCCGTGTTTGAACAGGCAGGTGCAACCGTTACATGGGACCAGCCTACACAGACTGCGACAATCACAAAGGATGAATACATAGTAACGATTAAGTACGGCGAAAGCGTAATGTACAAAAACGGTCAGCCAATAGCGCTTGAACAGCCGGCGGATGTTATAAATAACCGTACAATGATACCTGTTCGTGCAATAGCCGAAGCAATGGATTTTGCCGTTACATGGGACGGACATCACAGCCTTATCCTCATTTCAACAACAGGTAAGCCATACCGTGCGTTTGCTTTTTTGAAAACAGGCTTCAGAACACTTGAAGATCAGGCAGAGTTTTATTCAAACGGTTCAGCTTTATTCGACATCGACCTTGACGGCGACGGCAGAAAAGAAAATATAGCGTTCTCAAGCTCATATGATGTGCTTTCTGACCCAACACCCGTACTTGTTATTGACGATACCGACTATACAGCAGGACTCGGTTCTCTTACCAGCGTATACTCAATGGCTATCGTTGACCTTGACGCAAATGACGATACGAAAGAAATCGTTATCACAGAGAACGGCGATACTCTTACCGCAAGATTCTACAGATATGAAAACGGTATTCTGAAAATACTCTCAGATGCCAACGGACCGTCAACAGTTGCATATGCATCAAAGCTTTTATTGAGCGGTACAGGTTACCTCATCTCTGACCTCACAGGCGCTTGTTTTACAGATATTATGGTTACAGGCTGTGTTTACAGACTTGACGGCGACAGTATCGGACGTTACAGAATGAGCAAGATTGACTCAATCTTCGGACGTAACCTCTACAAGACACACGATGACAATATGCTCTATCACATAATCTACACAAGAAGCTATCAGGCAGGAACATACCGTGATATGACAGACGTAGGTGTTATAAACGCATCAGATATGGCACAGTTCAAGCTGATTGACGGATACAGAGACGAAACAGACCCGAGATATATCGAGCTTTACATAGAACTTCCCAATGGCGAAAAGGCTGTAATAACACCGTACCAGACCTGATATGGAGGTGATTAAAATACTGAAACGTATTTTATGTATAATTACCGCAGTGATGATGCTCACACCATCAGTTTTTGCATATGATGTTGTCAATCTTCCGCATAGCATGACCTTTGCAGATGCAACTGGTATATTTGACAAAAGCGATATAACATCAGCAACCATTTGCGATATTGATGGAAACACGTATAAAAATCTATCACGTGATGATATAAGCTACTTCTATGATACAGCATCAAATATTACACTGTGGCGCAAAATCAACCCTACCCCGTTCCGTGGCGTGTGTGTGAACTTCACGTGTAAGGACGGCACTGCTATAAGCTATTACTACAATTCGGGTGTGCAGATAGGCACATACGGCGAAGACAATTTCGTGTGCTATATGCCGGCAAGCTCGGATGCACAAAAGCTTACATATCTCATGTCGGAGTTTTATGATTCCGAATCGGGTGTTTACGGCGGTGCACAGTGGAATGTGGTTACAAACAGCGACTTTTTGAAGCTGCCCAACCATGAATGGGCACAGGTGACTATAAAAGAGGCCGCAAAGAAATCTCTCGTACCGTATGATTTCACTCATAAATACGAGAAAAATATAACCCGTGAGGAAATGGCAATACTGATAGAAAACTTTATTGTTGTTACGGGTAACTATGCCAATATGAACGAATATATGAAGGCTACGGGCACAGTTTATCTTGAAGGCAGTTTCGTTGACTGCGTCGGACGTGACAGTGCAATAGACTGTCTGTATGCACTTGGCATATTAAGTGGTGTTGACGGTATAAACTTCAACCCCGACGGTACTATAACACGTCAGGAGGCTGCGGCAATTATGGCACGTGCCGCAAAGCTGTTTATGTATGTCGGTACCGATTACAGCACAAAAACTGCCGATTGGTCAAAGGTTGACCCGTGGGCAGGCTTCTATATACGCTGGTGCATTGACAAGGGACTTTTCCAGCTTGATGATGCAAAAAAGGTATATCCTAAAGATAATATGACAGTTGAACAGGCAATAACAGTACTTTCACGTTTGTATGACCTGGCAACATATTGGGAAAGTTAATAAAAAATACCGCAGTACTGCGATATTTTTTAGAAAGGAAGATCGGTTTGAAGATAGGCAACCTGGAATTTGAAAATAATATATTTCTTGCACCGATGGCAGGGATAACAGATAAACCGTTCCGCAAAATCTGCCGTGATTTCGGCGCAGGCATGGTCTACAGCGAAATGATAAGTGCAAAAGGGCTTTATTATAACGACAAAAAGACAGCTTCACTTATGGACGTTTCGGGCGAAAGTCCGTGTGCAATCCAGATTTTCGGGTCGGAGCCTGAAATTATGGCACAAATTATTCCGAAGGTTATGGAATACAGCCCCGATATAATAGACATAAATATGGGCTGTCCGGCACCCAAGATTGCCAATAACGGCGACGGCTCGGCTCTTATGAAAACACCTGAACTTATGGGCAGGATAATGCGTGCGGTAAGTGATGTGTCGCCTGTTCCCGTTACTGCGAAAATCCGTAAAGGCTGGGATAGTAACGTGGCGGTAGAGTGTGCAAAGATACTTGAAGATAACGGTGCTGCGGCAGTTGCCGTACACGGCAGAACAAGAGAGCAGTATTACAGCGGCAAAGCTGACTGGGACGTTATAAGAGATGTTAAAAATGCACTTTCGATACCTGTTATCGGAAACGGCGATATTTGGTCGGCAGATGATGCTGTAAATATGTTTCAATATACGGGCTGTGACGCCGTAATGGTCGCACGTGGTGCACAGGGTAACCCGTGGCTGTTTTCACAAATAGCACAACGCCTTTCGGGTGACGATGAAATTTCACTCCCCTCGCCCAGAGAACGGCTGACAGTTGCTTTAGAGCATATCACAAGCCTTATTGAGGAAAAGGGCGAAAGCCGAGGAATAAAAGAAGCACGCAAGCATATAGCGTGGTATATAAAAGGACTTAAAGGCTCGTCTGTTATTAAGACAGAAATCTTCAAAATTAGTGATTTTGCTACAATGCGTTCGGCATTATATAGCTATATTGATAAATTTTGATAAATATTAGAAAATTCGCAAAAAAGCTATTGAAAAGTGGAATGTTTTTTGTTAAAATAATTAAAATAGCCATAATTTTTATTTCAGAAAGGAGCAACCAAGATGGATAAGTTTGCAAAGGAAGGTCTTACTTTTGATGATGTGCTCTTAATACCGCAGGAATCGGATATAACTCCGAATATGGTAGAGCTCGGAACACAGCTTACAAAGAAGATAAAACTCAATATTCCGTTTATGAGCTCGGCAATGGATACCGTTACCGAATCACATATGGCGATTGCAATTGCCAGAGAGGGCGGAATCGGAATTATACATAAGAATATGACAATAGAAGAACAGGCAGCAGAGGTTGATAAGGTCAAGCGTTCGGAAAACGGAGTTATCGTTAACCCATTCAGCCTGTCAAAGGAGCATACCCTGAAGGATGCCGATGATTTGATGGCAACTTATAAGATATCAGGTGTTCCGATTGTTGATGATAATAATGTACTTATAGGAATAATAACAAACCGTGACCTTAGATTTGAAACAGATTTCACAAAGAAGATTGAAGAGTCAATGACATCTGAAAATCTTATAACTGCACCGGAGGGCACAGGTCTTAAGGAAGCACAGGAAATTCTTTCACACCATAAGGTTGAAAAGCTCCCGATTGTTGATAAGGACAACCACTTAAAAGGTCTTATCACAATCAAGGATATAGAAAAAGCAGTCCAGTACCCCAACTCAGCACGTGATGCACAGGGCAGACTCCTTGCAGGTGCGGCAGTAGGCGTTACAACTGACTGTCTTGACCGTGTAAAGGCTCTTGTTGATGCAGGAGTTGACGTTGTTGCTCTTGACTCGGCACACGGACATTCAAAAAACATTATAAATAAGGTAAAAGAAATTAAGGCTGCATATCCTGACTTGCAGGTTATCGCAGGTAACATAGCAACTGCAGAGGCTGCAAAGGCACTTATTGATGCAGGTGCAGATTGTATCAAAGTCGGAATAGGCCCGGGTTCAATCTGTACAACACGAGTTGTTGCAGGTATAGGCGTTCCGCAGGTAACTGCAATCTACGATGTATGTGAGGAAGCTAAAAAATATGGTATCCCCGTTATTGCTGACGGCGGTATCAAGTACAGCGGCGACTGCGTAAAGGCTATTGCGGCAGGTGCTGATGTTATAATGATGGGAAGTCTTCTGGCAGGCTGTGACGAAAGCCCCGGCGAGTTCGAAATATTCCAGGGCAGACGTTTCAAGGTTTACCGTGGCATGGGCTCACTTGCGGCAATGGAAAAGGGTTCAAAGGACCGTTATTTCCAGACAGGTTCAAAGAAGCTTGTTCCGGAAGGCGTTGAGGGACGTGTTCCCTACAAGGGACCGCTTTCAGATACAATATTCCAGCTTATCGGCGGTCTTCGTAGCGGTATGGGCTACTGCGGTACACCGACAATTGCAGAGCTTAAAGAAAACGGTAAGTTCATAAGAATAACAGGTGCAGGACTTAAGGAGTCACATCCGCATGATATTTATATCACAAAAGAAGCACCAAACTACAGCTATAATAATCAGGGTTAATTACAAAAAACAGGGTTTTGCAATACACAAAACCCTGTTTTTTTGTAAATTTTTCGATTTTCGCTCTCAATTTGCAACAAATATATTACAAAAAGTAAGATTTATTTAACTACTTTTTAATATCTTCTGTAATTTCATCTGAATTTACATATATCTGCTTTTAATATTTTGTCACATATACTATATATTGTTACCATTATTTAGGAAAAAACAGCCTTAAAAAGGCTGAAAATGATAAAAAATCGCCTTTTATTACAGCAATATTACAGCCGATTTTCAGATTTTTTGCAGACAAGCAGTGGTTTTTACTATTCCTTCTTAACAATTTTGTAATTATTTTCGAAAAAATACTTGACATTCTTCTTAATAAATGGTAAAATAGTACTCGTAAACTGTAAAGCAGTAATTTTAGTTTATTATTTGGATTTCAAAAGCAAGAGGTAAAAAAGAGAAAAGTATCACGAAGAAAGAAATGCAAATTCCGACTGTTTGGTCGGATAGGTCCCTCTCATAACGAGAGAGAAAAGGAGAGATTGATTCTTTATGAAAATCGTACAGAAAATGATTCTCAGTGCAATTTCATTAACTGCTGTTCTCGGTTCTACTGCTATGGCGGCTGATTTAAGCCAATGGGCAGTATCGGGTTATCAGTCAGCGAGTGAAGCAGGCTTGGTTTCATATTCGGTTGTATCGAATAATCTAAAGGATTCCATCACTCGTGAGGAATTCTGTGAACTTGCAATGAATTTGTACAAAAAACTCACTAACGAAGAATTGCCCGTACCTGACGGTTCACCGTTTGTTGATACAGACAGTGTAGCTGTTGCGCAAGCCTACAGTTACGGCATAGTTAACGGAACGAGCGATACCACGTTCACTCCCGACAGATTCGTTACCAGAGAAGAAATGGCAAAGATGCTCATAAGCACACTTACTACCAGTGGTGTAAGATTTAATATCGCAGACGGTGCCGATACTTCATATGTTTCAGGCTTTGAAGATGGCACAGACGTAAGCGCATGGGCAATGTCATCAATCAATACAGCACTTAACTATGAGCTTATAACAGGTGTTACTGATACCACTCTCGAGCCGCTTACTGCAACGTCAAGAGAGCAGGCTATCGTGAGCGTTAACCGTTCATACGAGAAATTTGCTTCACGTCAATATTCTGCTACTGAACTTCCGGAGATAATTCTCCCCGAGAGCGAGGCAGAAATAACAACTAGCAAGTTTGATGTTAAATGGTCAAAGGTTGAAAACGCTACATCTTATCATATCATAGTTAAAAACGAAGCTGCTAATGCTGTTATCCTTAAGGATGTAACAAACACCAGCGTTACACTTTCGAACAGTGCGTTGTCAAATGGCAACTATTCAATAATTATAGGAGCTATTCTCAAGGACGGCTCCGAAATATACAGTTTACCGGTTGATTTTGCTTATAATTATGGAAAGAATACTACAATTTTGTCAACCGATTTTGACAAGGGCGATGCATCAGTAAGCCCTGCGGTTAAGTCTATAATAGACATGGCGGAGACCTTTTTAGGCACACCTTACGTGTGGGGCGGAACAACGCCCAAGGGCTTTGACTGTTCGGGATTTGTACAGTACGTGTACGGCAAGAACGGTTACAGCATAACTAGAACTACATATACCCAGTGGGCTAACGACGGAGTTCGTGTTACAAGAGATAATCTCAGACCGGGTGATTTAGTATACTTTGGTTACGGGGACTCACCTTCGCACGTCGGCTTGTATGTTGGAAACGGAATGATGATTCATTCACCCAGAACAGGCGATGTAGTTAAGTTCAGCACGATTGAAAGCGGATATTACAATAACTGCTATTTGGGTGCTTTAAGAATAATCCAGTGATACATTATAAACTAAATAATAGAACAGGACTTTCAGAAAAGTCCTGTTTTATTATCCGTCTATTCCCTATGGGATATTTTAAAAAACTATTGCATAAGTGTATATTATATGGTACAATATACATAGTTGTTTACGATTGGAGACATTTGATATGAAAAGACAAAAATTAGCTGAACGAATCTTACCTTTCTACACAAAAGGAGAGGAAGTTTTTAATATGGTATCGCATATAGTCGGCGGTGCGGTCGGATTAACAGCGGTTACCCTCTGCGTCGTTTTTGCGGCACTGCACAAAAACGTATACGGCGTAGTTGGAAGTGCTATTTATGGCGGGTCGATGGTTATTCTTTATACAATGTCAAGCATATACCACGGCTTAAAACCTGAGCTTATGGCAAAAAAGGTGTTCCAGGTAATTGACCACTGTTCAATATTCCTGCTCATTGCCGGCACATATACACCCATCACACTCTCGGCACTGCGTCCCGATAATCCCGCCCTTGGCTGGACTATTTTCGGTATAATCTGGGCAGCAGCAGCACTCGGAATAACGCTTAACGCAATAGACATCAAAGCCTATAAAATTTTCTCGGCTATTTGCTATATAATAATGGGCTGGTGTATCGTATTTGCATGGAAACAGACAGTTGCGGCACTCGGCACAGGAGGTATCGTATTCCTGCTTACGGGCGGAGTTTCATACACCATCGGAGCACTGTTCTACTATTTCCTGAAGAAAAAGAAATACATGCATTCCATTTTCCATCTGTTTGTGGTTATCGGAAGCATATTGCACTTTTTCGCAATCCTATTCTACGCAATATAACCCAATAAAAATCCACGTGCTATGCACGTGGATTTTATTATGTTATTCAGGTTTTGTTTCAAGCTTAAGCGGGAAATCACCGAGCTTATTCACCTTGAATCCGTTAGCCTTATACTCATCGTAATCAAAAGCCTCTAACTCATCAATTGCAAGCTTATGGAACTCATAGAAGTTCTTCCACCACTCGTAGCCGCTACCAAGCTCTGCATTAAGATATGCGTCTGCAATATCACAGCCCATTGCCGGTGCAACATAAAAAGCACCCATTGCAAGAACGTTTACGCCGTTACCTGTGATTGCACGCAATGCCGCAGGTACACTTTCAACAACACCTGCATGAACGTGCGGACACTTACTTGCAGCGATATGTATACCCATACCTGTTCCGCAGAAAAGCAAAGCTCTTTCAAACTCGCCCTCTGAAATCATCGCACCTGCACGCAAACCTACCCTGTGGAACATCAAATCTGTATCGTCCGGATCAGAATCAGCCTGAACACCTACGTCTGTGACTTTCCAGCCTTTTGCCTTAAGATGTGCAACAACGGCTTCCTTTAACGGATATCCTGCAAAGTCTGCACCAACCAGAATTTCTTTATCTTTTACTTTTTTCATCGTTATCGCTCCTTTTTAATATATTTCACTCATTTTATTATATCAGAAAATTATAGCTGTTTCAATATTCAAAACAAGCGTTTTTTTGTCTAAAATAAGCATTTTTCCGGCATCAAAGCTTCTGCTTACGCTGTAAAACCCCTTAAATAAGCCATTTTTGCACTTTCGTGGTACGGCAAAAATCAGCTTAGGCAATATTGACTTTTTTTCTGTTGTATGGTACACTATACCTATAAATGAGTAAAGGATGAATTACTATGCTAATGAACAGCATATCTTTTTCCACATACGGACGGCTTGAAATAAAAGACAGAATATTCCCCACCAAAACAACAGGAATAAATAAGATGTGGTATATCCATAGTGGCTCGGCAAACTGCAAATGTGGTTCAAAAGACCTGACCTTTGAGCCGGGGCATCTTTATTTTATGCCCCAGAATCTCAACATAGCTCTTTCCACCAAAAACATGGACCACAGCTATTTTGATTTCTTCAGCACGCCTACAATTGTCATGAAAGATATTTTAGATATAGCACTTGATGACTATCCTGTTATTAAATCTGCATTTTCGATTCTTGCAGTCCTCGTTAACAATCACAGCATATCCATAACAAAGCGAGATACACATTACGACCTTGTTAAGTCATACCTTAACAACCTGCTCTTTCTCTTGAATGATGAGTTCGGAATTCCCACAATTACGGATGATGTTGTAAATAATGCACTTGAATATATACATACGCATTATTTTATGAAAATCTCGGTTGATGAGCTTGCAAAGAAATACCATCTTGAAGAAGGCACATTCATACGCCGTTTCAAGCGATACACAAACACCACACCGTATAAATACCTCAAAACACTGCGTGTAAACGTTGCAATGTCACTCATTGACGAAAACACATATACTCTTGCAGAGATAGCAGAAATGGTCGGATATTCAGATGCCGCAACATTATCACATGCTATAACAAAATGTTTTTCAATAAACCCCAACAACGCATACAGATACGTTAACTACAAAGAAAAAATGCGTGACTACGAAGAACAGGCAAGGTATGGCTCAATAGCAAGAAAAGACTTTTAAAAAACGGAACTCTTACGAGTTCCGTTTTTTTAGAATCCAAAATAATTCTTTGCATTGTAATAGCTGATATCCGATGCTATCTTCTTTAACATTTCCATATCCTTCGGATATTCGCCATCCTCTACCCATTTACCTAACAGGTTACAGAGTATGCGTCTGAAATACTCATGGCGTGTGTATGATACAAAGCTACGGCTGTCTGTAAGCATACCCACAAACCGTGAAATCATACCGAGGTTTGCAAGTGCACGCATCTGACTCTCCATTCCGTCACGCTGGTCATTGAACCACCAGCCTGAACCGAACTGAATCTTACCCGGCACACCGCCGCCCTGGAAGTTTCCGAGCATCGTTCCGAGAACATAGTTATCCTTCGGGTTAAGCGTGTAAAGGATTGTCTTGGGAAGCATATCTTTCTTGTCAAGGCTGTCAAGAATCTTTGAAAGTCCCTCTGCAATCTGGAAATCGTTTACCGAGTCAAAGCCCGTATCCGGGCCAAGCTTTTCAAACATTCTCGTGTTGTTGTTACGCAATGCACCGATATGCAACTGCCATACCCAGCCACGTTTTGCGTACTCCTCACCAAGATATACAAGCTTTTCAATTATCTCGTCGTTCATCTCATCAACTGCGTGATCTGAAAGACGGCATCCGTTTTCGTGGAAGTAGTCCATTCTTTCGGGGAAATCGCTGTTTATCGCGTTTAGGTCAGGACGGAACGCCGGAACTACCTTTGTGTCAAAACCCTTTAATGCTTTGTGATATTCAAGTGTGTCATACGGGGCATCTGTTGTACAGATAGTTTCCACATTCGACATCTTTATAAGTCCCTGAACACGGTATTCATCCTTTGCAAGGAGTGCATTCACTCTCTCCCATACATCCTTTGCGTTTTTCTCTGATAACGGCTCGTCGATGCCGAAATAACGTTTTAATTCAAGATGTGTCCAATGATACAGCGGGTTACCGATAAGATACGGCATTGTCTTTGCAAACGCAAGCCACTTATCATAGTCGTCCGCATCGCCAGTTATGTACTTCTCGTCGATGCCGTTTGTACGTAGCTGACGCCACTTATAATGGTCACCGCCCAAAAACAGCTCAAATGCATTTTTGAACCTGTAGTTCTCTGCAATCATTTTCGGACTGATGTGACAGTGATAGTCGATAATCGGTAAGTCCTTAACTGACGCATAAAGCTCCTTTGCTGTTTGGTTATGAAGCATGAAATCATCTTTGATAATACTCATAGTGTTACTCCGTCCTTGAATATTGAAATTTCCTCATACTTATACTGCTCGTTCTTTGTTTCTTCGCCGTTGGCTACTTTTATAACATAATCTATAAGCTCATCGGTCAGGTCGTTTCCGTCAAGTGTCGGGCTTGCATCAAAGTCAATCCAGTTTGATTTACGGTTCGCAAGGTCGGCATTTGTTGAAATCTTTACTGTCGGAACAGCCGTACCTACAGGCGTTCCTCTGCCGGTTGTAAAGAGGATTACGTGCACGCCTGCCGCCATAAGGTTTGTTATGGCCACAATATCGTTACCCGGTCCGTTTAAGAGTGTCAAACCGCTCTTTGATACTCTGTCGCCGTAGTCAAGAACGTCAACCACAGCCGACAAACCGCCTTTCTGAATACAGCCGAGCGACTTTTCTTCAAGCGTTGTTATACCACCCTTTTTGTTACCCGGTGACGGGTTCTCATAAACCACCTGATTATGTGAAATGTAATAATCCTTGAAATTGTTGATGAGTGCAACTGTCTTGTCAAACACTTCCACACTCTCGCAACGGTTCATCAATAAGTGCTCTGCACCAAACATTTCGGGAACTTCTGTCATTATACAGCTACCCGACATAGCGGCAAGTCTGTCGCAGAACCTGCCGACAAGCGGATTTGCAGTAATACCCGAAAAGCCGTCGCTACCGCCACACTTCAAGCCTACACGGAGTTTTGAAATGGGCACAGGCGTTCTCTTGAACGTATCAGCATACGCCTTAAGCTCGTTTATTATCTTAACGCCCTCTTCAATCTCGTCCTCAACATCCTGAGTGTTTAAGAACTTCACACGGTTTTCGTCCCATGTGCCGAGTATCTTCTTGAACTCGTCTATATTGTTATTCTCACAACCAAGACCGAGCACCAATACACCTCCGGCATTGGGGTGGTTAACCATACCCGAAAGCACCTTTTGTGTCACAAGCTGGTCATCACCGAGCTGTGAGCATCCGAACGGATGCGGAAAATACTTTGCTCCCGTAAGCTCACCAAGACGCTGTGAAACCTTATTAACACAACCAACAGTGTTTACAATCCATATATCGTTTCTTATACCGACCTCGCCGTTAGGACGAACATATCCCATAAATGTGAGGTCACTATCAATTTTTTCGTTGTCAAGCTCTACCGGCTCGTATGTATATTCAAGCTTACCCGACAGATTTGTTTTGATGTTATGTGTATGTACGTGCTCACCTTTTTTGATCTCACACGTTGCATGACCGATCGGCTGACCATACTTTATGATATTTTCGCCCTCGGCAATATCAAAAAGTGCATATTTATGCCCGTCTTCAATATTTACCTCAACGTTGTCAAGCTTATTTATTAACATACTTTGCTACCTCTTTCTCCAAAAAGCTTAAATCCTCGCCCCACAACGCAGTATTTGCAAGGATTTCGCCCACTGTTGCAGTTTTCATAAATGCAACCACGTCTGCATCATCGTTTGTCATATCGGTTCTGTAGAAGTCAATAAGCTTTGCAAACGAGAACAACAATGTTTCGGGCATTCTGTCAAATCTCTTTATAAACTCAAGGATTGACGGAAGAACACGTACCTTGAACTTGCTCACAGAATTGAGTGCAATTGATGATAAGTAATGCTTTATGTACGGGTTTGCAAAACGTGTCAAAACGTTATCAGCATACTCGATAAGCTCACTTTCGGGCAAATCAAGTGTCGGGATTATCTCCTCAAACACGCACTTTCTGATGTGTGCGTTCATAACATCATCATCTATGCACGACTTTACAGTGTCAAGACCCGATAACAACGCATACGGCACAAGCGATGTGTGTGCACCGTTTAAGATGCGCACCTTTCTTGTGCGGTACATTTCAAGGTTATCGGTAACAATCACGTTGAGGTCGCACTTATCAAACGGAAGCTCATTAAAGAGACCGTTATAGCCTTCTATTACCCACAGATGGAAATACTCTGATGTGTTTACCATCTTATCGTCAAAATCAAGCTCTATCGCCTCATCCTTGGGATAGCCGGTGTTTATACGGTCAACGAGAGTATTGCAGAAAATATTGTCATTTTCTATCCACGCCTTGAACGCATCACCAAGCTCCCACAAATCAGCATACTTTAATACGCACGCCTTAAGATTCTCGCCGTTTTTGTCAATCAACTCGCACGGCAGGAACACAAATCCATCCATTCCGAGGTCAAATCTCTTTTTAAGAAGCTGTGTGAGCTTTGCCGGGAACGTTTTCGCCGGACGGTCTGTTATTTTATCAGCATCCTCAAATACAATACCTGCCTCGGTTGTGTTTGAAATTATAAATCTGAAATCGGGGTTTTCTGCAAGTGCCATATAACCCTCAAAATCGTCATACGGCTTTACGCAACGTGAAATAACATCAATTTTCTTCACGTCAACACCCTCAACGCCACGGCAAAGGTGTGTGTATACGCAATCCTGTGCCGAAAGCATATCGCACATTCCCTGCTCAATCGGCTGTACGACAACCACTTTACCGTCAAAGCCTGCCTTTTCGTTCGCAATCTGTATCATCCAATCGGCAAAGCCACGCAAAAATCCGCCCTCGCCGAACTGTATTATTTTCTCTTTCATATCTGTCTGCCCTTTCTGTTAAAATCAGAATATGTCTGTTATGCCCGATGCACTGTCTGCATCAAGATACAGTATGAAATCTTCATGCTCCTTTAGAAGTGTTGCAGGAACCATATTTGTTGTTTCCTTTGCCTTTAGTGTGTTTTCTACTGCCTCTGCCTTTACCTTGTACGGTACACACGATACTATTTTCTTACACTGCATTATCTGATATGTTGTCATTGATACTGCCTGCTTCGGAACATCATCGATTGTTGCAAACCAACCCTCGCCCATCTGCTGTTTCTTGCATCTCTCGTCAAGGTTAACGATTATGTATGCTTCCTTTGTGTTAAAGTCTGCCGGGGGGTCATTAAATGCGATATGTCCGTTCTCACCGATTCCGATAAGACCGATATCTATCGGTGACTTTCTGATTTCCTCTGTAAGTGTTGCGATACACTCCTTTGTTCCGTCTACAAAGTGTGCAGCCTTAAGTGTGCCTACCTTGTCAACAAAACGCTCCTTAAGATACTTTCTGAAGCTTGCACCGTGTGTTTCGGGTAAGTCTACATACTCGTCAAGGTGGAACATTTCTACACATTCCCACTTGATATCCTTTTCTTCAACAAGTGCCTTTATAGTATCAAACTGCGATGCGCCTGTTGAAAGCAATAATCTTGCATTACCTTTTTCTGCGATACACTCACGCAATACCTTACCTACGTACTCTGCAGCACTCTTTCCTAATGCCTCACTGTTTTCACAAATTCTGATTTCCATTTTAAAATCCTCCCTTTTTATATGTTCATTTGCGGTTTTCCGCAAACCTTCATCTTATATGAAAATTATATATCAAAATAATTTAGTTTTCCTTAATTATTTTGATGTATAGCGGTATTTTTCTTGATTTTTTTGATGTTTTATGATATAATCCCGATATGAGGTGATATTATGAACGAAGCGACAAAACAATTCTACGATAAAATCGAAAATGAGCAGAAATTTCTGTTCCATCACGATAACGTAACAGTGGGAAGCGGAAAATACACAAGAAAGAAGCATTATCACAACCTGTTTGAGATTTACTATTTCACGGGCGGTGAATGTAACTATTTTATAGATAACAAATCGTATCAGCTTCTGCCGGGCGATATTGTGCTTATCCCCGAGGGCGTTATACATAATTCCGAATACGGAAACACCGTCCACTCACGTATGCTCATAAACTGCTCGCATAAGTTTATTCCCTCATCAGTACGGCATCTTTTACCGCAGATGCTTCACCTTTACCGCAACCCGTCAATAGCTGACGAGGTAAAACGAATTTTTTCACTTATCGAAAGCGAATACAAAAACCCCGACGGGTTCAGTGAGGACACACTCTCTTGCTATACTCATATGCTTTTTATCCTGCTTGCACGTAATATGGATAAGCGTACAAGCACAAGCTCGGGCAATGCGTGCATTGAACAGTCGATTGACTATATCAAGGAAAACTTTACATCGAATATTACACTGCCGGATATGGCAAAAATGTTCTATATCAGTTCTGAGCATTTTTCAAGACTGTTCAAAAAGGAAACGGGGTTTAATTTTTCAGAGTATATAAATCTTTTAAGATTACAGAAAGCCGAAACAATGCTCAAAAAGCAGAACGCAACCGTTGCACAGATTGCATCGGAGTGCGGGTTCAATGACAGTAACTATTTCTCTGTCAGGTTCAAGAATATGTACGGTATAACACCAAAACAGCTACAGCTTGCAAACAAAAAATGAGGGGCGGCCCCCTCATTTTTTATGCATAGAATTTGCATAAATATATAAGAGCACACATACGATTTTGTTAAACAGATGCACGAAGTCATCTCCGATAACACGCTTACATCCGATGAAATCGCAAAAAAGGTATCCGTTATTTTCTTTGAGCTTGTTCAGTACCTTTCAGAAAATACTGAAAAGAAAGACAAGATACCGCCCGATGCCGAAGTGGTAAAAAACCAACCGACTACAGATAAAGCTGTAGTCGGTTTTAGTTTATTTCTTAAAGTGCTTTTTCACCACTTCCGCCGCAAGCTTCGGACGTCTGTATTCATCAAATATACCTTTGTTGTTATGGCATCTCGCACGGCTGAAAAACCATCCGCCCTCATCAGTGACACGACAATCGGCAAACTGCCAGATGAATACGCCCGCCGTTTCAGGTGATGACATATACATGTCAAGACAGCTGTCAATTATGTCTGCCTGACGTTCCTCACTCCACTTTGTGCGTGACGGGTCACGGTAGCCGTAAAGTGCCGCACCTCCGAACTCACTCATTATAATAGGCTTGTTATCAGCTCCCGATTCACGCATCCATTTTATTGTATCATTAAAATCACCGTCTACGGTTTTATCCTCAAAGTACCACTCCGAATAGATATTAAGTGCAGGAATATCGGGCAAGTCAAGGCATATATCCTCAAAATAACGGCAAGTTGCAGATGTTGTCGGACGGCTCGTGTCAAGCGATTTAATTTGCTCGTACTGCTTTTTGTACATCTCTCTGCCCTCGGGTGCTTCACTTGCACACTCGTTAAGAATACCCCACATAATGATTGACGGGTGATTGTAATGCTCCTCAATCATTTCGTTTATACAATCCTCGCACTGCTTTTCAAAGTTCGGGTTCTGCATATCGGGCAGATACAAGCCTCTTGCATGGTTTTCCTCCCATACCAAAAGTCCGTGCTCATCACACATATCAATAAACAGCTCATCGTTCGGATAGTGACTGAACCGAACAGCATTACAACCCATATCAAGCATTATATCAATATCTTTCATCATCATATTAACAGGTAGTGAGCAACCGACCGAACCGTGATATTCGTGGCGGTTAAAGCCTTTTAAGTACACACTTTCGCCGTTTACGAGTATCTTTTTGCCCTCGGTTGCAGATGTTCTGAAACCTGTACGGTCGATGAGGTCATCAACTGCAATCCCATTTTCGTAAAGAGTTGATGTTATATAATAGAGATTTGGTGTTTCGTTTGACCAGACCTTTACACCGTCATAGTTTTCTGTCGCTTCAAGATTTACTGTTTCTCTTGCCTTTAAGCTGATGTTTTTAAACTCCGTTGTCTTATCGCACAGATTTACGGATAAATCAAGCGTCTTTTCCGTATCCGAAAGGTTCACAACAGTCGCAACAATTCTGCCCGACCATTTGCCGTCACTGCACATCGGCGTGAACTTGACATTTTTTATGTAACAATCACCAAGCATCTCAAACGCACACGAACGGATAATTCCGCCGTATGTGAAATAGTCGTTTGGTTTATGGAGTGCGGAGGCTTCAGAGAAGCTGTTGTCAACCTCAACACGTATTGTATGCTGGCCTGAACTGACATTTTTTATTATGCC
Organism: Candidatus Ornithomonoglobus sp.; assembly: GCA_045649185.1. Classification (GTDB taxonomy): domain Bacteria; phylum Bacillota; class Clostridia; order UBA1381; family UBA1381; genus Ornithomonoglobus. The sequence goes on along the minus strand of JAZRPM010000028.1, from coordinate 4,754 downwards.
GTCAAACGGAGTATATGCATTATAGTGATGCACAACAAATTCATCATCAAAATACACGTCCGCAGTGTGGCTCACGCCCTTAAATACAAGACGGAGATTGCACGGTTCTTTGATAAAAACTTCCTTTATATATGTAGCTTTACCACGGTATGTCGAGAGCTCCGGGTTCTCCTCCCAGCACGACGGGACGGGCATTTTATATGTTTTGTCCTTGTGCGGTACTGTAAAATCCCACAGCCCCTCAAGCAAGCGGTAATCACGAATATAATGAGTTTCGAAAAGTCTCAACATACATCTTTCTTCCTTTCTACATTTTTTTCATTATATCATTTTGACTTTTGCGTGTCAACAAACATATTTTAAAATCTACACAATAAAATCCACCAATTTATCAACGTGCTTTTTGTACAATAATTACAGCTATAAAAGGATTGACAAAAGTTGAATTTTAGAGTATATTTATATACAGGTAAAGAGTCGATTTTTGTCGGCTGAAAAATTAAATGACCTACAAAGGAGGATTTTTGAAATGAAATTGATTTATGGTGTTAAGGACAAGCCGAAATTCGGTCAACTGATTGTTTTCGCACTCCAACAGCTTCTTGCAATTTTGGCGGCTACAATTGCAGTTCCTGCAATTATCGGTAACGGTATGTCACATTCAGCAGCGCTGTTTGGTGCAGGTCTTGGTACAATTGTCTACTTGTTATTTACAAAGTTTAAGAGCCCTGTATTCCTCGGTTCGTCTTTTGCTTTTCTCGGTCCAATGGGAGCAGCATTTGCAGGTGGTGTGTCAGCACAGCTCGGATTTCTCGGACTTATAATCGGTGCTATATTTGCCGGATTGGTTTATGTTATTCTTGCAATCATTGTTAAATTCGCAGGTGTTAAGTGGATAAATAAGCTCATGCCTCCGGTTGTAATCGGACCTACAGTTGCACTTATCGGTCTTTCCCTTGCAGGTGCTGCAATAGGTGACCTTCAGAAGGGTAAGTTCCTGATTGATGGTGTTTCGACCGCTTCTCCGTATGCTTGTATCATATGCGGTCTTCTAACACTTGCAGTTATTATCATCTGCTCGGTTTACGGCAAGAAGATGACAAAGCTTATTCCGTTTATTATCGGTATTGTTGCAGGTTACATTGTCGCTACGGTTCTTACTTTAATCGGTACAGCAACAGATAATCCTGCACTTATGATTATTGATTTCTCAGCTTTTTCAAATATGAAATGGTATCCGGATTTCACATTTGTTACGGCTATTGACGGCATCAAAGAGCTCAATGCAGGCTATATAGCAACAATCGCAGTTGCATATGTGCCTGTTGCATTCGTTGTTTTTGCAGAGCATATTGCAGACCACAAAAACTTAAGCTCGATTATCGGTACAGAGCTTCTTGAAGAACCAGGTCTTCACAGAACACTTCTTGGTGATGGTATCGGTTCAATGGTAGGTGCTTTGTTTGGCGGTTGCCCGAATACGACATATGGCGAGTCTGTTGGTTGTGTTGCAATTACAGGAAATGCATCGGTTATAACAATTCTTACAACAGCTATTATTGCAATTATAGCTTCATTTATAGCTCCGTTCGTAACATTCCTTGCTACAATCCCCAACTGCGTAATGGGCGGTGTTTGTATCTCACTTTACGGATTTATTGCAGTATCGGGTCTTAAAATGATTCAGCAAGTTAATCTTGGTCAGAATAAAAACCTGTTCGTTGTTGCAGTAATACTTATAACAGGTATCGGCGGACTTACGCTCACTTTCGGAAAAGTTACAATCACGACCATTGCTTGTGCACTTATTCTCGGAATTCTCACAAACATACTGGTTTCAAAAGCCAAGGAGGACTAATTACTACTATGGATAATGTTACAATTTTCAATCATCCTCTGATTCAGCATAAAACAACTATTTTACGACAGACATCCACAACGAACAAAGAGTTCCGTGAACTCGTAGAGGAAATCACAATGCTTATGTGCTATGAAGCATTGCGTGACCTTCCGCTTGAGGATGTGGAAATAGAAACACCGATTAAGAAAACAACACAGAAAATGCTAAAAGGTAAAAAGCTTGCGGTTGTTCCTATCCTGCGTGCAGGGCTTGGAATGGTAAACGGTATGCTTAACCTCATCCCGTCGGCAAAAGTCGGACATATAGGCATGTACCGTGATGAGGAAACAATGCAGCCGCAGGAATATTACTGTAAGCTGCCTGCCGATATCGACAAGCGTCTTATAGTTGTTGTTGACCCGATGCTTGCAACTGGCGGCTCGGCAATCGACGCAATCGCGCAGATAAAGTCATACGGCGGAACAAATATTAAGTTCCTGTGCCTTATCGCAGCCCCTGAGGGTATAAAAGCACTCGCTGAGGCTCATCCTGATGTACAGATTTACTGTGCAAACGTTGATGAAGGACTTAATGAAAAGTGCTATATCGTACCCGGACTCGGCGATGCCGGTGACAGAATTTTCGGCACAAAATAAGACACAAAAATATCCCTGTAAAACAGGGATATTTTTTTAGCCTTTTTCTTTATATCTGTATACGGTTCTTTCGTCTATATCCATGCTGTCATCCCAACTGTAACCGGGATAATCCTCATCCCAGTCTGACCATTGGAACATATTCCAAACAAAACACCGTTTTCTTTTTCGTTTTTGGCATGGTAATATGTAGATATACCCTTGTCGGTATACATCGTTATTTGCGATTGATACTGCTTTATCTTTGCAGGCAACATTACAAGGTTATCATAGTACAAGTCACTCGGTTTTGACGTAAACGGTTTTATATAGTCATATAAAGCCTGATACGTTCTTGCACTGTTGTCGTAATCACCCATCGCAGCGTATGAAATTCCGACACTATCATAACGGCTTACCATGATATTGCGCTTGGTTTCACTGTCGGGCATTGTTGATGACAATTTAATAATCTGATTTCCGTAATTGACTATATCTGCGTGGTTTCTATTGTTTAGCGCTTCTTCATATTTAGTATTTACAGACCAGAATCCGGTCGGATAATCATCTGCAAGAACCACTGACTGTAAATTCACAAAACGCTGTACAAATCAATAAAAGAAGTGACCCTTAATCGCTTTTACCTGCAATTAAGGGTCACTTCTGTTCGATTTTAATATCTAACATCTTTGGTTAACCTCTCTTTCCTTGTTTGCCTTTTGCTACATTTTTTACAACCGCTAAACACCTTTTTTCTTTTTCTTTAAGAAGAATCACTTTATGTTTTGATTTGTTTTCCTGTTTGCAAAAGGTGATGTCTTTTCGCTTTTTCCAGAAATTCGCCTGAACTTAAATCTATATAAAACGTTACACCGTCGTGACATTGCCTCCTACCTACTGTTCAGACTGTTTTCTTTTTCAAAAGCTTTTGGGGGTTTACTTTCTCATTGGACCGTACCTCCTTTTCTTTGTCTATAGTATATCACTTTTTTTACCCTTTTTCAATTGACAAATTATTAAAACAATTATATTTGTTTTTGGAGAAAAGGCAGAAATTACCGTGATTATAAAATTTTTTCTTTACAAACGCATATTTCTTGTGATATAATGATTTTGTTGGGTTGCTTTTGCACGTTGTGCAAAGGCGATTTTTTGTGCCCCCATCAGAGTTCGAATCTCGTTTTGTAATTTGCCACAAAAACCACATTTTAAATTCATCTATTATATCACACAAAATAACAAACATTAAGTATTATCCTTTTTCCGAGAAAAAATTTTTCCACCAAACGTTGTAACCCACGCCATTGATACCCTCTGCTTCGAGCAACAACTACATTCTTCCACTCGCCACAATCCTCACATAAATCCAAATCATCAGATATTATAAAATCTCGTTCACTATAATTTGTTCCAAGAAGCTTGTTCAAACAATCCAAACAAATTTCCGACATCATATCACCTCCTTAAATATACCATATCGGGATATTTTTATTATACCATCTTGGTATAATAATGTCAAGGGGTGTCTTGAATGAGATTAAAAGAATTGAGAAAAGAGAAAAACATAACTCAAATAAAACTTGCAATGGATCTTAACATGTCGCAAAATACCATAAGCCGATACGAAACAGGAGAGAGGCAAGCAGGCTATGATGAACTTATAAAAATCGCAGATTATTTTAATGTATCAATTGACTATCTTCTCAAACGTAGCGATGAAAGATAAAGAGGATGCCTAAATGGCATTCTCTTTATTTGCAGATGTGCGCCCTCGGAGTTCGAATCTCTTCCATTGAATACACCAAAACAAAAAGCACCCGATTGGGTGCTTTTTGTTTTGGTGAGCCATCGGAGATTCGAACTCCGGACAACTTGATTAAAAGTCAAGTGCTCTGCCAACTGAGCTAATGGCCCTGGCAGGGATAGCAGGACTCGAACCTACGCATGACGGAATCAAAATCCGTTGCCTTACCGACTTGGCGATATCCCCGGATATAATTCAGGCGTGTCCAAACCTGCTAAAAAAGTAAAATGGGGTGGATAGTGGGACTCGAACCCACGACATTCAGTGCCACAAACTGACGCTCTAACCAACTGAACTATATCCACCATCTATATGTTGCCCCTGAGGGCTTGGCGCGACTGAAGGGATTCGAACCCCTGGCCCATTGCTTAGAAGGCAATTGCTCTATCCAACTGAGCTACAGTCGCATATATTGGAGCGGGTGATGGGAATCGAACCCACACGACCAGCTTGGAAGGCTGGGATTCTACCATTG
>JAZRPM010000027.1:0-78922 GCA_045649185.1 Candidatus Ornithomonoglobus sp. | reverse complement strand
TAAAAGTACGTACAAACGCTGATACTCCCGCTGATGCTAAAAAGGCTCGTGAGTTAGGCGCTGAAGGTATCGGTCTTTGCCGTACCGAACATATGTTCTTCGAAGCTGAAAGAATCGCAGCATTCCGTGAAATGATCTGCGCTGACACAGTTGAAGAAAGAGAAGCAGCACTTGAAAAGATTCTTCCGATGCAGCAGGGCGACTTTGAGGCTCTTTATGAGGCTCTTGAGGGTCATCCGGTTACAATCCGTTTCCTCGATCCCCCGCTTCACGAGTTCGTTCCGACAGAAGAGGCTGATATAGAGACACTTGCAAAGGCACAGGGTAAGACTGTTGAGGCTATTAAGGATACCATCAACGGCTTGCACGAGTCAAACCCGATGATGGGTCACCGTGGATGTCGTCTTGCAGTAACATATCCTGAAATTGCAAAGATGCAGACAAAGGCTGTTATCCGTGCAGCTATAAACGTATCAAAGGCTCATCCGGACTGGACAATCGTTCCGGAAATCATGATTCCGCTTGTATGTGAAGTTAAGGAATTAAAGTGCGTTAAGCAGATAGTAGTTGAAACTGCTGATGCTGAAATCGCTGCTGCAGGTTCAGACCTTAAGTACGAAGTTGGTACAATGATCGAAATCCCCAGAGCTGCACTTTCAGCTGACGAGGTTGCTAAGGAAGCTGACTTCTTCTGCTTCGGTACAAACGACCTTACTCAGATGACATACGGCTTCTCACGTGATGATGCTGGTAAGTTCCTCGATGCATATTATGATGCTAAGATATTCGAGAACGACCCGTTCGCAAGACTTGACCAGTCAGGCGTTGGTAAGCTTATGGATATGGCTATTAAGCTTGGCAAGCCGGTTAACCCGAACCTTCACGTAGGTATCTGTGGTGAGCACGGCGGCGACCCGACATCAGTTGAGTTCTGTCACGAGCTTGGCCTTGACTACGTTTCATGTTCACCGTTCAGAGTTCCGATCGCAAGATTGGCTGCTGCACAGGCTAACATCAAGGCTTCAAAATAATATAGCAATTAAAAGGGTTTTGTGTGCTTCGGCACACAAGGCTCTTTTTTTGAATTTTTTCCTCTTTACAAATCGGACTAAATGTGGTAAAATATACTTGCGACTTAATTAAATATTTATCGAAAAATAGATGCATTTTACATTATGGCAAAAATGCATTCTCTTTTAGCATTCTATTTTTCGATAGTTTCAGTTAAGTCGCATTAACAGGAGATATGCGTTTTTCATGCGCAGGTTTCCTGCGCATTTTTTAATTTATGGAGGAAAAGACTATGAAAGCGCGCCCAAGAAAAGAATCGAGCGATATGTTCAGAAAAATACGTGAATCAAAAGGACTCTCTCTTGAAGAACTTGCCCAAATGACAGGCGGTGAATGTACAGCATCTGACATTGATTTATTTGAAAACGGTAACTGGGATTTGTCAATTGTTGCCTTTATTCTTATTTGCAAGGCACTTGAAATTGAAAACCCCGATGACATACTATATGAAGAAATTTAAAATCACACTTTAATATCTTCGCAAAAAAGAGCATTTTCAATGCTCTTTTTCTTCCCCCTTGTAACAAAAATGTAAAAATGTTTTTACCATAACTACATATAAAACAACTTGACACTTTCGCAAAAATATTGTATAATATATATGCTGATATTTCTTTAAGAATTTTCTGAAATGTTACAGTTATCGAAGCTGCACACAACATTGGTGTGCCGACGGTTGCCTACATTGAAGATTTTTTGAAAACCCAATAACCTGCAAAGAGGTTTTTGAAATACATAACTAAATAAAAGCAACCATTTTTATGGTACGCCTCCGGTTGCGTGTGGGATATAATATTTATCACATTATAGGAGGTGTTTGAGATAGATCCAATAACTATAGCGCTTATAGCAGGCGTTGTCGTTCTTGCAATTGGCTGTGTGGTTACATACAGAGTGGGCTTTACCACAGGTGTGAAGCACAGAAAGAAAGTAGCCGAAACAGAGCTTGGTTCTGCTGAAGAAAAGGCAAAGTCCATTCTTGCAGAAGCTGAAAAAGCTGCCAATTCAAAGAAGCGTGAAGCACTGCTTGAAGCAAAAGAAGAAAACCAGCGTTTGCGCCAGGAACTCGACAGAGAAATCAAAGAGCGCAGAAGCGAAATTTCCAAACAGGAAAACAGACTTAATCAAAAAGAAGAAGTATTAGATAAAAAATCAGACAATCTTGAAAAGAAGGAGCAGTCATATACAGCAAAGCTCCGTGCATTGGAAAAGAAAGAAGCAGAAATTGCCGAACTCAAATTAAAGCAGACCGAAGAACTCGAAAGAATTTCAGGTATGACACGTGACGAGGCAAAGGCTATTCTTATCCGTGAGATTGAAATGACAGCAAGACATGACGCTGCTGTTATGGTTAAAGAAATCGAGCAAGAGGCAAAAGACACAGCAGAGCGTAAGGCAAAGAACATTGTGGCAATGTCAATTCAGAAAGTTGCCGCAGACCACGTTGCCGAGACTACAGTTTCTGTTGTTAACCTGCCGAATGATGAAATGAAAGGCCGTATCATCGGCCGTGAGGGTAGAAATATCCGTACCATCGAAACACTTACCGGCGTTGACCTTATTATTGACGATACACCGGAGGCTGTTATTGTGTCAAGCTTTGACCCCGTAAGACGTGAGATTGCAAAGATGACACTCGAAAAGCTTATTGTTGACGGACGTATCCATCCGGCAAGAATAGAAGAATCAGTTGAAAAATCACGCAAAGAGGTTGAAGCCATCATCAAGCAAGAGGGTGAAAATGCCGCATTTACAACCGGCGTACACGGTCTGCATCCCGAACTTATCAAGCTTCTTGGTAAGCTCCGTTACAGAACAAGTTACGGTCAGAATGTGCTTAAGCACTCAATTGAGGTTGCTCACCTTGCCGGTGTTATGGCAGGCGAGCTTGGAATGGACGTTAATCTCGCAAAGCGTGCGGGCTTGTTGCACGATATAGGTAAAGCTGTTGACCACGAAATCGAGGGTTCACACGTTACTATCGGTGCTGACATTGCCGGCAAATTCAAAGAAAACAAAGATGTGGTACATGCCATTATGGCTCACCACGGCGATGTTGAAGCACAGACAATAGTTGCAACTCTTGTTCAGGCGGCTGACGCAATTTCAGCGGCACGCCCCGGCGCAAGACGTGAAAACCTTGAAACATACATTAAGCGTTTGCAGAAGCTTGAGGAAATCGCCAACGAATACACAGGCGTTGACAAGTCCTTTGCTATCCAGGCAGGCCGTGAGATAAGAATTATGGTTAAGCCGGAAATTGTAAACGATGACGGTATGATAATTGTTGCAAAAGAGATCGCAAAGAAAATTGAGGATGAGCTCGAGTATCCGGGTCAGATTAAAGTCAGCCTGATTCGTGAAACCAGAGCGGTTGATTATGCGAAATAATCAGCTTTAACAAAAGAAAAAATGGAGCAATTGTCAAATAACGGTGATTGTGCCTGTGCGGTTCGATAAAGGGACTGCACACACCACTTTTACCGCAACTTCTACCTGTTTGGCGTTGTTCCTTTTTTATCTATCAGAAAGGTATTTCTTATGAAAGTATTATGCGTTGGTGATGTAGTAAGCCGTGTAGGCAGAGATATGCTGTTTAAGTATGTAGACGAGCTGAAATATCAGAAGGATATTGATTTTGTCATTGTAAACGGCGAAAACTCAAGCCACGGCAGGGGTATGACACGCTCAACATACAGCGAAATGAAACGCGCAGGCGCAGATGTGTTCACAATGGGCAACCACGTCTGGGGCGCAAAAGAGGTCGTGCCGATTATGGAAAAAGAGGGCGATGTCATTCGTCCCTTGAATATGCAGGGCGAACAGCCCGGCAAAGGCAGTGTTATAATGACTGCAAAAAACGGTACTAAAATCGGAATTATAAACCTCATCGGTCAGGTTAATATGAACCCTGCAAACTCACCGTTTGACGCTGTCGAAGAAGAAATAAAAAAAATCCGCGAAATAACGCCGATTATCTTTGTTGATTTTCACGCCGAGGTAACCTCGGAGAAAATGGCAATGGGGTATTTCCTTGACGGCAAGGTCAGTGCAGTGTTCGGCACGCATACGCATATTCAGACCGCCGATGCAAAAATTCTTGACGGCGGAACAGGCTATATAACAGACCTCGGAATGACAGGACCAAAGGATTCTGTGCTTGGAGTTAACAAGAACGTAATTATCAGCCGATTTGTGTCAGGTACACAGCATAAGTTTGAAATTGCCACCGGTAAGGGGCAGTTCTGCGGATGTATCTTTACCGTCAACGACGATGACGGCAAGTGTACCGATATTGAACGGTTATATATTGAGGAATAAAAAAAGGCTCCCTTGTGTAAAGGGAGCTGTCACGAAGTGACTGAGGGATTGTAATGGAAAGAAAACATAACAAAAAAATTGTCCCGTTTGCTAAAGAACTTAGAAAAAACATGACCAAAGAAGAAAGGCATCTTTGGTATGACTTTTTAAAAACATACCCCATACGATTTTCAAGACAAAAAGTTTTGGGGAAATATATAGCAGATTTTTATTGTGCACAAGCTAATTTAGTCATAGAACTCGATGGATCACAGCATTATGAAGATGCAGGTATGGCTAACGATAGAAAAAGAACAGCGTACTTGCAAGAATTTGGTATAACTGTGATAAGAATATCTAATTTTGATGTATTAAAAAATTTCGAGGGAGTGTGTTCGCATATTGATAATGCAGTAAAACAATCCCTCAGTCAGCAAAGCTGACAGCTCCCTTTACACAAGGGAGCCTTTTCCTTATTTCAGCAAATCATATACCTCACGGCGAAGCTCGTGGTCACTGTCAAAGAGACCTCTGATTGCACTTGTGCGTGTTTTTGCACCACGTGACTTTATTCCGCGTGCCGTCATACAGCTGTGCTCACCGTCAACGATAACTATAACGTCCTCGGTGTCGCATACCTTTTGCATAATCTCGGCAATATCCGAGCATATGCGCTCCTGAAGCTGTAAACGCTTACATACCATATCACATATTCTTGCAATCTTTGAAAGCCCGATTACTCTGCCATTGGGGATATATCCCACGTGGCATTTCATATTATACATCAAGGCAATATGGTGCTCACAATAACTGAACACCTCAATGTCCTTTACAAGCACAAGATCGTGCGAATCAACATCTTCAAAGCATTTATTGAACATATCGGCAATCTCGTCATTAGAGTAACGCATACCCTCAAAAACTTCCTCATACATACGAGCAACACGGTCAGGGGTTTCCTTTAGTCCTTCACGGTCAGGATCGTCACCCAATTCTGTCAGAATTGTGCGGATTGCCTCTTTTATTTTTTCGTGATTAAATTCTTTTTTCATTGCTTTTCTTCCTTTTTAACTATGCCGGAACGGAAAAGATTGTCTGTGAGAACGCATTTCGAGCCGTTCGCAACCGATATCTTTTTCGTTTTATTCTTCTTTTTGATATACACAATTGCAACAGTGTCCGTGAGAACGCATTTTGAGCCGTTCGCAACGGATGCTGTTTCAATTTAAGAATTGCGTTCGTATAATAACATCAGTCCCTTTAGCAACAAATCATCATCAAGGATAATTTCTTTTTTGCAAAGCGATGCTACTGAACCGGCAAGACCGCCCGTTGCAACAACCGTGCACTTCTCGCCCATTTCTTCCTCGATTCTCTCAATACATCCGTCAATACCTGCGGCAGTATAGTACATAATACCGTTTGCCATACTCTCGGAGGTGTTCTTGCCAACTACACGCTTTGGCGGGTCAAGCTTAACCTTGGGAAGCTGTGCCGCACCGCTTACAAGCGCATCAAGCGATGTACGCATACCGGGGATAATAAGCGTTCCCGTATAATTTTCGTCACGGTCAATGACCGAAACCGTCGTTGCCGTACCCATATCAATCACGATAAGCGGTGTACCGTAGTATTTTATACCCGCAACCGCATCAACAACAAGGTCAGAGCCAAGCTGTGCAGGATTATCAATTGCTATACGCAGTCCCGTCTTCATTCCCGGTCCTACGATAAGCGGTGTACAGCCCGTAAGCTTCTTTATCGCATTCTCAAATGTTTCGGTTATCGACGGAACAACCGACGACATAACTGCCCCGTCAATAGTGTACGGGTTAATATTATGAATTTCAAATATGTTTTTAAGCTGAATTGCATATTCAAGGTCTGTTGCCTTGTGGTTTGTCCACACACGCTCGTTGAACAGTATTTCATCATTCTCAACACAACCTATAACAACATTAGTGTTGCCTATATCTATAGCAAGTATCATAAATTATCCCTCTTTATATTTAGTAATTATTCCACCAGGAAACAGAAATCTTTGCTAGCAAGGATATTTCCCGGCTTCCTTCGGCCGCATGGATAAGTTCCACCAACGAAATCATAGATTTCGGGTGTCACAAATGCGACGCCGTCAATTGACATATACAGTCCGAAGGACTAACGAAGAACCAAATGTTCTTCGGGAGTTTTTAAGCAACACTCCGTATATGTCAATTATACCATACTTTTTTGTACATTGCAATATATGTACACAAAAAAAGCGACAGCCGAAACTGTCGCCTTATATGTACATAAATTAGCAAATACCCTGAGCCATCATTGCGTCTGCAATCTTCTGGAAACCTGCAATATTTGCACCTGCAAGGAGGTTGTAGCCTAAGCCGTACTCCTCTGATGACTTTGCAGCACTGTCATGGATGTTAACCATGATGCTTTCAAGCTGTGCATAAACCTGCTCGGGTGAGAATACTGTATGACCTGCGTTCTGTCCCATTTCGATACATGAGCAAGCAACGCCACCTGCGTTTGCAGCCTTTGACGGACCTACAACTACGCCGTTCTTCTGAAGGTATGAAAGTGCATCGTTTGTTGTCGGCATGTTTGAACCTTCGCAAAGGAACTTACAGCCGTTAGCAACCATTTCTTCTGCTTCCTTCATTGTAATCTCGTTCTGTGTAGCACACGGTATGTAAAGGTCAGCCTTAACACCCCACGGCTTCTTGCCGGGATAGAATGTAGCATTCGGGAACTTTTCTGCATAAGGTGCACAGATGTTCTTACCTGATGCTCTGAGTTCAAGCAAGTAATCTTCCTTCTCACCTGCTGTTACGCCGTCCGGATCATAGATATAACCGTCAGGACCTGAAATTGTAACAACCTTTGCGCCAAGCTGGTTAAGCTTCTGAACTGTACCCCATGATACGTTACCAAAACCTGATACAACAACTTCCTTGCCCTTAAGCTCTTCGCCGAAGTGCTTGAGCATTTCTCTTGCAAAGAATACTATACCGTAGCCTGTAGCCTCTGTTCTACCGTTAAGACCGCCGTATGCAAGGCCCTTACCTGTAAGTACTCCCTCATATACGTTCTTAAGTCTCTTATACTGACCGAACATGTATCCGATTTCCTTTGCACCAACGCCAAGGTCGCCGGCAGGTACGTCTGTTTCTGCACCGATGTGACGGAACAGCTCTGTCATAAATGACTGACAGAATCTCATGATTTCTGCATCTGACTTACCGTTCGGGTCAAAGTCTGAACCGCCCTTGCCGCCGCCGATGGGCAAGCCTGTAAGGCTGTTCTTGAATATCTGTTCAAAACCAAGGAACTTTATGATTCCAAGATAAACGTTCGGAGCAAATCTCAAACCGCCCTTGTAGGGACCGATAGCACTGTTAAACTGCACTCTGAAGCCTCTGTTTACCTGTACCTTGCCGTTATCATCAACCCACGGTACTCTGAACATGATCTGTCTTTCCGGCTCAACCAATCTCTCGAGTAGTGCACTTGCCTCGTATTCGGGGTGTTTTTCAAGTACGGGAGCGATAGAAGTCAAAACCTCTGTAACTGCCTGGATAAACTCCGGCTGTTCAGCATTCTTCTTTTCGAGTTCACTTAAAACTCTTTCTACATAAGACATAATAAATCCTCCTTCTTTGTGCATAAGTTCTACACTTTATGCACTTATGTGAATTATTATACCATTTTTCGAGCTTGTGTGCAATAGAAATCAGAAAAAAAATTACTGACAAATTGCAAAAAATCACAGTCCTATGCGAAAAAATTTTTGTAAAAAAATTATGACAAATCTGTTTTTTATTGACAAATTCATAAAAAAAGGATAAAATGTATATACTAAATACAACATTTGGAGGGATAGTCTATGAATTATATTCCGGTTGCCGTGCTTATTTGTGCGATTATCGCACTTGTGTTTGCGGCAGTAAATTTCTACTCGGTAAAGAAAAAACCTGAAGGCACTGAGAAAATGGCCGAGATAAGTGCCAAAATCAGAAAAGGCGCTATGGCGTATCTCAAAAGACAGTACAAAACAGTAGGTATTTTCTTCGTGGTAATGTTTGTGTTACTCGGTATCCTTGCATTTACCGGTATGCTTACACCGTTTGTTCCGTTTGCGTTTATTACCGGCGGTTTCTTCTCCGGTCTTTCGGGATTTATAGGTATGAAGATTGCAACATATGCAAACTCAAGAACCGCTAACGGTGCAAGAGAATCACTTAATAAAGGACTTAAGATTGCATTCTCATCAGGTGCGGTTATGGGACTTACGGTTGTCGGTCTGGGACTTTTGGATATAAGCGTATGGTTTATCCTTCTCAAATTCGTGTTCAAGCTCGAAATTGATGCTATAATGTCTGCAATGCTCACATTCGGTATGGGTGCATCATCAATGGCACTATTTGCACGTGTGGGCGGTGGTATTTTCACAAAGGCCGCAGATGTTGGTGCTGACCTTGTGGGTAAAGTTGAAGTCGGAATCCCCGAGGATGATCCGAGAAACCCGGCTTGTATCGCAGATAACGTTGGCGATAACGTTGGTGACGTTGCGGGTATGGGTGCTGACCTTTACGAATCATATGTTGGTTCAATTGTTTCATGCGGTGCACTCGCAGTTGCGGCAGGACATGGCCTAAGCGGTGTGCTTGTGCCTATGCTCATTGCTGCTATAGGAATTATTTCTTCTATTATAGGTACATTCTTTGTAAGCACTAAAGAAAATGCTGACCAGAAAGCACTGCTCGGCTCATTAAGACGTGGAACATATATAAGTTCAATACTCTCTGCGCTTGCATCTGCAGCTCTTATCTTCTTCCTGTTGCCCGGTTACGGTGCTTTAACATGGGCAGTTATTTCGGGACTTGTTGCAGGTGTTCTGATCGGTTTCTTCACCGAATACTATACATCAGACACATATAACCCGACAAAGAAGCTTGCAGGTTCATCAGAAACAGGCTCTGCAACAATAATAATTGACGGTATTTCACTGGGTATGCTCTCAACTGCAATCCCCGTTATAATAATTGCAATTTCAATCATTATCAGCTTCTTTACAGCAGGTGGTGCAGACGAATTTGCGAAAGGTCTTTACGGAGTAGGTTTGAGTGCCGTGGGTATGCTTTCAACACTCGGTATCACACTCGCAACTGATGCTTATGGCCCGGTTGCTGACAATGCCGGCGGTATTGCAGAAATGTCAGGACTTGAGCCACAGGTAAGAGAGCGTACAGACGCACTTGATTCACTTGGTAACACAACTGCTGCAACAGGCAAAGGTTTTGCTATAGGTTCTGCTGCATTAACAGCACTTGCTCTTATAGTTTCATACACCGACGAGGTTTATTCACTCGTAGAGCTTGACCTTTCAATCACCAACCCGGCAGTTTTAATAGGCCTGCTTATCGGTGCAATGCTCCCGTTCCTGTTCAGCTCAATGACAATGAAGGCTGTAGGACGTGCGGCACAGAAGATAGTTGTAGAGGTTAGACGTCAGTTCAGAGAAATCAAGGGCCTTATGACAGGCGAAGCAGAAGCAGACTACGAAAGCTGTATTGATATCTGCGTTAAGTCATCACTAAAAGAAATGATAGCACCTGCCGCACTTGGTATTGTAGCTCCTATCGTTGTAGGATTCGTGCTTGGCTGTAACGGTGTTGTAGGTATGCTTGCAGGTGCTTTGGTATCGGGATTTGTACTCGCAATTATGATGTCAAACTCAGGCGGTGCATGGGACAATGCGAAGAAGTATATCGAGGCAGGTAACTACAACGGCAAGGGCAGTGAAAACCACAAAGCAGCCGTTGTCGGCGATACTGTAGGCGATCCGTTCAAAGACACTGCAGGCCCGTCAGTAAATATTCTGATTAAGCTTTTGAGTATGGTTTCAATTGTGTTCGCATCACTTGTTGCAAGCGGAAACCTGATGAACCTTTTGGGTATGTAATTTAAAACATAAAAAAATGCACTCGGATGAGTGCATTTTTTGTTATCAATAATTTTCCATTAAGAACTTGAAGTTGTTCTCTGCTGAAATTTCGTTGCTTATCGGTGCCTGGTCAAGCTCCTCACAAAGAGGGCCGTCATAGCCATAGTCCTTAAGCATCTTGAAGATTGTCTTAAAATCAACGATACCTGTTCCAAGCTCACAGAAGTTTGAATAAACCTCCATACCTGCACTTGCCATACCTTCCGACTTAACCTCAACACCCTTAATATCCTTGAAATGTGTGAAGTTCACACGGTCTATGTACTTCTCAATAACCTTTACCGGGTCACACAAACCTACTGTAAGGTGTGCTGTATCGGGAGCAAACTGAATAATGCTGCTGTCGAGGTTCTTTAAGATATTATCAATCTCCGGCTCATACATAACCCATGTGTTATGATGCGGATGCAAGTTTGACATCAAACCAAATTCCTTTGACTTCTCTGCGAATCTGCCCATAAGGTCAAGCTCATAATCCATACAAGCCTTATCCATAACCTCCGGACGACCGCCTGTACCCTGCAGACAAAGTCTCTTAACGCCAAGCTCTGCTATAAACTCAAGCTCTTTTTCAAGGTTTGCAAAAAGCTCGTGCTCTTTTTCCTTATCCTCAAAGTGATAGTAGAAGCTGACAGGTCTTATGTTGTACTTATCAAGTACCTCCTTGTATGCCTTAAGGTCAAGGTCATATGCATAGATTGCCGCTTTTACACTTTCAAAAGTTTCATAGCCGATTTTTGAAACGGCAGCTGCAGCTGTTTCCATCTGCTCTCTTGTTTCTGTTCCCCACGGCCAGATTGCCGCAGTAATTCTTGATTTAATCATAGTAAAATTCCCCTTTCGTGGTATATCTTGTAATTACATTATAAAGACATTTTCCACAGATTTCAAGGCCTATAATTATCAAATTTTACCCAAAAATTCATCTTTTTTATGTTTCATTGTAAATTTTTGCGAATTTTTGGGTAAAAAACGATACAAATAAGGATTGTTTTTTTAATGTTTTTTCTGATATAATAAAATTAACAATTATGAAAGGCGGTGTTGTTTTGAAAAAAATAAATGTCGGAATTATAGGCATGGGCTATATCGGTGAAAGTCATATCGAAGCATTGCGCAGAATAGGCATATGCAACCTTGCGGCTATTGCCGATACCAATTACGAACTTGCTCTTTCCAAAGCAGAGCTTTACGGAATAGAGAAAGTTTACAAGACAGTTGATGAAATACTCGCAGATGAAAACATCGACGTTATACATAACTGTACACCAAACTTCCTGCACAAGGAAATAAATGAGAAAATCATACGTTCAGGAAAGCATCTTCTGAGCGAAAAACCACTCACAACCACCTATGAGGAGGCAGCTGAGCTTATAAAGCTCAAAAATGAGCATCCCGAGGTTGAGGCGTGTGTAAACTTCAACTACAGACTAAACCCCGTAGTTCAGGAAATGCGCGCACGTGTTAAAAATGGTGAGCTTGGCGATGTACGTATCATAACCGGTCAGTATCAGCAGGACTGGCTGATGTATGATACCGACTACAGCTGGAGACTTGAACCCGAGGTTGCCGGAAACTCTTGCTGCGTTGCAGACATCGGCTCACACTGGATGGATATGGTTCAGCATATCACAGGGCATAAAATCACATCTGTTATGGGTGACCTTGTAACGGTTATACCTGTCAGAAAGAAGCCTGTTAATCAGAACGAAACCTTCCGTGATTCTATTGAGGGTGACTACATAGAAACCGAGGTAAAGAACGAAGAGTACGCAGCAGTAATGTTTAAGACAGACAAGGGTGCAACGGGCGTGTTCCACGTATCAGAGCTTGCTCCCGGTCACGGTTGCTATTTCGGATTTGAGATAAACGGTTCAAAGGTTTCATATGCGTGGAATCAGGAAGAAAACGACAGAATGTGGATAGGCAGACGTGGTGGTGACAACAGTGTTATTATAAGAAACCCGAACACTATCTCACCCGAGGCAAAGCCGTACACAAACCTTGCAATGGGCCATCCCGAGGGCTGGAACGATGCATTTAAAGGTAATATATATGCGTTCTACAAGTATATCGCTGACGGATGCAAGGGCGAGAGAATATTCTCAACTCTTGAGGATGCGGCATATATCGTAAAGCTCACAGAAGCGATCGTAGAAAGCAGTAAAACAAAACAGTGGGTTAATATTTAACAAATTATATATATAAAAGGAGAGAAAAATTATGTTTAAGTATTCAGTAGGACCCTGGAACGTACACGAGGGAGCAGATGCTTACGGCCCCGCAGTTCGTGAAACAATTCCGTTCGAGGAAAAAATCAAGACTTTTAAGGAAATTGGTTTTGACGCTATTCAGTTCCATGATGATGACGCAGTTCCCAACATCAACAACTACACAGAGGAAGAAATCATAGAAGAGGCAAAGAAAGTAAAGGCACTTCTTGACAAGTACGAGCTTGCAGCAGAGTTCGTAGCTCCCAGACTATGGTTTGATCCCCATACAACAGACGGCGGTTTCTGTTCAAACAGTGCAGAGGACAGAGAATATGCAATGTGGAGAGCATACCGTTCAATAGATATAGCTAAGGTTCTTGGCTGTGACAAGATAGTTCTCTGGCTTGCTCGTGAGGGTACACTTTGCTATGAGAGCAAGAGCCCGGTTGAGGCAACAAACCGTCTGATTGATGCAATCAACAAAATGCTTGATTATGACAAGAACATCAAAATCCTTATCGAAACAAAGCCGAACGAGCCGATAGACAGAAGCGTTTGCCCGACAATGGGACACTGTATGGCAGTTTCAGCTGCAACAAAGGATCCGTCACGTGTAGGCGGTTTGCTTGAGTCTGCACACGCTATGCTTGCAGGACTTGACCCGGCAAGTGAAATAGGCTTTGCTACAGCTATGGGCAAGCTCTGGGGTGTACACTTAAACGACCAGAACGGCATCAAGTACGACCAGGACAAGAGCTTTGGTGTAGAAAACCTTCGTGCGGCATTCAACCAGATGAAGGTGCTTATGGAAACAGGCTACGGACAGAACGGCGAATATATCGGTCTTGACGTAAAGGTTATGAGAACACAGAAGCAGGAAGGCAGCTATCAGCATCTTATAAACAGCCTTGAAATAGCTAAAGCACTTGAGGAAAAGGTAAAGCGCTTTGACTATGATTTCCAGAAGAAGTGCGTAGAGGAAAGAGACTACGAAAAGCTTGAAATGTATGTAATGGAGCTTTTGATGGGACTTAAATAATTGAAAGTTTTTGGAGCGATAATTTTATCGCTCCATCTTTTAAAAGGAGATATAATTATGAGCTTACAATTAGGAATTTCAAGAGTAGATATAACACCCGAAATCGGAGGAAATCTCTATGGCTATAACCCGAATATTTATTCCGATTCGGTGAATGACCCGCTTGAAGCGACAGCGTTTGTTTTTACAGACGGAGAGAAAAAGTTTGCACTTATAAATGTAACGCTCTGTGCTGTAGGAAAAGAAATTGCAACAGACAGCCGAAAGGCTATAGAAGAAAAAACAGGGATTCCGTTTGATAGTATTGCAATCTGTGCAACGCACACTCATTCGGGACCCTCAACAAAATATTTACCCGGTTGGGGTGAACCTGATGTAGATTACTGCTACGGAATACTTTTACCAAGACTTGTACAAGTGACAGAAGAAGCGGTGGCTAACACAAAACCCGTTAAGATGGGCTTTGCATCGGGTGAAAGCTATGCCGGAATAAACCGACTCCAGTGGGACGGCAACAATATCATTCTCGGTCAGAACCCGTGGGGCGTGTTCAACCCGAAAATGACTGTAATTTCATTCAAGGATTTTGACGATAATAACGTGGCTACGCTTGTACACTACGGTGCACATTGTACTGCTGCCGGCCCGAACAGGGAAATCAGCCGTGACTGGGCAGGCGTTATGACCGACAGACTCTCACGCGAAACGGGTTGTCCCGTTGCATTTTTACAGGGACCGGAGGGCGATACAGGTCCACGCCTTTCAAACGGAAAAACAATCGGCGAGAAACCGAACGGTGATGGTGATATAAGCTACATCTACGAAACCGGAAATGTCGCTGCACTTGATGCTGTTCGCATATTCAAGAAGATTGACACATATCTTGATGTTGATATGGACTTTATCTCAACTGAGGTGAAAATGCCCGTTGACAAGCGTATGAGTATTGATGATGCCAAAAAGTGGCTCGGTTACTTTGAACGTAACGAGGGTAACGACTATACGTCTGTGCAGACACATTCAATCGACTACTATAAGAGTATTATCGCATCGTACGATACAGATTTTGATGAGGTAGAATACGCTACAATCGACCAGACTGTTCTGAGACTTGGCGATATTGTACTTGTTACCTCGCCATATGAGCTGTTCTGCGAAATAGGCTTGCGTGTTGATGATTTGAGCCCGTTTGCACATACTCTTATGCTTGTAAACACAAACGATACATTTGCATATTTTGCGACAGAGTCAGCAATACCGTGTGGCGGATACGAAATTGCACTGTTTACGACAGGCCGTATTCAGCCCTACACCGCTCCGGCTGATTGGAACTATATAAAGGGCACTGTTGAAAATGTGAAGAAGCTAAAAAAATAAAGCCCGTCGGGCTTTATTTTTTTAGTTGTAAATTACTTTATAAAGTCTTTCCATCATTATTGCGGCATCACCACGGCTCACAAGTCCGTCGCCATAGAACATTCCGTCAACACGGTCAAGGATAATTCCGTTATCCTTTGCTATTTTTATATAGTCTATCGCCCAGTCGGTAAGCTCATCTGTATAAGTAAGCTCGATATCGGGCACCGTTTCGTCACCGTTATTATTTGACAGAATTCTTGCCATAATTGCAATAAATTCGTTCTTTGTAACAGCGTTCCCACCACGGAACGTAGCATCCTCATAACCGTTTATCAGACCGTTATTCACCGCCGCATTAACTGTTTTATAGTACCAGTCATTTTCGCTTAAATCAGTAAGACCACACGGTTCATCGCTTGCCTCTATACCTGCAAGACGCATAAGCATAGTTGCAATCTCGGCACGAGAGAGTCTGTTATCGGGCGCAAATTTGTTCTTGCCAACTCCCTCAATTATACCTTTCTGTGACAGGAATCCAACTGCATTACGCATTTCGTTCGGTTTGCCTGCCATATCCTCATATGTGCAAAGTCCGTTGTCCTCTGCGTCCGTATATTCGCTTCTGTCATTGCTCGACACGAGCTCTATCTTATAGCTCTTTCTTGCTGCAATCTTTTCGCCGTCATAGATCTCACACGTAAGCGTGTGCTCGCCGTACGGGATATATTCATTGCCGAGCTTCAATTCATACGGTGGATCTGTTCTCTCGCATAGCCAGTTACCATCCAAAAGATAACGGACTACAAGGTTTTGTTTCTTGTATCTGTACGCATATGCAGAAACCTCAACATAGTCAGTAAATATCATACCATCAACAAGTTCTGTGTATGAATACGGTGCTGATGACGGGTAACTCTTAAGGTATATCGGATCTGCGGTAAGCTCCTGATACAGCGACAACAGTTCGGGGTTGTTCGCCATATCATATCTGTACAAATCACCCTGCACATACTGATTGAATGAAATTATACATTTATATTCGGGATACATTCTCGGTAAATCCGAATAGTACATACGCAGCTGATGCTTTGCCCATTCTGTGTAGTCTGTACCGTCAGGCGACTCGAATCCGACACCGCCCTCGGTTATCATTACGGGTTTTTTAATGTTGTTACGCTCCATAAAATCGTGGAGCATCTTTGCACGCATTGACGGGTTGGCATACTGCCCCATTATGAACGAGCGCTGTGCGGCATCGTTATTATTGGGATTACCCTGAAAATACGGCATCGTATACAGGCTACAGCCTATCCAGTCAACATACTCATCACCCGGATAGTATTCTTCAAATGTAGTATCAAGCCCGCCCGTGTCATTTGGTGCCCATACCATTGCAATATTCTCTTTTGTATGTGCATAATCTGCCACGAACCGGAAACTGTCAACAAATATTTCGGGGTAATTGAAATTATCGTCAATGTTCATTTCCTTACCGAAAATTAAGAGAACGTCACATCCCCACGATGCAATTTCGTCTATTCTGTTATATATATAATGCGAATAATCTCTTATATTGATTATCTTCGAGTTTGGCAGCGCAAAGTTCCAGTTAAGACCTATGATTTCGGTGTGATTGCTGGGTGTTTCCGCTTTTTCAACTCTTGCAACTTTATCGTTCTTTATTTCATCAGTCGGAACGAACCAGTCATAGCTAGTATCTATCGCATTTTGTACGCCAGGGTACTTTCTGTCATACGGTGTTCCGAGATATACGCCTGCTCTGGGCTCAAACTTCGCACCATAGTACGGATAGTAATCGGGTGTGGTTTTGACATATATCTTAAACTCGTTTTCTTTAAGCATATTATGTCTGATTTCCATTTCACGCCCTACCCACGAAAGTGATTTCGCAGACACTGCCGACGGTAATGCTGTAATTACAGTTGCCAGACACAACATTGCAGAAATAAATCTCTTTGCTGTCATTTTTATCATCCTTTATATCAATTTACCATTAACGGGAGGTATTTTCATTAAATCCTCCCGTTAATTATTTACATGCTTTCAACTACTTCGATACCCAATAGGTACAGCGCAGACTTGATAACCGCACATGTTGCATCAACGATTGCAAGACGTGCTTTCTTTGTTTCTTCGTCTACATCATCACGCATAATCGGGTTTGTGTTGTAGAATTTATTAAATGCCTTTACAAGACCTGTTACGTATCTGTTTACATAGAACGGCTCGTTCTTGTCAGCCGCATCCGCTACAGCGTCACCGAATGAGTTTATAAGCTTAACAAGTGTATATGCATCATCCGATACTGCCTTTGTAAGGTCTGCTGTGCTGTAATCAATGCCCTCTGCACGGCGGAGAATACTCTTACCTCTTGCATAGCCGTACATACAGTACGGTGCGCTCTCGCCGTCAAAGTCAAGCATTGTATCCCACGAGAATACAATGTCCTTTTCACGTGAGTTCTTAAGGAATGTATAGAGAATTGCACCGATACCGATTTTCTTTGATACATCGTCGATATCGTCCACGTTTGCACCGTTGTTCTCGATAATTGAACGTGTCTTTTCAATTGACTCGTTTAAAACGTCCTCAAGGAATACAACGTCGCCGTGACGTGTTGACATACTCTTGCCCGGAAGCTTTACAAGACCGAAACCTACATGGTGACAGTCCTTGCTCCATTCCCAGCCGGCACGCTTCATTGTTTCAAATATCTGTCTGAAATGCAATGACTGCGGAAGACCTACAACGTATATGTTCTTATCAAAATTATATGTTCTGTGACGGTAGAGTGCCGCCGCAATATCACGTGTAGCATAGATTGTTGCACCGTCGGATTTCAATATGATACACGGAGGCATATTCATATCCGACAAATCAACTACCTGTGCACCCTCACTCTCGGTGAGAATGTCAGCATCACGGAGCATATCCACAACCTCGTCCATCTTGTCTGAATAGAACGCTTCGCCGTTATATGAATCAAACGAAACGCCGAGCATATCATAAACACGCTTAAACTCAACAAGGCTCTGGTCCTTAAAATATTTCCAAAGCTCTGTTGTTTCGGCATCGCCGTCCTCAAGCTTTTTGAAATACTCACGTGCCTCATCCTCAAGTGACGGATCCTTTTCCGCTTCCTCGTGGAATTTTACGTATATTTTCAAAAGCTCGTTTATCGGGTCTTTTTCGATAACCTTTGCATCACCCCAGCGCTTATATGCACTTATAAGCTTACCGAACTGAGTTCCCCAGTCGCCTAAATGGTTAAGAGACTCCACATCGTAGCCGAGGAATTTGTAAATTCTTGCAAGTGAATTACCTACCGCTGTTGAGAACAGATGTCCTATATGGAACGGCTTTGCGATATTTGGTGATGAATATTCAACAAGCACGGTTTTGCCGTTGCCCATTTCGGATTTTCCCCAGTCCTCACCTGCTTTTCTTGCAGCTGTGACTGTGTCTGAAATGAACATAGCCTTATTGTAGAAAAAGTTAAGGTATCCGCCGACAGCATCAACTTTTGCGATTGCTTCGTCGCTTGATAGCTGTTCTTTAAGCTCCTGTGCAATCATAGGCGGTGCTTTTCGCATTACCTTTGCAAGCGGAAAACACGGAAACGCCAAGTCGCCCAACTTTTCGTCAGGGGGTGTTTCTACTGCTTTTTCTATGGCTTCACGCTCAAGGCCTGTAAGCTCCTGTAGTTTGTCAATAATGTGTTCTTTAAAGTCCATAATTAGTCCTTTCAAACTATATTTTCTGAGGTGGGTTGCTCGGAATGCATTTTCTTTAGAGCGAGCATTCCGACAATTTACCTCAGCAAAAAGTTTTTTCGAATATGCGAGCTGCAAAGATTATTTTTTAATACAAGGGATGCTTTGCACAAAGTGCCGCTACTCTTGCTCTTATCTCGTCCTGGCTGTTCTCAAAATCTCTGATTGTAAGGCCGATAAGCTTACCAACCTCAACCATATCCTCCTCAACAAATCCGCGTGATGTTGTTGCAGGAGTACCGATTCTGATACCGCTTGTGATGAACGGGCTCTTTGTATCAAACGGGATAGCATTCTTGTTAACAGTAATACCAACCTCGTCAAGCATCTTTTCAGCTTCCTTACCTGTTACGCCTGTGTCTGTTAAGTCAACAAGCATAAGGTGGTTATCTGTACCACCTGAAACGAGCTTCAATCCTTCCTCAACAAGCTGTGCCGCCAACGCCTGCGCATTCTTTGCAACCTGCTCCTGATATGTCTTGAACTCCGGCTTTAATGCCTCACCGAAGCATACTGCCTTTGCTGAAATTGTGTGCATCAAAGGACCGCCCTGGATTCCGGGGAATATAGCCTTGTTGAATCTCTTTGCAAGCTCCTCGTCATTTGTGAGGATAAGACCACCTCTGGGGCCTCTTAATGTCTTGTGAGTTGTTGTTGTTACAACATCAGCATACGGCATCGGTGACGGATGAACACCTGCAGCGATAAGACCTGCAATGTGTGCCATATCCACCATAAAGTATGCGCCGACTTCCTTTGCGATTTCGGCAAACTTCTCAAAGTCTATTACTCTGGGGTATGCTGATGCACCTGCAAGGATAAGCTTTGGCTTACACTCAAGCGCAAGACGGCGTACCTCGTCATAATCAATTGTGTTTGTGTCCTCTGTAACACCGTAGGGCACAATGTTAAAATACTTACCAGACATATTAACGGGTGAACCGTGGCTAAGGTGACCGCCGTGTGCAAGGCTCATTGAAAGTACAGTATCGCCCGGCTCAAGAAGTGCGAAGAATACTGCCATATTAGCCTGTGCACCTGAGTGTGGCTGTACGTTTGCGTAGCCTGCGTCAAATATCTTCTTTGCACGTTCAATAGCGATTTCCTCTACTACGTCTACGTGCTCACAACCGCCGTAGTAACGCTTGCCCGGATAACCTTCTGCATATTTATTTGTAAGCGGAGTGCCGTTTGCCTCCATAACAGTTTCAGAAACAAAGTTTTCCGATGCGATAAGCTCAATTTTATTCTTCTGTCTGTTAGCCTCGTCCATGACCGCAGCGTATACTTCGGGGTCATTCTGCTTTAATAAATCGAAATTTTTCATATGTTCCTCCTTATGGTTTAACATCAAATTTATCTATTGTATATTATACATTGAAATTACGGATTTTGCAAGTGTTTATGCGAAAAAAACAGAATTTTCTATATAATGACAAGATTGACACACTAAACGTTATGTGTTATTATATATTATGAGGTGAGAACTATGACGAAAAAGGAACTTGCCGGAGTTATTACCGGGCTTTTGAAAGAAGAATATCCGAACGTAAAATGTACGCTTGACTATTCCCAACCGCACGAAATGCTTTTTGCAACACAGATGTCTGCACAGTGTACAGATGCACGTGTTAATATAGTTACAAAGGATTTATTCCAAAAATACAAAACGGTCGAAGACTTTGCAAACGCAGATTATGACGAGCTTTGCGAGGATATCCGTTCAACCGGATTTTATCGAAACAAGGCAAAAAACATAATCGCCGCCGCACAGCGTATTATTGATGTGTACGACGGCGAAGTACCCGATACAATGGAGGATTTATTGACGCTCCCGGGCACGGGCAGAAAGACAGCAAACCTTGTGCTTGGCGATATATTCAAAAAGCCGGCGATTGTGGTCGATACGCACTGCATCAGATTATCAAACAGAATTGGTCTTACAAAAAACTCCGACCCGATAAAGATTGAGTCGGATTTAAGAAAAATAATCCCGCCCGAGGAAAGTCTCGGTCTGTGCCACAGACTTGTTGCACACGGCAGAGCGGTTTGCAATGCACGAAAACCGATGTGTGACGGATGTGTGCTTGACGGTGTTTGTAAAAAAGTTGGTGTAAAATAACAGAAAAGGTCAGTTGCAAATGCAACTGACCTTTTTGTTTACTCTAACACATTCCACACCCTTACACCTTTTCTCTTTGCATAATCAATCGTGTTTTTTGTTCCGCTTTTCTGTCCGTTAAATACGGCTATAACCAACGATGAACGGTCAACCATCCATTCATTTCTTACCTGATAGCAACCCGAATAGCAATGGGTGCTTATTTCTCTGATTAAATCAGCCTCATTGATAATTTTAGTAAATCTGTTCTGCTCTGCCATACTCCTTTTTTGCTCAAACCCCGGATGTGGTAAAGCACATATAAGGTGGATATCTTTATTTGTTTTTCTCTTTCTAAGAACAATCTCTGCCGCCCATATATCCACCCCCATTGCCATTCCGCTTATAAATGTCACATATCCATCCTCAATCGCTTTGTCGATAGCTTTTTCAAGCAACGGCACAATCTCCCATTCCGAGTATTCCATCCTTGTAGGTCTGTGTCCTGTAAAACAGCACCTGTGTTTTCTTAACTCATTTTGATTCATAATATTTTCTCCCTTTTAAATATTGACCAATATAGCGGACAACATTTTACTTAATTATAGCATACAATATAAATAGTTGCAACCAATACTGGTCAATTATTTTTGTGAGGTGGATTATTATGAATCAGAAATTAAGACGCGACCGCAATATGGGCGATAATTTGAGAAGACTACGGCTTGAAAAAGATATTTCCCAAGAAAAACTTTGTGCCGAACTGCAACGCCGTGGTTGTGATATCGGTAGAAGTACTTACGCAAAATATGAAGCAGGCGAGCTCAATATACGTGTAAGTGTCATTATGGAGTTAAAGAAAATATACGAGTGTTCTTATGATGAATTTTTCGAGGGACTTGAAACAGAGTAATTATTTTGAATACGTAAAACCAACTTTAAAATGAGCAAAAGGTCAGTTGCAAATGCAACTGATCTTTTTTTATTGAATAAATAACACTGCTTTGGCAAAAATAGAATAGAATTTTGAAAGGAGTGCGGTTTTATGAAATGCTATATTGAAATCACAGATGTACACGCACGTGAAGTACTTGACTCACGTGGCAATCCGACTATTGAGGTCGAGGTTGCAACAGATGATGCAATCGGACGTGCAATTGTTCCGTCGGGTGCATCAACAGGAGAACACGAAGCCTGCGAGTTGCGTGATGGGGACAGAAAAAGATTTGACGGTAAAGGAGTTTTGACAGCCGTTAAAAATGTAAATGACGTGATTGCCGATGAAATCCTTGGCATGAATATACTTGACCAGCGTCTTATTGACAAGACCTTGCGTGAACTCGACGGGACACAAAACCTGCATAAGCTCGGTGCTAATGCAGTGCTTGGAGTTTCACTTGCCTGCGCAAAGGCGGCAGCGACGAGTCTTGGTATTCCCTTGTACCGATACATCGGTGGTGCAAACGCACACGTTCTGCCTGTGCCGATGATGAACATTCTAAACGGCGGTGCTCACGCAAACAATAACGTGGATATTCAGGAATTTATGATAATGCCGATAGGTGCAGACACATTTTCTGAATGTATAAGAAGATGTGCTGAAGTATATTATGAACTCAAAAGAATACTTCACGAACAGGGTAGTGCGACATCAGTTGGTGATGAGGGCGGTTTTGCACCGAACCTCAACAATGACGAAGAAGCACTTGACCTTATAGTTTCAGCTATCGAACGTGCAGGGTATTCAGCAGGTGAAGATTTTAAAATAGCAATTGATGCGGCAAGCTCCGAATGGGCAAACGGGGACACATATAAGATGCCGAAGTCAGGCGTATCAAAAACAACCTCCGAGCTTATTGATTACTGGGAGGATTTATGCACACGCTATCCGATTTTCTCAATTGAAGACCCATTGAGCGAAAACGACTTTGAAGGTTTTTCGGAGCTTACACGCCGTATCGGCGACCGTGTTCAGATAGTTGGTGATGATTTGTTTGTGACTAACCCGACACGTTTAAAAGAAGGAATTATGTCGGGTGCAGGAAATTCAATCCTTATAAAAGTTAATCAGATAGGGACACTAAGTGACACTCTTGATGCAATAGAGCTTGCGCACAAAAACGGCTATACTGCCGTTGTGTCACACCGCAGTGGCGAGAGCGAAGACACAACCATTGCAGACATTGCCGTTGCAGTAAATGCAGGACAGATTAAAACCGGTGCACCATCACGAACGGACCGTACAGCCAAATATAACCGACTGTTGCGCATTGAAGAAGAGCTTGACAGTGAGGCAGTATATAACAATTTAAGGTAGCAAAAAAGGAGTTGCTGTTGCAACTCCTTATTTATATAGTCCTCTTAAAATTTCTATTTCCTTTTGATAGCCGTCAAGCTCATTGGGAGTTTCAAGATAGAACGGCAATTCACGTAACTGCGGATGGTTTATGATGCGACTGAATGCATCCGTTCCGATATATCCGTCCCCGATTTTCTCGTGTCGGTCCTTGTGTGACTCGAACGGATTTTTACTGTCGTTTATGTGTATGGCTTTTAGTCTGTCAATTCCGATTATCTTGTCAAACTCCTCAAGAACTCCGTCAAGGTCACCAACAATGTCATAGCCTGCATCATATACGTGGCACGTGTCAAGACAAACTCCAAGTCTGTCGCCAAGCTCTGTGCGGTCAATAATCGCACGGATTTCCTCAAAGTTTCTGCCGACCTCACTGCCCTTGCCCGACATCGTTTCAAGCAAAATGATTGTCGTCATTTCGGGGTACATAACCTCGTTTAGCTGTTTTGAAATGAGCTCAATGCCAACCTCTGCGCCCTGCTTTACGTGTGAGCCGGGATGGAAATTATACATCTGACCGGGTGTATATTCCATACGGCGTATATCGTCTGCCATTGTGTTTTTTGCAAACTCACGGATTCCGGGGTCAGCGGCACACGCATTTAATGTGTACGGTGCGTGGGCAAGGATTTTTTCTATGCCGTACTCCTTACTATAGCTTAAAAACTCTTTTATATCATTCTCGTCAATCGGCTTTGCCGCTCCTCCTCTGGGGTTACGGGTAAAGAACTGAAATGTGTTCGCATTTATTGAAACGGCAGTCTTTGCCATTTCAAGATAGCCTTTTGACGAGGACAGGTGACAACCTATAGTTAACATAATATTTTCCTCTCTTTCGAAGCGTTTAGGGATGTTTACGAAAAATGCATTTCCATAAGAGCGAGCATTTTGAGTAAATGTCCCTGAACGCAAATACGAACCTGCGAAGAAATACTTGCTACAAACGACTCGAAATGCGTTTTACGCAAGTACTTCTTCGCGGTTCTTTATATTCTCTTTGCTAGTTTCTCCACATTCTCGCGTCTGAATTCCTCAAATCTGTCCTCCTCGATTGCGAGTCGGATATCCTCCATAAGGTGGTTATAGAAATACAGATTATGCAGAACACAAAGGCGCATACCAAGCATCTCTTTTGCCTTGAACAAGTGGCGTATATATGCCCTTGAATAGTTACGGCACGCCGGACAGTTACACGTCGGGTCAATCGGCAACGGGTCTGTTTCGTACTTGTTGTTCAAGAGGTTCATTGTACCGTTCTTGGTGAATATGAACGCATGACGTGCGTTTCGTGATGCTATTACGCAGTCGAAGAAATCAACACCACGAGCTACCGCCTCAATGATATTTGACGGTGTTCCGACACCCATTAAGTATCTCGGTCTGTCCTCGGGTGCGTGCGGTAATACAACGTCTAAAATATGATACATTTCCTCGTGGCTCTCACCTACTGCAAGTCCGCCTATGGCATAGCCGGGTAAATCAAGCTTTGCGATACGCTTCATATGCTCAACTCGTATATCGTCATATACACCGCCCTGATTGATGCCGAAAAGCATCTGTTCCTTGTTAATGGTTGTGTCAATTCCGTTAAGTCTTGTCATCTCCGCCTTACAACGTTCAAGCCAGCGTGTGGTTCTGTCAACCGAGTTTCTGACATAGTCACGTGGTGCCGGGTTTTCTATACACTCGTCAAATGCCATTGCAATTGTTGATGCAAGGTTTGACTGTATCTGCATACTCTCCTCAGGACCCATAAATATGTGTCTGCCGTCAATATGCGAGTTGAATTTTACGCCCTCTTCCGTTATTTTTCTCAGACCTGCGAGCGAAAATACCTGGAATCCGCCACTGTCTGTAAGAATCGGTCTGTCCCAGTTCATAAACTTGTGCAGACCGCCCATTTGGTGTACAATCTTGTCACCCGGACGCAGATGCAGGTGGTATGTGTTTGACAGTTCAACCTGACAGCCTATTTCCTTTAAATCGGTTGTCGAAACTGCACCCTTTATTGCGGCAAGTGTTCCGACATTCTGAAATACCGGCGTTTGTATCACGCCGTGCACTGTGTGGAACTCACCACGCCGTGCATTTCCGTTTTTGTGTAAAATCTTAAACATAAAGTAATCCTCATTTTATGAACATCGCATCACCGAAGCTGAAAAATCTGTATTTTTCTGCTACTGCCTCGTTGTATGCGTTAAGTACGTTTTCTCTGCCTGCAAGTGCCGAAACAAGCATTATGAGCGTTGATTCGGGCAGATGGAAGTTTGTTATCAGAGCATCAATTACATTGAAGCTTTTTCCCGGGTAGATGAATATATCCGTCCATCCGCTTGATGCAGATAACGGCATTCCGTTCTGTCCTGCGGTTTCAAGCGTACGTGTTGCAGTTGTGCCGACAGAAATTATGCGTCCCCCGTTTGCTTTGGTTTTATTTATAAGCTCTGCTGTTTCTTCGGGCAACACGTAAAATTCCGAATGCATTTTATGCTCGGTTATCTCGTCCGCTTTTACGGGACGGAATGTGCCGAGTCCTACGTGGAGTGTAACGTACCCGATGTTTACGCCTTTTGCCTTTAGTCTGTCAAGCAGTTCGGGCGTAAAATGCAAGCCTGCCGTAGGTGCGGCAGCAGAACCGTTATGCTTTGCAAAAACGGTCTGGTATCTGTCCTTATCCTCAAGCTTTTTGGTGATATATGGCGGTAACGGCATTTCGCCAAGCTCGTCTAATACATTTTCAAATACGCCGTCATATTCAAATTTAACAAGGCGGTTACCCTCGTTTATTACGTCTAATATTTCCGCCTTCAATTTACCGTCCCCAAACACGAACCTCGCACCCGGTTTTGCACGTCTGCCCGGCTTTAAGATTACCTCCCACGTATCAAGCGAGTGCTTGTTTAATAGCAAAAATTCGATTGCTCCGCCCGTATCCTCTTTTACGCCGTAAAGGCGTGCAGGAAGTACACGTGTATCGTTTAAAATCAGGGCGTCGCCCGGGTTTATCATTTCTTCTATATTAAAAAACTGTTTATGTTCTATATCTCCGTTTTCCTTATCGAGCACCATAAGCCGTGACTTGTCACGCTCCGATAACGGCTCCTGCGCAATCAGTTCCTCCGGCAGGTCATAGTAAAAATCTGATGTTTTCATTCCTTTTCCTCTCGTATATTGCATTTATGTTATTTTACCATAAATACAGCATTTTTGCAATAGGGAAATAAAAAGGATGTTGCAATGCAACATCCTTTTTCATTTTGTTTCGTGCACAGCGTGGTGTGTGAAGAAAAACGTGATACACCAAAGTCCTGCAAGACCTACAAGTGTATAAATTATTCTTGACAGTATAGCCATCTGTCCACCGAAAAGTGCACCGACCATATCGAAGCCGAAAAGGCCGATTGTGAGCCAGTTTAATGCTCCGATTATGACAAGACCTAATGAAAGTTTATTTAACATAGTTATTTCTCCTTTTCTTTCTCTTGTACACCATTAGTATTTGCCTTTACGGATGCTGTAACCGAGGTAATATCTGTAAATTTTTTTAATAAAATAATATGGGGTGATTTTATGAAAAAACGTTTTTCTATAATTTTGTTTCTCGCACTATGTTCCGTTACGGCAGGAGTTTTCTGTGTATACGGAAAAAGTCCTGATGAGGCAAAATGCCGTGAGTTTCTGTCGGGGTTCGGCTGGGAGGTCAGAGAAACTGCCGACAGCCAAGCCGCAGTCAGGATACCTGACGTTTTTGACAAGGTATACGAAAACTATAACATAATACAAAAGACATCGGGACTTGACCTTCTGCCCTACTGCGGAAAGTCGGGAACACGCTATACTTTTATTGTGACAAACTACCCTCTTGATGTCGGGGAAACGGTTTATGCCAATGTAATAATTATTGACGGTGAGCCTGTCGGCGGGGATATTATGACAGTGAGCCTGTCAGGATTTATGCACGGACTCGGCGAAAATTCACCTCAATAACAGCTTTTTCATAAAAAATTGTCCGTTTTTTTGATAAATAAGCAAATTAACCATTTGACTTTTTATGTAAATTATGGTATAATACATATATACAGTCTTCAAGAAGGAGCGGATAACATGTATTGTATCGGAGATAAAGTTGTGCATCCTATGCATGGTGCCGGAATTATTAAAGATGTGAAGAAGATAATGCTCAGCGGTGTTGAGCGTGAATATTTTGTTGTCTGTTTTATTGTGGGCAATATGATTTCAGATATTCCTGTTGACGGCTGTGAAAAAATAGGTATCCGTGACGTTATTTCAAAAGCTGAGGCACAGAGCGTGCTTGACTTTTTCCGTGCCTACGACGTGGGTGACGATATTAACTGGAACAGACGTCAGCGTGAGAATATGGAGAAACTTAAGTCTGGTGACATTTTCAGAGTTGCAGGCGTTTTGAAAGAGCTTATGTGCCGCGAAAAGCGTAAAGGTCTTTCGACAAGCGAACGTAAAACTCTCGGTTCGGCAAGACAGATTATTCTGAGCGAGCTTATAATGTCCGAGGTTGCCGGAGAAAATGATATAGAACTTATATTGGATGAATGTGCAGCGGCAGCAGCAGGGCAAAGCTAATGGTTTTGCCCTTTTAATTTTGAAAAACCGGAAAATTCCGTATTTTGCACGGCTAACCTCACTTGAGTATAAACATACACGGCGTTCGGTTATCCGCACAATCTGCGAAATTTTACAGCTTTTGGAGGTTTCAGTATGGTTAGTGCTATTATCGTAGCGGGCGGGAAAGGCACTCGAATGGGTGCCGGAATGAACAAGGTGTTCCTTCCGCTTGACGGAAAAGAAATAATATCAAGAACGATTGCGGTTTTTGAAAACTCGTCGCTTGTTGACGAAATAATAATAGTAACAGCATCGGATGATATTCCAAAAATGCGTGAGATTATATGGCGTGACGGCTATAAAAAGGTTTCCCGTATAGCCGAGGGCGGAAAAGAACGGAGCGATTCGGTATACAACGGGCTTATGCTCGCAACAGGGGATATTTCGCTTATCCATGACGGTGCAAGATGCCTTGTGACAAAGGAAGAAATCGAAGCGGTTATTGTTGACACGATTTATTTCGAGTCTGCGGCACTTGGCGTTAAGGTCAAAGACACACTGAAGACGATAGACGAAAACGGGAACATCATATCAACCGTTGACCGTGAAAAGACCGTGCATATTCAGACACCGCAAGGGTTTGTGACATCGCAAATCCGTGACCTGCACGAGCGTGCGAAGAAAGAAAACATCGCCGTTACAGACGATTGCTCGATATTTGAAAATTACGGAAAATCAGTACATCTTACAGAGGGCAGTTATGATAATATAAAAATCACAACTCCCGAGGATATTGCGGTCGCTGAGGCGATTTTGAAGAGAAAGGACAACTGATATGAGAATTGGATTCGGCTATGATGTGCACAAGCTCGTTGAGGGCAGAAAATGTATTATCTGCGGTGTTGACGTTCCGCACACAAAAGGACTTTTGGGACATTCTGATGCAGATGTTGCAATCCACGCACTTTGCGACGCACTTTTAGGTGCTGCGGCAATGGGCGATATAGGCAGACTTTTCCCCGATACATCGGCAGAGTTCAAGGATATAGACAGCAGAATTCTGCTCAGGACTGTAGTGGAAAAGCTACATTCGGCAGGCTTTAGTGTGGGTAATGTTGATATAACGATTGCGGCACAGAAGCCGAAGCTTATGCCGTATATAGAAACTATGCGAGAGAATATGGCGTCAGACCTCGGTGTTGATGTGTCGTTTGTGAATGTCAAGGCGACAACTACCGAGAAGCTCGGTTTTGAGGGCAGAGAAGAAGGTATAAGTGCATATGCAGTTGCACTTATTAACTGAGAAAGGATAACTAACTTTGAATATATACGATTTTGATAAAACGATTTACGACGGCGACTCAACTGCCGCATTCATAGGCTTCTGTGCAAGGAAATATAAAAAGACGTGGCTGACGTTTTTCCCTACGGCGTGGGCGTTTACGCTATATTCGCTTGGTTTACGCACAAAAACGCAGTTTAAGGAGAAGATGTACCGATTTTTGAGATATATCCCCGATATCGACACTGCTCTCGCCGATTTCTGGGACACGCACGAGTGTAATATTCTTGACTATTACAAAAAACAAATACACCCCGACGATATTATAATTTCGGCATCACCCGAGTTTCTGCTTGAGCCGATATGTGAGAGGCTCGGCATAAAACACCTCATCGCATCAAAGGTTGATAAGCACACAGGAAAATACGACGGCGAAAACTGCTGGGGACCCGAAAAAGTGACACGTCTTTATAATAAGTACAAAATTGATGCGTGCGATAATTTCTATTCGGACAGTTTTTCGGACACTCCGCTTGCAGAAATTGCAAAGGAAGCGTTTATAGTGCGTAAAAACGTGCTTACGCCGTGGAATGAGTATAAGCCATCAGGTGCTGAAAAGTTCAAAAAGACCTTCTTTTCAAAGGAATTTATAAAGTTTGTCGGCGTGGGCGTTGCGTGTACACTGTTTAATGTGGTGTTCTCGGCAATATACCGATTATTTATCCCCGACACAACCCTTGCATTTTTGCCGGGATATGTGACAGCAAATGTGGTATCGTATCTTCTAAACAGCTTTATCACGTTTAAGGAACGATTGAATTTTGTGCGGTATCTGAAATATTTTGTTTCGTATATCCCCAATTTTATAATCCAGACAGTGATTGTGTTCGCTTTTGCAAAACTGTTCCCATCGCTTAACAGCATCTGGGCATACATCGCCGCCGCAATTATCGGCGTACCCGTAACGTTTGTGATTATGAAGGTGTTTACATTTAAGAGAAAAAAATAACGGCTTGCGCCGTTATTTTTAATTTTATATCAATACCTTTGCCAAAAAGTTCTGCAAGCGTTCGTTTTTTGGGTTGTTTAAAACCTCCTGCGGTGTGCCTTTTTCGGCAACTACGCCATTGTCAAAGAATACAATGTTTGATGCAACCTCACGGGCAAAGCCCATTTCGTGGGTTACGCAAATCATTGTTATACCGCTCTTCGCAAGCTCTTTCATAACCTCAAGCACCTCGCCGACCATTTCGGGATCAAGTGCTGATGTAGGTTCGTCAAAGAGAATTACCTCCGGGTCCATTGCAAGAGCTCGCCCGATTGCTACACGCTGTTTCTGACCGCCCGAAAGCTGTGACGGGTAAGCGTTTGCCTTATCGGTCATACCGATTCTTTCAAGGATTTTCATTGCCTTTTTTTCCGCTTCCGCTTTAGGTATTTTCTTAAGCTTTATCGGACCGATTGTGAGGTTCTGCAAAATTGTCTTGTGCGGAAACAGGTTAAAGTGCTGGAACACCATCATCATCTTCTGACGTTGCTGGTTTATGTTCGTTTTGGGTGATGTTACCTCAACTCCGTCAAGGAATATTTTTCCCGCTGTCGGCTCTTCAAGGCGGTTAAGACACCTCAGAAATGTCGATTTACCACAGCCTGACGGACCGATTATAACAAGCACCTCGCCCTTTTCTATATCAATATCTACGCCGTTTAATACGTTTATTTTTCCAAAGGATTTGCAAAGGCCCTCGACGTGAATCATAGGTTTATTATTTTCCATCAGTCTTCAGCCTCCTTTCAAGCTTGCCTACAAGCATTGTCAAGAACATTACTATCACAAGATAAATGAGCGCAACCGCAATAAGCGGCAAAAACGCCTCATAAGTACGGCTTCGGATTATATCGCCGCCCTTTGTGAGATCAACAATTCCGATATATCCGGCTATTGATGTTTCTTTTACAAGGACAATGAACTCGTTTCCGAGTGCCGGAAGTATGTTCTTGAACGCCTGCGGAAGTATAAAATGCCACATTGTTCCGGCGTGCGAGAAGCCAAGGCTCCTGCCGGCTTCAAACTGACCAGTATCAACAGACATGATTCCCGAACGCACAATTTCTGCGATATACGCTGATGAATTGATACCGAAAGAAATAAACGCCGCTGTTACCTTGTCAACATTTGTTGTCGCAAACACAACAAAATATATAATCATAAGCTGAATAACTGCCGGTGTACCACGGATAACCGTTATATATGCCTTGAGTATCCAGTTTATTGTTTTTGTGAAAACGTTTTTCTTTTCGATAGTATCAAACGTACTTCTTAATATTGCAATAAGAAAACCGCCTACTATACCTATTAAAACGGCTACAACACTTATTTCAAGAGTTATTAAAAGTCCGTTGGCAAGATATTTCCATCTTTCATCAGCAATGAAGTTGTGATTGAACTTATCAATAAAACTACTCTGTGCACTTGCAACAGTTGTGCTCATAATAATGAACATCATTGCAAGTATTGCAAAAAACAGATTCTTTTTCTTTTTCACTATGTACCTCACAAATGTCGAAAAAGCATTGGTCGGTTTTCCAACCAATGCTTTTTTCTTTATCTTAAATTTATTTCTTAACGATTATTACCTGTGTAGCTGTTGTATATGTGTCAGTAAAGTCGATGCTCTTAAGTCTGTCTTCTGTTACTGTCATACCTGCAACGCCCACATCAGCCTTACCTGACTGAACTGCACTTATGATTGAATCAAAAGCCATATCCTCGATTACAAGCTCCATGCCAAGCTTATCACATACTGCTCTTGCCATATCAACGTCGATACCTACGATTTCACCGCCGTCACGGTACTCATACGGCTCAAACTCTGCGTTTGTTGCCATTACAAGCTTACCATTTGATCTATCAACATTCTCGGGTGAAACATACGGTGACTTGCCCTTTGTATCATCGCCGATGTAGTTAGCGATGATTGCATCAAGTGTTCCGTCCGCTTTAAGCTCTGCCAAAGCTGCGTTGATCTTTTCCTTAAGCTCTGTCTTATCCTTTGAAATACAGATTGCATATTCTTCTGTTTCAAACGGATCGTCAAGAATAGTAAGGTCACTGTTTACTTCAACAAACTTCTTTGCCGGCTGTTCGTCTATGATTACGCAGTCAAGCTTGCCCTGCTTAAGACCCATTATAGCGTCTGCTCCCTTGGGGTATCTCTCGATTGTTGAACCCTCTGCCTCATAATCTGAAGCATAAATATCACCTGTTGTTCCAAGCTGAACACCTATTCTTGCGCCCGGAAGGTCGTCTATACCGCCAACTATCTTTCCTGTTTCACCGCCACAACCTGAAAGCAATGTTGTCATTGCAAGAATTGATGCTGCTGCTAAAGCTAAAAACTTCTTCATTTCAATTACCGTCCTTTCTGTGCATTTTCGCACATACGATTTATAATTTTTCATTCGCCTGTATAAAACAAGCCTTTGATAGATTGATTATAGCACAAATTATTCCATAATTCAATAGTTTTTTGAATAATTATTTACTTATACTATTTCTGCACCAGACTGTACGTCTTTTAATGTGGTAAGAACCGTGAGGTTTCCGTCATGCTCTGCCGAAAGTATCATACCGCATGAATCGTAACCCATCATCTTTCTCGGCTTAAGGTTTGCGATAAATACAACGTTCTTGCCTATAAGCTCGTCCGGGTTATGGAATTGCGAAATGCCTGAAAGTATCTGACGCTTTTCGTTTCCTACCTCAAGTGTAAATCTCAAAAGCTTCTTAGACTTGGGAACAGGCTCACACTCGATAACCTTACCCACTCTTATATCAAGCTTTTCCCACTCGTCAAACTCGATATAGTCCTTATACGGTGCTATCTCGATTTCGGGTTCGTTGTTTGCTTCCATCTCTGCCGCAAGCTCTTCGAGTTTCTTCTCGATATCTATTCTTGCAAACAAAACTTGGGCATCGCCAACTTTTGAACCTGCCTTTGTTGTGCCGAATGACTTAACGCTATCGTATGACAATTCATCCGCACCAATCTGCTTTGCGATTCTTTCTGCAGTTTCGGGCATATAAGATGAGAGAAGTGCCGCAATTATTCTGATTGTTTCTATAAGGTTATAAAGAACTGTGCCGAGTCTTGGCATAGTTGCCTCGTCCTTTGCAAGTATCCACGGGGTTGTTTCGTCGATGTACTTGTTTGCACGGTTTACAACCTTCCATATCTCGTCAAGGCTGTCTGCAACGTGGAATGTTGACATTTTATTTTCCATTGCAGAAATCGCAGAAACAGCTATGTTCTTCAAATCATCGTCGAACTCGCCCGATACATCACCCGGCTGAATTACGCCGTCGAAGTACTTGTTAACCATTGAAACGGTACGTGTTACAAGGTTTCCGAGAGTGTTTGCCAAATCACTGTTGTAACGGCTTAAGAATACCTCGTAAGTAATTGTTCCGTCCTGTGCAAACGGCATTTCGTGGAGCATATAGTATCTCACCGCATCAACACCGAAATGACGTACCAAATCGTGTGCATATATAACATTACCACGTGACTTACTCATCTTTTCCTCGCCGAAAAGCATCCACGGGTGTCCGAATACCTGCTTTGGTAACGGCTCGCCAAGTGCCATAAGCATAATCGGCCAATAGATTGTGTGGAAACGCAAAATATCCTTACCGATAATATGCACGTTTGCCGGCCAGTACTTCTCATAAAGCTCGCCCTTTTCGTCTACCGAATAGCCAAGCGCTGTGATGTAGTTTGAAAGTGCGTCAATCCAGACATAAATTACGTGACCGGGGTCAAATTCAACGGGCACGCCCCATGTAAAGCTTGTACGTGAAACGCACAAATCCTGAAGACCCGGCTTTATGAAGTTATTGAGCATCTCGTTCTTTCTTGATTCGGGCTGAATGAAGAGCGGGTTTTCTTCGATATAGTCCTCAAGCTGTTTCTGATACTTTGACATTTTGAAGAAGTATGCTTCTTCCTTTGTCTTTTCAACAGGTCTGCCACAGTCCGGACAACATCCGTCATTAAGCTGTGTCTTTGTCCAGAACGACTCACACGGAGTACAGTACCAGCCCTCGTATTCACTCTTATAGATATCGCCCTGGTCATAGAGCTTTTTAAATATCTTCTGAACTGCCTTTTCGTGATGAGCATCGGTTGTTCTTATAAATCCGTCATAGCTTACGTTAAGCATATCTGCAATATCACGGATTTCTCCGGCGATATTATCAACGTGCTCCTGCGGTGTTATGCCTGCTTCCTCTGCAATCTGCTGAATTTTCTGACCGTGCTCGTCAGTACCTGTAAGGAAATACACATCCTTTCCGATGTATCTGTTATGACGTGCAATTGCGTCAGAGAGTACAATCTCGTAAGTATTTCCCACGTGCGGTGTTTTTGATGTGTACGCAATCGCAGTGGTTAGATAAAATTTTTCCTTTTCCATTCCTTTTATTCCTTTCATTTTGTAATGTCATGCATATATTTTTCAAACAGCCTGAATTCCTTGACTACAAAGCGCCAGAACTGCTTAAGAATTGCTATTATACGGTTAAAGAGTCCCACTTTATAAAGACTCATTATGAGCATAAGAATAAGCGGTCCTGCAATAAGTCCGATAACGCCCCAGAAGCGGTATCCGATAAACATCGCTACAAGCATTATAAGCGGATTATTAAAGCCCATACCGTCGCTTACCAGCTTGGGTTCAATAAATCTTCGCATAAGCATTATTGCAAAGTACGTTATTACATATGCAATTCCCAGTGGTATCTGTCCGTCTACGAAATATACTACAGCCATCGGCCAAAGTACAATTCCGCTTCCGAAAAACGGCAGTGCGTCAAGAATTGCAGTCAATGCTGCTATAAGCAATACATACGGTGCTCTGAATATTGATAATATAATCAATATTACAAAGAACACTATCAGCATTAAAATGAGCTGCGCTTTTACATATCCGCCAAGATACTTTTTACATTGCCCTTTTATTTCGACAAGCTTGTCCGCACTCTTTTCGCCCATGTATTTTCTTACGGTTTCGGTAAGCCGTACGTTTCTTGATACCATAAAATATATAGCCAGAATGAACATAATCGTCCATATAAGTGCTAACGGCAATGCTTTTGCCACTACCTGTGCTTTGTCAACAACAGATATGTTACTTGTAAGTTCTATACACTGTTTATATATACCGTTGACAGCACCGTCTATTGCAGATTTTACCGCATCAGGCATATTTATATACATCTGCCCGAGACTCTCGGAAAGTCTTTCCCACGTATCCTGAAGCGAGAGGATTATTTCCTCACGGTTCATATACAGGTTTTTGCCTTCTTCAAACAGCTTGTGTCCAAGAAATCCGACTATTGTACCTATTATTCCGACTGCCAGTATCATAATCAGAACTGCGGAAATGCCACGAGGAAGCTTTATCCATTTTTTCAGCTTGTCCGCAACAGGATTTATCAGTCTTGCAAAAATATACCCTATAATAAATGGCGAAAGAAGACCGAACAGATACACTATCGCAGTAATAAAAGGCGGACCTGCAAAACGTATAAGCAATATCACCACCAAAGTGACAAGCGATACTACAAGCACCTTTTTTACATTTTCACTTATTTTCATATATAAACATTCCTCCCTTATAGTATG
Source organism: Candidatus Ornithomonoglobus sp. (assembly GCA_045649185.1). GTDB lineage: Bacteria > Bacillota > Clostridia > UBA1381 > UBA1381 > Ornithomonoglobus. The sequence continues at coordinate 43,133 of JAZRPM010000027.1, read as the reverse complement.
GGTAGAAACCTAAAGTTTACTTTTTGTCTAAAAATTTATCCATCAAAGTGTAACCTTTTTCGATAAATACTCCTGTTGATTCTCCGTTTTTCTCTGTATAATCAAGTCCCGAACCAGCATCTGTTTTTGTTGAATCGTATATAATATACGGAACGGGATCGCTTACGTGAGTTTTAAGCGAAATCGGTGTCGGGTGGTCGGGCATAATGAGCATCTTGTAGTCTATGCCACGCTTTTCAAGCTCGTCTTTTAGGAACTTAACCACAACCTCATCGATTGTTTCTACGGCTTCTTTTTTCTTGTCTGGTTTGCCCTGATGTCCCATCTCGTCGGGAGCTTCCATATGAAGATATACAAAGTCGCTCTCGCCCGTTATTGCATCAAGTGCCGCCTGCGCCTTGCCGACCCAGTTGGTTTCACAGTTGCCCGTAGCACCCGGAACATCAATTGATTCCATACCTGCACATTTTGCGATACCCTTTATAAGGTCAACGGCTGATATTACAGTGCCCTTTAAACCATACTTTTCATAGAAATTATCAACTGACGGCTTTGTGCCCTCGCCCCATACCCATATTGATGTTGCAGGGTTCTCGCCGTTTTCTGTTCTCTTTTTGTTTATCGGATGGTCTTTTAAGATTTTCTCCGATGCACGCATCATTTCATAAAGCTTCTCGGCACCGTCGCCCTTTGGCAGATACTCGCCTATGCACTTGTCAGAAATATCGTGCGGAGGTGTCAGCTCTACATTTGTTGAGCCGCCATTCCATACGCAAAGGTGACGGTAGCTTATACCCGGATAGAACTTGATTTTATCGGTGTCAAGCTCCTTTGCAATCGCTTTTATAAGCTCCTCTGCCTCTTCTGTTGTTATCTCGCCTGCAGAATAGTCAACCATTGTCTTTTCTGCGTAGTTTTCCTCATCTGAAAGTGTTACAAGGTTTGTTCTGAAGGTAACATCGTCATCAAGCATCCTTACGCCTATTGACGCCGCCTCAAGCGGTGAACGGCCGGTATAACACTTTGATGTGTCATAACCCATAACCGAAAGGTTTGCAACGTCTGATCCCGGTTTCATTCCGTCCTGAACTGTTTTGCACATTCCGAGCTCGCCGTGACGTGACATATAGTCAATCGTCGGCTTATTTGCAACCTCAAGGATTGTCTTGCCGTCAAAGTAGTCTACGGGATAATCCGCCATTCCGTCGCCTAAAATTACAATGTATTTCATATTTCCTTCTCCTTTACCAGTGAAACTTAGTCAACTGACCTAAATTTTTGAGATTTTCAAATCCTACCTGCCTCATTGCCTCATAGACAATGATTGCAACCGAGTTTGACAGGTTAAGACTGCGTGCTTCCTCTATCATCGGGATTCTTATGCAACGCTCTTCATTTTTATATAACAGATCTTCGGGAAGACCTGCATCCTCTCTGCCGAAAAGGATATAATCATTATCGGTATATTCCACCTCGGTATATGTATGCGGTGCTTTTGTTGTCGCATAATGATACCGTGCATTTTCCGATGCAGTTTTTTTAAAGAAATCGTCAAGTCCGTCATAGTACTGAACGTTGAGATACTGCCAGTAGTCAAGACCGGCACGCTTTAATTTTTTATCGTCTATCTCAAACGCCATCGGTCGGACAAGATGCAAGCCACAGCCCGTTGCCGCACACGTTCTTGCAATATTTCCCGTGTTCTGCGGGATTCTCGGTTCGACCAGAACCACATTAAACATTTAATTCACCCTCTGTATTATCTTGTAAGTTTTTTTATCCAGGTATAACTGTTTACCTTAAAATATGCCGCTCCGCACTTAAATATCTGGTCTGCATTGAGGCAGAATACCACAGCAATCGGTGACCATTCGAATACAAATGCCGCAAGATATGATACCGGCAAAACTATAAGCCATATGCTTATAAGGTCGTTTTTAAGCACGAACTTCGCATCTCCGCCGCCACGAATGATTCCGCAACAGGTTGGCATCTGATACGACATACCAAAACCTGCAGCACACAGCACAAGAATAAACGCATTTGCAAAATACCTTGTTTCTTCGGAAAGATTGTACATACCGAGAATCGGGCCCCGTAAAGCAAATAACAGTGTTGCCAACACTGCGCCGATTATTACAAACATAATCTGAAGCGTGCGTGTGTATTCCTTTATTTTATCCATTGCTCCGGCACCGATTGTCTTGCCGATTATAACGGCAGTTGCCGAGCACGCGCCTACCGACATTACCTTAAGTGTCTGATAAAGGCTTGTAGATACCGAGTTTGCCGCAATTGCGCTGTCGCTCATATGACCGAGTATCACGCTCTGCAGTGCCGTTGAAACACCAAACAGTGCATCAACTATTACTATCGACCGTCCTATACGGAAATAGTCGCCAAAAAGCTTTTTATCAAATCTGAAATATTCTTTAAGACGAATACGCAGTTTCTTATCAGCAAAGGCTATGTAGCAAATAACTGCTATAAGCTCAACTACTCGTGCTGTAAGCGTTCCGATTGCCGCACCCGTAACACCAAGCTCGGGGAATCCGAACCGTCCTTCTATTAAGAGATAGTTAATCGAACAGTTTATGGCAAGCGTGGACAAGGAAATGTAAAAGCCTATCTTTACCGTTTCCGTGCTTCGGAGTGTTGCCAGAAGTATGTTGGTCATTGCAAATACAATATATGTGTATTTAATAATACGCAGATACTCTGCGCCCTGCTCAATAATTGCCTTTGACGGCGAGAAAATACCTACTATACCTTCGGGCGTTATCGCAGCGGCAGTAAACAGCAGAACCCCTGCTCCTACGCCGATTATCATTGCAGAAAGCGAAATCCGCTTTATTTCTTCGGTGCGTTGTTGTCCCCAGTACTGACTGCCTAAAATAACAAGTGCGTTACCGCTTCCGAGTATTATCTGCTGGAAAATGAACTGTATCTGATTGACCGCCGCAACTCCGGCAAGCGAGGTTTCACTGTACGAGCCTATCATTATATTATCAGCAAGGTTGACACCGAGAATAATTACGTTATGCAGTACAAGCACCCAGTAAAGTGCAAAAAACTGTTTATAAAACTCTCTATCTTTTGTCATAACTTTTATTATTTTTTCAGTCTGCGTGTAGTAAATTTAAGTGCCAGAACGCTTATTGCAAAGAATACTGCGACAAACAGAATCATTATTCCCCATGAAACAGCAACCGAGCCGTCGAACATTTCATGGCCTTCCTGACAAATTTCTGTGTTCTCCATAGGTTGTGTCGGCATTCCCATTCCTTCCAGGGTTTCATTTACAGCCTCTGTAATCTTTTCACCCTCGTTTGAAGGCATAACAATCCCCCACAAGCTTCCGATTCTGCCAAATGATGCCATACCCCATTTACTTACCGTAAGTGCAGCAAGCGCCTCGGGTGCTTCAAAAAGTACACCCGCCATCAAAAGCTGAACTATCAAGAACAACGGCATAACCGTCATTGCAACAATAGGCGTCGGAACTGCCGAAGAAATTGCAAATCCCATCGCATCTGATGCATAGATTATAAGGAAAATCGTGAACATATACGAAATCGGGTTTCCGCTTATATATTGTGAGTCGTGTACAAACATCCAGAAAATAGCAAATATTATTATTGCCTGAACCAGTGATAGAACAAACTGGTATATGAAATGTGCCGCTATATATGACGATGCATGAAGCGATTTATCAAGCTCGTCCTTTACAATATCGTTCTTTTCACGGCATACAAGCTGGATTGAATTGAATATTCCTACCCATATACAAACCGACACGATACAGAAAAAGCCTTTTACCGTACCGCCGTATTCTTCAAACATATCTTCACCGATTATCGCCATTACAAGAATTGTGATTACTATTCCTATGATAATCGATACAATACTTTCTTTTTTAAGAGTACGCAAAAACTTTCGCGTATATATCATTACCTGAAGTGCTCTCATTTCATATACTCCCTTCTGAACCGTTCAACAAATTCGTCGGCACGTCCGTCGCCGTTTTCTGATTTCGGATTTATGAGCTTTGTTATGTCCTTAAGCTCTTTTACCCCAAAGAAATACAACGCTTCGGGTACGCTGCCCATAAACGCAAGACGTCCTACACCATCACGGTTACTCTTGGCAAGTATTATAACCTTTGTATATATCTTCTCAGGGTTGGGATATGATGCATAGTTGTGCGAAATGAGCATAACTATTTTACCCTTGCCCGACAAAGTTTTCAAGTTATTCATAAGCTCCATACCACTCTTCGGGTCAAGACCTGAGTCAGGCTCGTCAAGGAAGAATATATCGGGATTGGTTACAACCTCATTTGCTATTGCCGCACGACGCTGTTCACCGCCCGAAAGCTTTTTGATTTCCATTTTTGCTTTTGCGGCAAGTCCGAGCGATTCGAGCGTTTCCATTATGAATTTCTTACGCTGTGAACTGCTCATTTTACCGTTCATTCGAAGAATCGCAGTATCTGTAATAACATCTATCAAGCGTTCTTCTTTTCTTAACGGCAGTGTCTGTGGAACATACGCTATTTTTGAAGTTATTTCACTGCCCTCTGATGTGTGGTGTCCGCCAACTTTGATATCGCCTACTATTTTGTATTTGCCCAGCACGGAATTGATAAACGTAGACTTACCTGCACCCGAACCACCGATTATAAGAACAAAATCGCCAGGATTGACTTCCGCATGAATATCTTTTAAGAGTGTTTTCTTGCCGAGTCCGTCAGCAACCGTTGTTTCGGAAATATCTACAACCAAACCTTCGCCCGTTGCAATACCACTACTGTAAACGATAGTATTTTTTTCATATACCATGTATGTATCACATATACGGATAATATCACGGTCATTGAGCGGAACTATGCCCTCAACAAATTTATTATTGACTGCTATACCGTTTTTACCGCCATAGTTTTCAACATAGCATTTTCCGCCCCGCATCATTAAAGCACCGTGTTTTCTCGAAACATGCGCTTTGTCAAGATTTATACTGTTACGGTCACCTCTGCCAATAGGAAAAACAGATTCGGGATTGAGTCTTATGCGTTTCCAATTAAACACAGCGCCTTTGGAACGTGTAAATATCATTGTTACGGCATCTTTATGCGGTGAGCTAAGTGTTTTTCTGTCTATCCTTATAACATCACCGTCTGTAAGCTTCCACGCATATGTGCTGTTTTCGTCTCTTTTGGCAAGACGCATACCATTTATGTAAGTGCCGTTAAAGCTATTGAAATCCCTGTAATAATATTCACCGTTAAGCACTGTTATTTCGCCGTGCATTCTTGAAACTATCGGAGAATCTATTGCTATATCCGGCTCATTTTCAGGTGTTTTTCTGCCTAGACTGACAGTTCTGAACAGTTGCTCTGCCCTTATTTCGCTGTTTAAATCAGAAATAATCAACAAACATGCCTTTGTCTCAGGGTTTGTAAATCTACGTGTTTCAAAATATTCACTATTCATTGCATTTACCACCAAAATTCATACTCTTTTACATTACAGCTTTCTGTCTTTTTTAAATAAAGCATTTGTTTTCATTTCAGGTGCGACTGTCGAAGGCGACGGTGTTACAGAAGTCGGGTCTGATGCAGGACGAACTACCGTCGCTGTTGTTTCTGAAGCTTTTTTGTCAGTGAATGATTTTGACATTCTCAACCCACCCTTTGACGGAACTTTTTCCTTAAGAGGCGGAGTTACTCTAGTTTCTTTAACCTCAGTCGGCACAACGGATGCTTTGGTTTTTTCAGCACTGCGCCCGAATGAGCCTGACATTTTCAAGCCGCCACGTTTTTCTCGTGATGGTTTTTTTGCCACCACAGTCTCGATTTTTCGGTCTGTCATGCCTTTGGCATGAGCAGCAACCGGATCATAATATATAATCCCTTCGTCACTGTCATCTTCATTTGCCGCAATTGTTATATACGGGTCTGCGATATATTTTTCGTGTCTGGGTTTATCAATAGCTTCTAAATCCTTAAGCATCTCCTCGGCATCACGGTAACGGTCAGCACTGTTATATCTGCATGCCTTCATAACAATTGACTTAAGCTTTTTCTTGCCGTTTACAGGCTCGCTGAATGAATCGCCGTTAAGTCTGCGATGAATCGCCACGCCCATATTTGTTTCTATATCTTCAAACGGAAGTTTGTTATTGTTCAGAAATGCATACAGCACAAGTCCGAGACTGTATATGTCTGAAGTGGTATCATATGTACCGCCAGCTTCACCCTTATACATTTCAGGTGCAACATATGCCTGCGTGCCGATTTCCATTGTATACTTCACCGCATAATCAGAAACTATTTTAGATATACCGAAATCGCCGAGCTTATACTTGCCCGACTCGTCTATAAAAATGTTATGGGGTTTTATGTCACGGTGTATAATTTTCTTCTTGCCGACATAAATGAGTGCGTTACACATATCTTTTGCAAGCTTTACAACCTCAGCTTCAGAAAGCTTTGTGCGCTCGTTAATAGAACGAAGCTTTTCCATTCTGATAAGTATATCAATGCCTGCAAGTGCACCCGTATCATCATACACTTCACGGGTAGTATCATCATAGTATCTTACTATGTTGGGACAGTCCGAAAGATTGCGCATAATCTGGATTTCGTTTAATATATCATTCGGAATACGCACACGTCCGTCTGATGCCGTTTTGACTTCGATTATTTTTAATGCACATACATCTTTACTGCCGTATGCATTGTGCTCTATCTCAAAAACACTCGACATTCCGCCCTTACCCAAGAATTCACCTGTATAACGCCAATTCTCCCATAACGGCTGATAGCTTTTGAGCCTTTCTTCTACAGATTTCATATCGAAAATCCCCCACGATAACATTATAAATCCATTGTATCATAAAAGTTATCTTTTGTAAAGAAAAAATACGGCAAAAAATGCCGTATTTTCAATGTTTTTTATTATTTAAGAACTGCTTTTGCAACACGCACGGGGTATGATGTTCCGAATGCCTGACCCACGAAATCAGCAGCAAGCATATCCTTTCCCTGAATAAACTCTATATCTTCACCGTTATCCATCCATTTTAAAGATGCTATTTCATCCTTTACTCCGCCGAATGCATATGCACCCTTATATCTTCCGGCAACAATTACATCATCGTCGCCCTGAATTGCAAGGTCATAAACGAAAAGATACAAGCTCTTACCATCTGTGCTCTTAAGTCCGAAGTTCTTGCCCATTCCTGCAACTCCGCACGGTCTGCCGTTATAGATTGCTTCACCGAAATGGTTCATCCAACGTCCAAGAAGTCCCAATAGCTCTTTCTGGTAATTGTTAACTTTGCCCTGTGCCTCAGGTCCGATATTCAAAAGATAGTTCGCACCTACCTTACGGCAATCACAAAGGCTCTGAATAAGTTCAGTCGGTGACTTGTAGCACAAATCGTCATAGCCTATACCCCAGTGGTCATTAAGTGTATGACACATTTCTGCCGCAAGGTATTTTGGCATTCCCTCACGGTTCATCGGTGTCGGCGTGCCCTGCTCAAATGTTACCGAGTCAATCTCAAGGTTGCCCACATCGCCTCTGTGCTCAAGACCAGTGTTGTTTATTATCATAGCCTCAGGCTGATACTTTCTGATTGTTGCATAAAGTTCTTCAACCTTCCAGTCTGAATCAGGCTTTGACCAGTTACCATCAAACCACAATCCGCCGATTTTACCGTAGTTTTTACAAAGTGTTTCTACGCTCTTTCTTAAGTACTCAAGGTACTCGTCAAAGTTTTCGTCAAAGTCGGGGTTGTACCAGTCAAGTGTTGTATGGTAGAACATCGGCATAATATCGTACTTGTTACAAGCGTCTACGAACTCACGGATAAGGTCACGGCCTGCAGGAGTGTGCGGTGCGTCAAAATCGTTAAGTCCGCAGGTGTCATAGAGAGAAAATCCCTCGTGATGTCTTGTTGTAAGTGTTATGTACTTACAGCCTGCCGCTTTTGCTGTTTTTGCGATTTCCTCTGCATCAAAGTCCTCTGCTGTAAATGTGTCTGCAAGCTTTTTGTACTCGTTCATATCAAGCTTTTCGTTGAAGAATACCCATTCTCCTCTGCCAAGCTGTGAATATAAACCCCAGTGAATAAACATTCCCAGACCCATCTGTTCAAAGTCAAGAATGTACTGTTTTGCTACAGGAATACTCATAGTTTTTATCTCCTTTTGTTTTTTCTATATTTTATCATAGCAACTATGCTTTTTCAATAGTCAAAATCCAAATTCGCTCAAAAAGCTCAAAATTTCCGAAAATAGTAACAAATTTACCATCAATTACACTTATAAGCCGAAATCGAGTACGCCGGGGCATCAACAAAGAACATTCCTGCATCGGATTTATGATGTGTACGTATATCCCCGTCGTACATGACCGCATTAAGCTCTGTTATCCCGAACCGTGCAACATCAAGACGGATATCGTGTGATGTATCGCTGAAGTTTACGACAATCAGATACTTTTCCTCGCCATCCGCACGCACATATGCATATGTGTTGCCGATACTGTATGCACACAAAAATTCACCTGTTGAGAATGCTTTGCTTGATTTTCGCAAAGCTATGAGCCGTTTTATATAATCTCTCATTCTGCCCATCGGGTCGATCTCGTCCATTCTGTCCCACGGAAAACACATTCTGCAGAACGGATCGCCGTAGCCCTCAATGCCCAACTCGTCACCGTAGAAAATACACGGCACACCCGGCATCGTCATCACCATACCGTAAATAAGCTTTGTGCGGATTATTGCGGTTTCAAGCTCTGCACCTGAGAGTCTGAAATTCGCCTGATAGTGTCTGTCAACCTCGTGGCGTGTGGGTGCTCCGCTCATAAGTGTTACGATTCTTTCCACATCGTGCGAGGATATCATATTCAATGTCGAATAATATGCAGGCGACGGATAATTCTCTTTAAGGCTCATTATCCTTCGGTTAAATTCCTCTGCATCAATACGGCACAAAGCCGCATCAATCAACGCATTACGCAAAGGATAGTTCATTACCGAGTCAAGCTCATCGCCGTTAAAATATTCACGACGTTTTGAGTATGCAACCTTGTTTGAAGCATCCTCCCATACCTCTCCGATTATAACGGCATCGGGATTAACGGATTTTACCGCCTCACGCAATTCTTTTACGAAAAAGTCGGGCAACTCGTCTACCACATCAAGTCTCCAGCCAGATGCGCCCAGACGTATCCATTTTTTTACGATTGAGTTTTCATCCGTCAAAAGATATTTACGCAGTGCTTCACTTTCCTCATTTACCTGCGGAAGCGTTGTCATCCCCCACCACGATTCGTATTTATGGGGATGCTCAATGAAATTAAACCACGAATAATACGGCGATTCCTTTGACTGATATGCACCCACACCGTCATAGTTGCCGTACTTGTTAAAATACAGGCTGTCATCGCCCGTGTGGTTAAATACACCGTCTAAAATTATCTTTATTCCACGGTTTTTCGCCTCTTGGCAAAGGCGTGAAAAGGTTTCTTCATCGCCAAACATCGGGTCTATTTCTTCATAACTGCCCGTGTCATACTTATGGTTTGATGCGGCCTTAAAAATCGGGTTTAAGTATATCACCGTTATTCCCAAATCCTCAAGGTACGGGAGTTTTGAGATTATTCCCTCTAAATTACCGCCGAAGAAATCGTTTGATTTATACTCACCGCCAAACTGCTCTGCCGAGTAAAACGGAGTATCGCCCCAGTGGCGCTTAATAATGTCTGTACGGTTACCCAAAAATTCACCTGTTCCGTTACAGAATCGGTCGGGGAATATCTGGTATGCAACAGCTGTTTTGAACCATTCGGGGGTGGTGTAATCTGCATTATATACGCTTATCTGAAATGCACGGACATTCTCTTTTTCGCACATTCCGTCACTGCCACAGCATGCAACACCTGCATCTGTCGCAAGCTCAAAATAGTACCATACAAGACACGCCGTGTCGGGCATTTCCAGTTCTTTTTCGTATATACTTGCACCCTGAACGGAAAATACATATGACATATCTGCATACTTTTCCTCACCGTCATCGGTTTTATATATAACACGCACATACGCAGGAAAACCTGCGTCCTTTACCGAAAGTCGCAAGCATACCTTTGCAGTGCACGTAACTGCACCGAACGGGTGGCGGTAAAATTGTTCATCGGAAATATGTTCTAATACCATACTCTTTTCCCTTTCTAACCTTTTGCTTGTCCGGGGATATTCATTCAGAATGCTCACTCTTAAGAAAATGCATTCTTCACGAACACCCCCGGACAGCCTATAGCCCAAAGCGGTGTGTGCCGAAAACGCATAATAGCCGTTTGAGGCATATACCGCTTCGGGCAAATCCAACCGAGGGGGCGTTTGCTGAGAATGCATAATAGCCATCCGAAGTAAATGCTCACTCGGTTGATTATCCCTCACATACCGAAAAATCCCTTAATAAAGGGATTTTTGTCGGTTTATTTGATCGGTGTGAGTTTCCAAATCTTCTCATTATACTCATTTATTGTTCTGTCTGATGAGAAGAAGCCTGCCATTGCAGTGTTCATTATCTGCTTTGCAATCCAGGTCTTTCTGTCCTGGTAGTCCTTTGAAATCTGCTCGTGTGTTTCCATATATGATTCAAAATCACGGATTACCATATATGTGTCGGCATAGCCGTAGTCACCAAAGAGCAATGTGTTATAAAGGTCCATAAACATATTGTTATCAGAAGCCAACTGTCCGTTTATAAGCTGTTCAAGTGCACCTCTTAACTGCCCGTTTGTGGCATAGATGTTCTTTACCTCGTCATTGCCCATAATGCGAAGTCTTGCATCAACCTCATCAGCACGCAGACCGAAGATATAAATATTATCGTCGCCGACCTGCTCATACATCTCAACGTTTGCACCGTCCATTGTTCCGATTGTAACGGCACCGTTAAGCATAAACTTCATGTTACCTGTACCTGATGCTTCTTTACCTGCAGTTGAAATCTGCTCTGATACATCAGCAGCAGTTACAAGCTTTTCTGCGATTGATACACCGTAGTTTTCGATAAAGATAACCTTTATCTTGTCGTTTATACGGCTGTCGTTGTTTATCATATCGCCAACCGAGTTTATAAGCTTGATTATCGTCTTTGCACGCTTATAGCCGGGAGCCGCCTTTGCACCGAAGATATAAGTTTTCGGATAATAGTTCTTCGCATACTCAGCATCGTTTAAGAGTCTGTTGTATTCTGCAATTATGTGCAGAACGTTCATCATCTGACGCTTGTATTCGTGAAGTCTCTTACACTGTATATCAAAGATAGAGTCGGGGTTAATCTCAACACCGTTATGCTCTCTGATATAATCTGCAACAACCTGCTTATTCTGACGCTTTATTGCATCGTATTTCTTCTGGAACGATGCATCGTTTGCAAACTTTGCGAGCTCCTGAAGTTTGTCTGCATCCTTTAACCAACCCTTGCCGATTGTATCGTCAATAAGCTTTGTAAGTGCCGGGTTACAGTTTGCAATCCATCTTCTGAACGTGATACCGTTTGTGATAGCGTGGAAACGGTCCTTATCCATCATATAATAGTCACGGAAAATATCCTGCTTTAATATGTCTGTGTGGAGCTTTGACACGCCATTTACAGCGAATACGCTTGCAAGACAGGTGTTTGCCATTGAAACCTGGTTATTGGCAAGGATTGCCATATAATCGTGCTTGCCCTTATCGCCCGGATAGAAGTCTTCCACCTTTTCCATAAGGCGTCTGTTCATTTCTTCAAGTATCATATAGAGTCTGGGAACAACCCTCTTGAACATATCCTGAGGCCACTTTTCAAGCGCTTCGCTCATTACTGTATGGTTTGTATATGCCACAACGTGAGTTACGATATCCCACGCTTCGTCCCAGCCAAGTCCCTTTTCGTCCATAAGGATTCGCATAAGCTCGGGGATTGCCATTGTCGGGTGTGTATCGTTTATGTGGATAACTATCTTCTCGGGAAGGAGCGACCAGTTTGCACCGTTTCTTGACTCGAATTCCTTTAGTATCCACTGCAATGTTGCAGATACGAGGAAATACTGCTGTTTCAAACGAAGCTCTTTACCCTCTGTGTGGTTATCCTCGGGGTAAAGCACCTTTGAGATTACACTTGCAAGCTCTTTTTCCTCGATTGCACGTGAATAGTCACCAGCATTAAATGCGTGCATATTAAAGTCTGTTGCTGACTGTGCACCCCATAGTCTTAACTTGTTTATTATCTTTGAATCATAACCGCAAAGCGGGACATCATACGGTACTGCAAGAACTGTACGCTCGTTTGAGTAGGATATTTTCATCCTGCCGTCTTCCCAGTATGAGTTTACCTCACCGCCAAACGATACCGTAACTGCCTCCTCAGGACGTGCAACCTCCCACGCATTGCCGTGTTCAAGCCATGTGTCGGGTAGCTCGGTCTGGAAGCCGTCAACTATCTTCTGTCTGAAAAGACCGTATTCGTATCTTAATGTACAGCCGTATGCAGGCAAGTCGAGAGTTGTGAGCGAGTCAATAAAGCACGCCGCAAGTCTGCCGAGACCGCCGTTACCAAGACCTGCATCGTTTTCAAGCTCTGCTACATCTGAGAGGCTGTATCCTAAATCCTCAAGCACTGCCTCATAGTCCTCTGTCTGCATAAGGTTAAGTACGTTTGTGCAAAGGAGTCTGCCCATCAAAAACTCAAATGAAAGATAGTATAGTTTTTTTGAGCCGTTTTCCTTCACCTCACGGTGTGAGAGTGCCCATTTTTCCATTATTCTGTCACGCACGGTAAGAGCACATGCCGAATATATCATATGCGGTGTTGCTTCTTCCATAACCTTACCGAAATGACGGTTTACCTTACCTATTATTTCATTTTTTAAAGCTTCCTGTTTTGCTGTAAGTTTCTTTTTTGCGTTTTTTTCTGCCATTCTTTATTTAATCCTTTCTTTTTTCCATTTTAATTCCTGTAATGTCTGAGTACAGACTAATGTATTTATCTGCCGAAACATCCCAAGAATAGTCTGCCGCCATTGCCTGCTTTACAAGCTCTTTCCACGCGGGTTTGTTGTTGTAGTACACATCCATAGCCGAATAGATACAGCCAAGCATCTCATCGGCGTTATAGTTTGCAAATGAGAAACCGTAGCCCTCGCCCGTGTACTGATTATATGGCTTAACAGTATCCTTAAGTCCGCCCGTTTCACGTACTATCGGGAGTGTGCCGTATTTCATTGAAATTATCTGCGAGAGACCACACGGCTCAAATGCCGACGGCATTAAGAATGCGTCACACGCTGCATATATCTTATGTGACATCTCGTTTGAATATGTTATCTGTGCCGAAAGTATATCGGGATATTTCCACGAATAGTGACGGAACAGGTTCTCATACTGCTCCTCACCCGTACCAAGCACAACTATCTGACAGCCGCCTGCCTGACAAAGCTCCTCAAGCTTATATGCTATAAGGTCAAAGCCTTTCTGGTCGGTAAGTCTTGAAACTATACCGATAAGCATTTTATCGGGGTCCTCGGGGAGTCCGAGTTCTCTCTGCAACGCCGCCTTGTTTGCCGCCTTGCCCGATTTTACTGTTCGGGGTGTGTATTTCTTTGCGATAAACTCATCCTTTTGCGGATTCCAGTCATCATACGAGATACCGTTTACAATACCCCATAAATCGTTTTGTCTTGCACGCAAAAGCGAGTCAAGACCTTCGCCGAAATATGGTGTAGTAATTTCCTGTGCGTATGTGTCTGAAACCGTTGTTACCTTGTCTGCATATACCATACCGCCCTTTAAAAGGTTTGCATCGTTATAAAACTCCAGCTTGTCGGAAGTGAAGTAGTAATCCGATATTCCCATTGCGTCCTTTATGCCGTTTATGTCCCATCTGCCCTGGAATTTGAGGTTGTGGATTGTTATTACACTGCGCATATTCTGATAGAACGGATTATCCCTGCAGGTATCTAAAAATACCGGCACAGGACCTGTCTGCCAGTCGTTACAGTGGATAACATCAGGACAAAAACCGATTGTCGGAAGTACCGACAAAATCGCCTTTGAGAAGAATATAAACTTCTCGCAGTCAAGATGGATATGGTCATACGGCTTGTCGCCGTCGAAATAGAACTTATTGTCTATAAAATAATAAATGCAGTTGTTAAATTCAAGCTCGAAAATTCCGCAATACTGCTTACGCCACGCAATGTCGATGTATATATTATCAATATAACGCATTTCGTCCTTGAACTTCTGCGGTATGCTTTTATAAAGAGGCAGAATGACACGTGCATCCACACCCTTTTCACGCAATGCCTGCGGAAGTGAGCCAACAACGTCGCCAAGACCGCCCGTTTTCACAAACGGAGCACATTCTGATGTTGCAAATAGAACTTTCATATCTTTTTCCCTTCCTAACATTTTAAAGTTTGAATAAATTGCTTGAAGAGTGCCGATGCACACGCGAGACTATAGTGATCTATGCGAGCGTGGGCAGAGGTGCTATGCGAGTGATTTATTCAGACTTCTGTGATATTACACAATTTATTTTACTCTTTTTTGTTCACTTTGTCAATCGAATCGACAAAAAACAGTGGTTTTTTACAATTCAATAATATGATTTTCAATATTATTAGTCTAACTTTTTATCAAAAGCCTATCCCCATATGGATAGGCTTTTGATAATTTTAGATTTTAGAACCCTTAGATATAGCCAACGGATAATTCTCCTGACCTATCAGCTTTCTTCCCTTTGTTATTGTTACCTCTTTGTCAAATACAACACAGTTTACTTCTGCACCCTCTTCAATTACGCTGTTCTGCATAATTACCGAGTCTTTGACAACTGCACCCTTTTCAACCTTTACGCCTCGTGAAAGAACAGAATTTATAACCGTACCCTCTATGACGCAACCGTCAGAAATGAAGCTGTTACTGCATTTTGCATCAGCACCGTATTTTGTCGGGCTCTGGTCTTTTGTCTTTGTATAAATCGGACGCTTACGGTTAAAAAGCTCTTTTCTGCGGTCCTCTTTTAAGAACTGCATATTGGTATTATAATACGATTTCATCGAATCGATTTTATACATATGTCCCTCAAACTTATAGCCGAAAATACGTAAACCGTCCATTTTCTTTACTATTGCGTCTTTAACAAAGTCAACATCGCCACGTGCCGAGCACTCGTCGATAATACTTT
The DNA here is from genome assembly GCA_045649185.1 of Candidatus Ornithomonoglobus sp. Lineage (GTDB taxonomy): Bacteria > Bacillota > Clostridia > UBA1381 > UBA1381 > Ornithomonoglobus. Next base: position 27,883 of record JAZRPM010000027.1, on the reverse strand, counting down.
CAAGCAATGCCTTTTCCATAACGAAAATTTCAAGGCTTGCGTTGGTTGTCTTGGGATAATACGGCTGTACTTCTATATCCTTGACTGTGCCATCATCATCAATGTCAAGGAGTGTGAAGTGAGATAAATCCGAATCTTCCATTCCTTTTATGTCCTTATATACAACCGTTATGTCAGCCTGCTCTTTTATATGGTGCTTTACAACTGCACCGAAGTCGATGTTGTAAACCATATTGCCGAGCGAAAGAATCACATATGTTTCTGTACTTCTGTGGATGTAGTCACGGATACCTGCCAACAGGTCGATATTACCCTTTATAACACCAAATTTCTCCTTTTCAAGGTTCGGCGGAAGTATCTGCAGACCGCTGTTCTTTCTGTCAAGGTCCCACGGTTTTCCCGAACGTGTGTGGTCCATTAGCGAGGAGTAGTTTGACTCGGTCGCAATACCTACGTTCACTATACCTGCGTTTGCCATATTTGACAGTACGAAGTCTATAATTCTGTATCTTCCGGCTATGGGGAGTGCACTGTTTGCACGGATGTCGGTTAACGGTGAAATCTTTTCATCGCCGGTAAGAATAATTCCCATTGTATCAATTTTCATAGTTATCCTCTCCTCCTTACGCCTGAATCATCGAACCCTTTGGTATGTCAGAATTGTCTGCTACTTCTGCTCCGCCCTCAACAAGCACTATTCCGTGCGTACAGTAGTCTGAATTATACTTATTATCTGCCGATTCGGGGCTTATGCCAACCTGTGCATTTTTTCCGACTTTGCCCTCGACACCGATAACTGCCTTTTCTACAACTGCACCGTCACCGATTACGGCACCGGGCATTACTACAGAGTCTTTCACCACTGCACCCTTGCCGATTTTTACACCGCTAAAGATTACGGAATGGTCTACTGTACCGTCTATCTCACAGCCCTCTGTTACGGTTGAGTTGGTAATCTTTGCTTCTTCACCTATATAGTGAGGCATAAGTGCATAGTTTCTTGAATATATAACCCACTTTCTGTCGTTTAAGTCAAACTTTGGTGGGTCGTCGATGAGGTCCATATTAGCTTCCCACAGAGACTGGATTGTTCCAACGTCTTTCCAGTAGCCTTCAAATCTGTATGCTATCATCTTTTCGCCGTCAGCGAGCATTTTCGGGATGATATTCTTACCGAAATCGTTCGCCGATTCGGGGTCACGCTCATCGTCTGTGAGGTATTTCTTTAAGACGTCGTACTTGAATATGTACACGCCCATTGATGCAAGATTGCTCTTCGGATTTGCAGGTTTTTCCTCAAATTCTGTTATTACTCCATTCTCGTCGGTGTTCATGATACCGAAACGCTTTGCTTCCTCCCAGTCTACGGGCATAACTGCTATAGTTACTGCCGCATCCTCTGCGAGGTGTGCTTCAAGCATCTTGCCGTAGTGCATTTTATAGATATGGTCGCCCGAAAGAATCAGGACATTTTCAGGGTTAAACCCTTCCATAAAGCCGATGTTCTGATAAATTGCGTTGGCTGTGCCCTTGTACCACTCACCTGTGGATGCACTCTGATACGGAGGCAGAACATACGCACCGCCCATTGAACGGTCAAGGTCCCACGGGTTGCCGTTACCTATATATGTGTTAAGTTCAAGTGGTTGATACTGCGTCAGAACTCCCACCGTGTCAATGCCCGAATGAATACAGTTAGATAACGGGAAGTCAATAATTCTGTACTTTCCGCCAAACGGCACAGCAGGCTTTGCAACGTTCTTTGTTAATGCTCCGAGTCTTGAACCCTGTCCGCCTGCAAGTATCATTGCCACACATTTCTTTGATACCATAGTTATATCATCTCCTGTTTTTATTTTTTAATTTTTAATATCATTGCGCTGTTACCGTCTACCGACAGGTTCAGCGTGTAGTCCATATCTCCGTACGCCTGCTCTTTTGCAGTGTAGATCATTTTGTTTATTCTGCGTGTTCCGCCAAACTCCGTGGAGTTGGAATGGAGGATTACCTCATATTCTCCGCCATACGGAACACCGATTTTATAATTGTATCTGTCAAGTGCGGTGAAGTTTGCCACAACAACGAGTAAATCCTCTGCTTTTTTGCCCTTTCTCATATATGAAACGACCGAGTTTTCGTTGTCAGATTCGTTTATCCAACTAAAGCCGTCCCAGCTCTGTTCAAGCTCCCATAGCGCCTTGTTTTGGGTGTATGTGTGATTTAGTGCCTTTACATAGCTGTGAAGTTTTTTATGTTGGTCAAGCTCCAGCACATTCCATTCAAGCTCGTCATCGTAACGCCATTCAAGGAACTGTCCGATTTCACCGCCCATAAACATCAGCTTTTTGCCCGGGATTGTCATATAGTAGGTCAGAAACGCTTTATATGCGTCAAATTTCTGTCCGTAGTCACCGAACATTTTATCAAGCAGTGATTTTTTACCGTGCACGACCTCATCGTGCGAAAGCGGAAGAATGAAATTCTCCGAGAACGCATACATCATAAGGAATGTCAGAAGCGAATGGTTATCTTTTCTGAAATACGGGTCCATTGACACATAACGCAAGGTATCGTTCATCCAACCCATATTCCACTTGAAGTTAAAGCCAAGTCCGCCGTTTTCGGGCGGTGCAGTAACCAACGGCCACGCCGTTGATTCCTCTGCAATCATTAAAAATCCCGGTTTTTCCGTACACAAGATTCTGTTTATCTGTCTTAAAAGCTCAACCGCTTCAAGGTTGCCGTTGCCACCGTATTTGTTGGCTATCCATTCACCGTCGTTTCTTGAATAGTCACGGTATAGCATTGATGATACGGCATCGACACGAAGTCCGTCTATGTGATATTCCTCTGCCCAGAAATACGCCGAAGATATCAGAAACGATATTACCTCGCCTTTGGCAAAGTCAAAGACCATTGTGCCCCAGTCCTTGTGCTCGCCCTCACGCCAGTCGGCATATTCATAGCAGGGCGTACCGTCAAACATTCTGAGTCCGTGTTCATCGCGCGGGAAATGCGCCGGAACCCAGTCCATAATCACACTTATGCCCGCTTTATGGCATTTATTCACAAAATTTTTAAGTTGTGCAGGAGTGCCGTAACGTGAGGTTGCGGCAAAATAACCCGTTACCTGATAACCCCACGAACCGTCAAACGGATACTCCGTAAGCGGCATCAACTCGATATGCGTATATCCCATATCCGTAAGATACGGAACAAGCTCATCGGCAAGCTCGTTGTAGCTATAAAAACTGCCGTCGGGGTGGGTTTTCCACGAACCGAGATTGCACTCGTAAATATTCATCGGAGAATGGATTGCGTCGGTCTTGCCTCGTTTTTCCAACCACTTTTTATCCGACCATTTAAAAACAGGCTCATCATACACCACCGATGCCGTACCGGGACGCAGCTCGCACCGCACAGCATACGGGTCTGAACGCAAGTTCACCGTACCGTCAGGTGCAGTTATTGCGTATTTGTATAATTCGCCCTTTTGTATATCACGGAAAACACCTGCCCATATTCCGGTTTTTCCGAACGGAGAAAGCTCCATTCCGTCACCCTGCCACGAATTCCTGTCACATGCTACCTTAACACACTGTGCGTTCGGCGCCCATACGGCAAACCGCCAGCCGTCTTCGGTTTTGTGACAGCCCAAAAACTCGTAGCTTCTGAAGTTTTCACCGGAATTAAACAGGTATGCCTGAAACTCACTTATTCCAAGCATTTCCTTTTTTTCGCTCATGTATTTCACCTCTTTAAATGTTGCGGAAATTCCCGATTACATACGGGAATTATACCATATATTATAGCATAAATATGTTTGTTAGTAAAGACTATAAGTAGATAAACTTTTTTACATTTTATTGGTGGAAATTACCAAATCTTATTATATCTTGCAATTTTTGATAAATTATGATATTATAGTATATAATTTTTAATATTAAGGAGACACAAAAATGATACTCAAAGACAAAGTAATTAACTTCCTCGGCGACAGTATAACCCAAGGTGTGGGAACAACGCCGGGTAATATCTATCACGAAATAATTGCAAAAAATTACGGACTCAAGGCGGCAAACAACTACGGCATAAGCGGTACACGCTTTGCAAGACAGCAAAGACCGACCACTGAAAACTCTTCTTTTGACGAATATTTTATGCTTCGTGCAGAAAAGATGCCTGCTGACGTTGATGCAGTAGTGGTTTTCGGCGGTACGAACGATTTCGGACACGGCGATGCACCGCTTGGCGAGTTTTCAGACAGAACGCCCGATACATTCTACGGCGCAACACATCTTTTGTGTCAGTTCCTCATAAATAAGTACCACGGCAAGCCGATTGTGTTTATGACACCGCTTCACCGCTGCACCGAGGACTGTCTCACAGGCGATAATAAGCCTGAACCCGTTGCAAATCTTGAAACATATGTTAATATTATTAAAGAGGTTGCACGCTATTATTCATTGCCCGTGTGCGATATGTTCGCAATATCGGGACTTCAGCCGAAAGTGGATGTTATAAAGGAGAACTATATCCCCGACGGACTTCATCCTAACGAGGCAGGTCACAAGGTTATGGCAGAACGTCTTGCAAATTTCCTGCTTGCACTGTAAGGAGAATTTAAGATGGAATTCAAGAATCTTAAAGCTTTTATGGACGATATGGCAAAAAACCATACCGTCGGCAATGATTGCGAGGTCTACATTGACGGCAAATCCGTTTTCAGATATTTTTCGGGATATTCGGATTGGGAAAATAAAATACCGCTTAACGGAAACGAGCTGTATAACATATATTCCTGCTCAAAGGTTGCGACAGTAACCGCAGGATTACAGCTTTTGGAGAAGGGAAAATTCCTGCTTTCCGATCCCTTATACGAGTATATTCCGGAGTTTCGGGATATGTACATAAAAACGGAAAACGGCAAGCTCATAAAAGTACAGAACCCAATAACAATACGTGATTTATTCACGATGTCGGCAGGGTTTACGTACGATTTCGAGTCGGGATGGGTAGAACGTGCAAAGGAAAAAACAAACGGCACGTTTGACACCGTTGCTTCAATAAAAGAGTTCGCAAAAGACCCGATAATCTTTGAGCCGGGCACACATTGGAGTTACAGCCTCGGTCACGATGTTTTGGCGGCACTTGTGAGCGTAATTTCGGGTAAAAAGTTCCGTGACTATATGAAAGAGAACATCTTTGACCCGATTGGTATGAATGAAACATATTATCACGCCACACCCGAAATCGAAAACCGTATTGCCGAGCAATACACTTTCGTGCCAAATGACGGTAATATAGTAACTGATATTGTGGAGGCACAGAAAAGTGGTAATGCCAAAAGCGGTACATTCCAGAATGTCGGCAAAAAGATCGAGCACGTGTTGGGTGATGAATACGACAGTGGCGGTGCAGGAATTATAACCTCGGTTTCTGATTACGCAAAGTTCTGTGCGGCACTTGCCAACCACGGCACAGCCTTAACCGGCGAGAAAATACTGTCAAAAAGCTCAATTGAGCTTATGCGTACAAACCATTTAGGCGACACACAGCTTAAAGACTTCAACTGGCAGCACCTTCTCGGCTACGGCTACGGCTTAGGCGTAAGAACGCATATTGACAAGGCAGTTTCAGGCTGTATTTCTAACCTCGGCGAATTCGGCTGGGGCGGTGCGGCAGGTGCAACGGTGATTTGTGATCCGAAAATTAACCTTGCTGTTTTTTATGCACAGCACGTCCTAAACCCACGTGAGGAATATTATCTGCCACGGCTTAAAAATGTGGTGTATGCAGATTTAGGGTAATCAATCCTGATACTTTTAAATTTTTCTTGACCTTTTTTAAAAAAAGTGGTATTATATTTTACAAGATAACTAGTACAGAGGAGTGTTATAAATGAAAGTATCAGAGATTATTAACCGCACCATTAAATGCTCTTGCGGAAGCGAGCACAGATGCGACATTGAGGATTTATACATAGGTCGTGATGCACTCAATAAGCTTGGCGATGCAGTTGCAAAGTACAACAAAATTCTGATTATATCCGACAAGAACACTGACGCAATCTGCGGTGACAGGGTTCGGGACATGCTCGGCAAAAAACTTGGCGGAAACTGTGTTTTTAAAACGGACGACATCCTTATTCCCGATGAGCTTGCAGTAGCCGAAGTGCAAAAATATATGAGCGATGACATCGACTTTGTAATAGGCATAGGGTCGGGTGTAATTAACGATATATGTAAATATATATCCTTTGAAAACGGCATAAAGTGCGGAATTATCGCAACAGCAACATCAATGGACGGTTACGCATCATCGGGTGCGGCGATGATTTTTGATAATATGAAGATTACCTTCACCACTCACGCACCATCTATGATTCTGGGTGATACAGACATTTTAAAAGACGCACCTATGGATATGATTCGTTCGGGATATGCCGACATTATCGGAAAATATAGCTCGTTAAACGACTGGAAGCTTGGTGCACTCATAAACGGTGAACCGCTTTGTCAGTTTATATATGGCATAGTAAAGGAAAGCACCGACGAGGTACGTGATCTTGCAGGCGAGCTTACAAAGAGAAACCCCGAAGCTATCGGAACACTTATGGAGATACTTGTTCTTGTCGGCGTGTGCTTTACACTTTGTAAATCGACCCGTCCGGGTTCGGGCAGTGAGCATCATCTCTCACACTACTTTGAAATCACGGGCCTGATAGATAACAAGCCGTATTTCTTCCACGGTACAGATGTCGGATATTCAATGATTGCGACCGCAACTCTCCGTGAAAAAATTTGTGCTGTTACAAAGCCTGCCTTTAAGACATATGATGATGCATTCCGTATGGACGAATACAAAAGAATCTACAAAGACTCGTGGAAAGAGGTCTGGGACTTGCAGGAGAAGTGCGGATGGTATAAAAAGGATCTACAGTCTGTATATATCGAAAAATGGGACGAAATCTGCAAGGTTCTTTCGGAGTGTCCCACAGCCCAGAGTTGTGTCAAAATGCTTGAAACGGTTGGTCTTGAAACAGACGAATTCGAGAAAATGTACGGACTCGAAAAAATTAAAGACGGCATAAAATGGGGCAAGGACCTCAAGGACCGCTATACGGTTTTGTGGCTTTACTCGATGCTTGATTTTGAGAAATAAAAGAAAATGTGACTCCGGAATTTCGGAGTCACATTTTCTTTTTTTAATTAAAGTGAATTTACATATTCATCAAAGTCAACGACTGTGTTGTTCTTTCTTGATTCCTCTGCGGCGAAAACAATGAGATGGTTTTCGTTTGACTCGTCGATTTCGGGTACGGACTTGCCGGTATAGCATCCGTTCAAGTACATATAAAGTGCCTCAATTATGCCTTCGTCACCACCACCGTGGCCGCCATCAATTCCGTCCTTACCTACCATCGGAATTTCTTCGGTAGTATCCGATTCATGCAAATACACCTTAATCGGCTCATTTTCATCAAGTGCGGCTCTGATTTCGCCCTTTGTTCCCATTATATGTATGTAACGTCCGCCTTTATTGAATGCGTTCATTGTGAAGGTAACGGTCACATCGTCCTCAAAGAGCATATTAACCGTCTGATGGTCAACAACGTCGTTATCGCATCTGTAAACACAGCGACCGTAGTTTGTGTTGGTTATAACATCAAGTGCTATCTCCTCCGTCAGCTCATCGTACGCAATATCGGGTTTTATCCAGCGCAGGTATGTGTAGTCCTCAACATACATCTTAACTGCGTTATACATACACTTATCGCCATTCGGACAGCCTTGGATACAGAATTCGGGTGCACCCTTTGGTGCGTTCTTCTCTGTGAAATATGAAAGATTTCCGAAAGACTGTACTTTTTTACATTTCTTGCCTATGAGCCACTGCAGAATGTCGGTATCGTGACACGATTTCTGCAAAAGCATACACGAGCTTCTGCCCTCATTGCCCCAGTTACCTCTGACAAAGCTATGGCTCTGGTGACGGTTTCCTACACATTCCTCGTGGTTTATTGACATTACATCACCAATTTTTCCGCTGTCGATTATATTCTTCAAGGTTATAAAAAACGGTGTGTATCTCAATACGGTACATACAACCACCTTTACGTTCTTTTCCATTGCATATGCCGTAAGCGTATTACACTCCTCAGCTGTCGGTGCTATCGGCTTTTCCATAAGCAGGTCGTAGCCAAGACCGATTGCCACCATACCGGGGGCGAAATGGTCGCGGTCAAGTGTTGAAATTATCGCCATATCGGCTATCTTGCCAATCTCAAAAAGCGGATGCCAGTCTGTGAAGCATCTGTCCTCGGGCAGATTGTGCTTTTCTTTTATATAGTTTCTTCTGCTGTCGATAGGCTCGGCAACCGCCACAACCTCAAACCTGTCGGGGTTATCTGCCATAATGTTTGTATATGTAGTACCCCTGCCGCCGGCACCGATTAAAACAACCTTTAATTTTTTCATGTGGATTTCTCCTTTACTTTTCGATTATTATATGTTATATTATATATAGAACTTTTAACAAATGGAATACGATAATCGTTCAATTATGTTTGATTTTAGTCCACATTATCGGAGGAATTTATGGATTCGGTATATAAAATAGACGAACCGCTTAAAATCGGCTCGTTTTTCTCATTTTTTAAGATGCATTTTAAAAAAGGTTTCCGCTTTGACGGCGAGATACACGATTTCTGGGAATGTGTGTATGTCCTTGACGGCGGTATATGCGTTTCGGGCGATGACAGAGTTTATGACCTTGCAAAAGGCGATATTATTTTCCACAAGCCTATGGAAATGCACAAGTTCACGGTAACCCACCCTGACGGTGCAACGCTCCTGATTTTTTCGTACAGTCTGCAGGGCAGAGTGGCAAAACTGCTAAAAAACAAGGTGTTTTCACTTGATGACGCCGAAAAGCGTATTGTTTCGGATATGCTTGATTTTGCGAAATTTGAAGTAGAGAAGAATGATGATTACACTATATACAAGTATCTTAATATTTCACAATTGTATTTACAGCGACTCTCGGCATATCTGCATCTGTTGTTTTTGTCGCTTGCAGATAACGGAAGTGTTTCCGAAACACTTGATACCGCCGAAACACAGTTGTTTAAAAAGGCAGTGGATTTTATGAAGGTGCTTATTTCCTCACCGCTTACCGTTTCGGATATCGCAAAATACTGTGCAATATCCGAGTCGGGTCTGAAACGCCTTTTCAAAAAATACGCCGGAATGAGCGTGCATAAGTATTTTATAAATCTGAAACTCAAAACTGCGCTTTCTATGCTTGAATCAGGAAAATCAGTTTCCGAAACCGCAGAATTGCTTAATTTCAGCAGTCAGAGTTATTTTTCTGTTGCGTTTAAACGCGAAACCGGGAAAAACCCATCAGAAATAAAATGACGGTGCAATGCACCGTCATTTTTTATGCTTTCTTTACTTTTACTTCGGTCTGTGTCGAAATAGTTTCTATCCATTCTTTTACCGCATCATCATCTGCAAACGATAAATCGTCAGAAAAGTATTCCTTGCCGAGCATTTCCGATTTGCCCTTGCCTAACGGATGATACGGCTCGATATTGATTTCAAGCACATTTTTCAGGCTGTTTGCCGTTCTTGCAATGCTCGAAAAATGCTCGTCCGTATCGTTAAGTCCGGGGATTATCGGGCAACGCAGAACTGTTTTACAGCCTTTTTCATCAAGCTTTTTAAGATTTTCCAGAATCAGCTCATTCGGCACGCCTGTAAATTCCTTGTGCTTTTCAGAATCTGTCGCCTTATAATCAAACAGGAATATATCAACCAGATCAGCGATTTTTTCGTACTGCTCCCACTTTGCAAAACCGCAGGTTTCAATACACGTATGGAGTCCGTTTTCCTTTGCGGTTTTTAACAGTTCGTATGTAAACTCAAACTGATACATAGGTTCACCGCCCGAAAGTGTCATTCCGCCACCGGAATTTTCGTAAAAGTCCTTATCCTTCATTACCTCCGAGATTACCTCGTCCACTGTCTTTTTTTCTCCGGCAATCTCAAGGGCATCGGCAAAACAGACCTCTGCACACTTTCCGCAAGCGATACACTTTTCACGGTTAAAGATATGCTCTGTGTCCGTAAATACATGACAGCCATACGGACAAACCTCACAACTGCGACAGCCTGTACATTTTCTTTTATCAAAGAAAATCTCGGGTTTTGCCGATTTTGATTCAGGATTATGACACCACAGACAATTCAAGGGACAGCCTTTCATGAAAACCGTTGTTCTTATTCCGGGCCCGTCGTTTATTGAAAATTTCTGAATGTTAAATACTGTTCCTTCTGACATATTTTTTACCTCTTTTGTTATTGCGAGCCGGCAGAAAGGTGCGGATTACGAAGATTGTAAATCGATGCAGGTCGTATTTTTCCGCCGGCGAGGCTGTACATTGGTACGCGAGCCGGCAGAAAGGTGCGAGATGCGAAGATTGTAAATCAAAGCAGGTCGTATTTTTCCGCTGGCGAGGCTGTACATTCGTACGCGAGTCGGCGGAAAGGTGCAAGATGCGAAGATTGTAAATCAAAGCAGGTCGTATTTTTCTGTCCGGCGAGGCTGTACATTGGTACGCGAGTCGGCAGAAAGGTGCGAGATGCGAAGATTTTATTCCTCGAATGGGAAGATATTACTCAAAAAGTCCTTAGCTTTGTTTCCTGCTTTTTCCATTTTTGAGGGTTCCGGCTCTGTCGGTGCTTCTTCCGTTTCGTCTTCAAATGTAATGCCTGCCATGGGACGACGCATTTCATATGTGTCCTCAGGCTCACTGTCAACAGGTGTTGCAGGAGTTGAATTACGTTTCATATCCCATCTGCCGAAAATTTCACGTTCTTCTTCATTGATTTCTACACTCTGTCTGCGTTCAGGCATTTCCATACCGTCATCATGCATTGCATAGTTCTCGTTACGGTTTACAACCTCAGTCATCGGCTCGTTTATATCAACAAGTGTTGATGCAAACTTCTCCTCTATATCCTTTCTCAGTGCGCGGATTTCTGCCGAGCCTTGAGTGTTACGCTTTGCAAGTCTGTAGAAACGGTTGCTTATCCAACAGCTTAATATGAAGTTCACAACAACTGAAAGCAAGAACCACCAGAATCCACCCCACTTTGTGAGATATTTCTTTGCTGTTACGGTCTGGCTTGCTGCCTGTGTTGTTACATTTTCAGGCTCCTGTGCAACATTCTGTCTGGCTGTTGTTGTTTTCTCGCCGCCGTTATCGCTCTTTACGGTGTCTGTAACTGATGATCTGTCATTGGGACCGCTTCGGGGCGTCATTGTTGCAGATACGGCAGTTGCAGCAACTGTAAGCGTCACAGACATTGCACACATTGTTATTACTAATTTCTTAAACATGCTTTTCATGGTCATCTTTCCTTTCAATTTTCATCTTTGAATATGCTTCTAAGCTCGTTTTTTATACTGAGTCTCGAAAGACGCATTTTGTTTGCTTCATATATTCTTATATATGAAAGCATTTTCTTATCGTCACGCTTACTACGCATTGCTCCTATTAAGAACCAGTTCCAGAAGCTTTCGGGCACTGTTTCGGTGCTTATTATATCCTCATGATAATGGCCTTGAGACTCAATTATCTCTATACCCAGCTTTGCTATCATATAGTTATAGCACTGCGGTTCTTTTTCACGCAGTTCGAGAATAAGACGTTTTATCTTCTTTGCAAGACGCTGTGCCTCGGGCTGGTTGCCGTATGCACCCTGCCACATATAGAATGCACCGAGAAGTCTTGATATCAAGAACGGTGACGGGTTTTCGTCAAGGTCTGACATAATATCACGCTTTATGGTCTCAAACGTTGCACGCCTGAACGGTTCGTATCCCACACGGGTAAGAAGACGTTTTATGGTTTTTGAATCTTCTTCCGTTTCCTGCGGGAGCTTCTTGCGCTGTGTTATTGTTATTCCATATCTGTCCCAGTCAATGTCGTCATGCTCGGTTATATACTTGATACAGCCCGCAGACAAACGCTTGTCTGATGTTGAGGACTGAACATACGCTATAAGCTCATAAAGCTCTTCAGGACTCCAGTCATCGGGAACCGAAAACATATTCGCTCCGTAGCCTGTTACAAGGTGGTCAATTGCAAGCTCGGTTATAACAGATATATATTTCTTCTTATTGCTGAACATATGTGCCCAGCTGTCAAACACTGCACTGTGCTTTAGCTTTGCTAAAAAGCCCAGAACAAGCACTCTGTTTCTGTCGCCCATTGTATCGAAATTACTGCAGATACAATCCATATATTTGTTGAGGTTAGAGAGTATTACGCCAATCTGACGTTTTGCTGAACCGCCATCAGGGAAGATTGTTTCTATATCGTAGCTTTCGCCCTGACATAAACGTTGGATGCAGTTGGTTACGTAAATATCCGTAACCTTTTCAACCTCTTCATCGAACAGGTCGATGTTATCGTACATAACCTTTGTGATCTCGAACCGTACGTCCTTCATAGACTCATCGTCTATATCGGCAAACAGCTCCTTTGCACGTATTGCAAACGCTTCGTCACCCGCAGTTCGCTTAAACTTGATAAGCTTACCGCCGATACCACTGAAGGTTACGTTCTGTGTCAGTGCAAACCAATCAAGATATGCACTCATTGAAGATATTTTATATTTTGCGTATTCTTTACGCAGGTCTTTTATGTTGAATTTAAACAGACTTGATGTTGCTACTGCGGAAAAATCAATCTTTTCAAAATCTATATATATGCAGTTGTCACGGGTCTCAATGGACTCATCGGTTATATTGTTTTTGCCTTTGACAGTTCCGTGAAAAACTATTTTGTCCTGTTTATCAGAGGGCAGATACACGTTATATGTAGAAATACCGGTGTTTAAAGATACATCCCTTGGCAACAGCCATTTTAATGCTACGAGATACTTCTCTGTAGTCTCTGCATCCGGAGTGGAAATACAGATATTTCTCAAGTTTTCGGATGTAAGCATTGTTACAGCCTGATTGATAAGATATGTGAGTTCTTTTGTGTGTGCCTGTATGAACTCGCAAATTTCTTCATTCTCCGCTTTTGGTTTTATCGGATCATCAAGCACAGGCATATATCTTACAAGCTGTGTTGCGTGCTCTTCTTTGGTCAGATACGTTCTGAACAACGATGATGCGTAATACTGTTCCGGAAAGAAATCATCGTTATACTCATCAAAAACCAGTGCATGAGCAAAGAAGTTTCCCGGTTCGCCGTTTATATCATATCCTGCATAAACCGATTGTATCGCCGCAATTTTTCCGTCCGAAAGACGCAGTGTTCTGAACGTTTTCGGGAACATCTGCGGAATCTCGGGGTCTGCAAAAGTAACCGGATATTCAGTTTTATCATTCTTGGGCAGTCTGTAGCTTGAAAACCGCATAAGCTCGGCTATATTCTCTCGTGTCAAGCCCTGCGAACACGAGTACACTCTGTGTCCCGGTGCGTTTGAAAGTCCCAGCTCGGGGTCTGCAAGACAGTTCTCCACCGAAGTGTATATCATCTGGTATACCTTCATTTTTTCTCCCTCCACCTTTTATTTTTTATCTCTTGCTTTTGCAAGTATCAGTCAATTTTGTGTTGTTTTGCCTTGGGCGTTTGCAGAGAATGCATAATAGCCATTCGATGCAAATGCCTAAGGCAAAGTTTTATTCAAGTTCTTTTATACCTGTATAGAGTTCGTAGTAACGTCCCTTTTGTTCGAGCAACTCCTCGTGCGTGCCACGTTCTATAATCTCGCCGTTCTCAAGCACCATTATGGCGTTTGAGTTGCGGATTGTAGAAAGACGGTGTGCAATAACGAATGTTGTTCTGTTTTCCATAAGGGCGTCCATACCACGGTTTATGCTCTGCTCGGTCTTTGTATCAACCGATGATGTCGCTTCATCAAGAATAAGTATCGGTGCTTTTGACAGTGCCGCTCTTGCAATGTTAAGTAGCTGTCTTTGTCCCTGCGAAAGGTTTGCACCATCACCCGTCAGCACTGTGTCATAACCGTCGGGCATATTCTTTATAAACGAATGTGCACACGATGTCACAGCCGCCTGCTTCACTTCTTCATCCGTTGCATCAAGTCTGCCGTAGCGGATATTCTCCATAACAGTACCCGTAAAGAGATGCGTGTCCTGTAAAACCACAGCAATGTTTTCTCTTAAGCTGTCACGGTCAATATCCTTTATGTCAATACCGTCGATTGTTATTTTACCTGAATCAATGTCATAGAACCTCGTGATGAGGTTTGTTATTGTGGTCTTTCCGGCACCCGTAGAGCCTACAAGTGCAATCTTCTGTCCCGGGTGTGCGTACATCGACACGTTTTTAAGCACGGTCTTGTCAGGGTTATAGCCGAATGTTACATTCTCTATAACAACGTCACCGTGTACGTTTTTAAGCTCCACCTTGTTTGTATCGTTTGCAGATTCGGGTTCTTCGTCCATTACCGCAAACACACGCTCTGCACCTGCAAGTGCGGACATAACCACATTTATCTGGTTTGAAATCTCGTTTATCGGGCGTGAGAACTGACGTGAATAGTTTACAAACAGTGTCAGACCGCCTATATCGAGTGCGGCAAAGCTTGCCGTACCGATTTTTCCGATACGGGTCATAAGCGTAAGCGTTGAGCCGATGAATGCAGTAACGGTGTAGCTTACCTGCGAAAGTGCGTTCATTGACGGGCCCATAATACCGCCCGAAAAGTTTGCTTTTACCTGCAGGTCACGAAGCTCATTATTAAGCTTTTCGAAATCCGCTTTTGAGGCGTCCTCATGGTTAAATACCTTTACAACCTTCTGACCGCTTATTGTTTCTTCTATGTAGCCGTTGACTTTTCCGAGCTGTTCCTGCTGTTGTTTGAAAAATTTACGTGTACGCTTTGCAATCGTTCCCGATACAAACGCCATAAGCGGTGCAAGTACGAGCGTAACAACTGCTAAAGGTACGTTTGTTATAAACATCAGGACAATTGTGCCGATAAGCGTCAGGATGCCTGAAATCATCTGCAACACAGTTGAGTCAAACATCTGACCGAGGTTATCAACGTCGTTTGTGAAACGGCTCATAATATCGCCTGCGGCATTGGTGTCATAGTACTTTACGCCAAGCCTCTGGAGTCTTGCGAACAAATCCTCACGTATGCGTCTTAACGTGTTTTGCGATACCTTTATCATTGTGCGTGCCTGGATGAATGATGCACACACGCCTGCAAAATACACACACGCCATTGTGGCAAGACCAAGGGCAAGGTTTATAATCTTTTCACTTGCTTCTACGTCTGCTCCGAGGTTATTGATTATCGGCTTTATCATATATGTAGCCGCAAGGTTAGTGCCGGTTGATACGAGCACGCATACTATTGCAAGCATTACCCTGTATTTGTCCTTGCCTATATAACCAAACAGGCGTTTAATTGACCCTTTTATGTCTTTCGGCTTTGATTTTGCTGCGAACCGTCCGTGTCTTCCGCCCGGTCCGGGTCCCATTTGAGGCGGCATATTAACCCACCTCCTTTTCGGCTTGTGAATAGTAGATGTCCTGATACTCACTACAGCTTTCTAAAAGCTCCATATGAGTTCCCTCACCTGCTATTTTGCCATCGTCAAGTACGATTATTTTATCTGATTCAATCACAGAGCTTATTCTCTGTGCGATTATTATCTTTGTTGTATCTTTCAGATCTTCATTGAAAACTTTTCTTATTCTTGACTCTGTTGCAGTGTCTACTGCGCTTGTTGAGTCGTCAAGGATAAGGATTTTCGGGTTTTTGAGCAATGCTCTTGCGATACAAAGTCGCTGTTTCTGACCGCCCGATACGTTTGATCCGCCCTGACCGAGTTCTGTGTCATACCCGTCAGTAAACGATGTCACAAACGCATCTGCCTGGGCAAGGTCTGCGGCGTGACGGATTTTCTCCATATCTGCATCCGCATCACCCCAGCGCATATTCTCCGTTATTGAGCCGGAGAACAGTACGTTTTTCTGCAATACCATACCCACGCCGTCACGCAGGTTTTTCATACTGTAGTCTTTTACGTTCACACCGTCAACAAGAACTTCGCCCGATGTAACGTCGTAAAGTCTTGGAATAAGCTGAACAAGTGAGCTTTTGCCTGAGCCTGTTACGCCGACGATGCCGAGTGTTTTTCCTGCTTCTGCAACGAATGACACGTCACTTAAAACATTGTCCTTGTTGCTTGTGTGGTATCTGAACGATACGTTTTTAAATTCCACTTTTCCGTCCGTTACCGTTTTGTCCTTCTGCTGTGCATCAGCATCCGAAAGGTCGGGAACGGTATCAAGAACTTCGCCCACACGCTTAAATGATGTGATTGCCCTTGACGAGCTTATAATCATCATCGAAACCATCATAAGTGAGCTTAAAATCTGGGTTATGTACTGAATGATTGCGTTTAATGAACCTACCTCAAGTCCACCTGCAATAACGACATTACCACCACGCCACAATGTGGCAAGGGTAGCAATGTTCATACACAGTGTCATTACCGGCATTGTGCATACCATTACCTTTAATGCGCCAAGTGTAGCATCACACAGTTCGCCGTTTGCATCGGCAAACTTTTCTTTTTCCTTTTCCTGACGCACAAACGATTTTATTACACGCACGTTTGCTATATTTTCCTGCGTTGTTGAGTTTAAGTTGTCAATACCCTTTTGCATACGTGCAAATCTCGGCATTGCCATACGCATAATGAAAAATATCGCAAACGCAAGAACGGGAAGCAGAACTAAAAGCACTGATGCAAGGCTTTTGTTGATGGAGAACGCCATTATGATACCGCCGATAAGCATACCGGGCGAGCGCACCGCCATAATAAGTCCCATTCGTGTTATGTTCATTATCTGTGTTATATCATTGGTAAGGCGTGTTATCAAAGAGCCTTGAGAGAAGCTGTCGATATCTTTAAACGAAAACTCCTGCACCTTATCAAACACTGATTTTCTCAAATCCGAACTGAAATTCACCGCCGCTTTTATTGCGAAATAGTGACCGCTTATACCTCCGGTTATCATAAGGCAGATACAGCCAAGCATCATTAGTGCCTGACGGATTATAAACCCCTGACCTGCCATTCCGTTTGCGCCGTTGTCTATCATGCCGCCGACAAGCTTGGGCAGAACGATTTCACCCGCAACCTCTGTAAGCATAAGAAGCGGACCGAGAATGAAATAAAGTCTGTATGGCTTTATATACTTAAAGTATTTTTTCACGCACATCCGGCCTTTCTTATTTTATATATTTCTCAACAAATCTTCCGATACGCTTCAAAGCTTCTTCGATGTTTTCTATTGAGTACGCATATGAACAGCGTATAAATCCTTCACCGCATTCGCCGAACGCATTACCCGGAACAACTGCAACCTTTTCTTCTTCAAGAAGTCTCGTACAGAACTCCTCACTTGTCATTCCCGTTCTCTTGATACACGGGAACACATAGAATGCGCCGTACGGCTCAAAGCACGAAAGTCCCATATTACGGAAACCGTCAACGATAACTCTTCTGCGGTAGTTGTATTCCTCGCGCATTCTTTCCACGTCCTCGTCACAGCTTCTTAATGCTTCAATTGCCGCATACTGGCTTGTGGTGGGTGATGACATTATTCCGTACTGATGTACCTTTGTCATAAGCTTAATTATACGCTCCGGACCCATTGCATAGCCAAGACGCCAGCCGGTCATTGCAAACGCCTTTGAAAAGCCATTTACAACTACTGTTCTGTCATACATTCCGTCAATTTTTGAGAACGGAGTGTGCGGTTCACCGCTGTACAAAAGCTCTGCGTATATTTCGTCTGAAAGTACGAGTATGTCTGTACCCTTTAAAACCTCAGCAATCGCTTCAAGGTCAGATTTACTCATTACACCGCCCGTCGGGTTATTCGGGAACGGCAATATCAGAAGTTTTGTTTTGTCTGTTATTTTTTCCTTTAACTGTTCGGGAGTAAGACGGAAATCGTCCTCTTCCTTTGTTTCGATTGTGACCGGAACACCGCCTGCCATAACCGTAAGCGGTTTATAGCATACAAAGCACGGCTCGGGAATAAGTACCTCATCGCCCGGGCATATAACGCTTCTGATCATTGCATCTATCGCCTCTGAACCGCCGACAGATACCAATACCTGTGTTTTGGCATCATATGTAACATCGTATTTGCGTTTCATATAGTTACAGATTTCTTCACGCAGTTCTAAAAGACCACTGTTTGCAGTGTAGTATGTCTGGCCTGATTCAAGGCTGTATATACCAGCTTCACGAATCGCCCACGGCGTTACAAAGTCCGGCTCACCAACGCCAAGAGATATTGCGTCCTCCATCATACTTACAACATCAAAAAATTTACGTATTCCCGACGGTGGTAAGCTGTCCACTGTCGGATTAACCAATTTATCAAAATTCATAGTGTTATCACCTGTCTTGAATCCTTTCCTTCGGGTTTAAATATTACGCCCTCTTCCTTGTACTTTTTGAGAACGAAATGTGTCGCTGTTGAGATAACCGATTCCATCGGCGCAAGCTTCTGCGCAACAAAAAGTGCTACCTCTTTCATTGTTTTGCCCTCGATTACAACCGAGAGGTCATACGCACCCGACATAAGGTAGAGTGATGATACCTGCGGATATTTATATATTCTTTCTGCAACCTTGTCAAAGCCCTCGCCTCTCTGTGGTGTTACACGCAAGTCAATGAGCGCTGTTACAACGTCACGGTCGGTCTTATCCCAGTTCACAATGGTTTTATAACCGACAATTATATGCTCCTTTTCAAGCTTTTCAATCTTGGCGGCGACCTCCGCCTCGGGCATACCCAACATCGCTGAAATTCTGGCGACGTCTATCTTGCCCTGTTCCTTATCCAAGATTTTTAAAATGCTGTCCATTAAAACCATTCCTTCCTGTTTAAAATTTCTCATCTTTCCTGTATATTTTCCAAAACGAGGATAGATTTCCCCATTTTTTAATATACAAATTATATTATACTACAAAACGCGAAAAAAAGCTATAGTTTTTAGAGAAAAATTTATAGAAAGTTTAAAAAGAGTATCTCACTTTCAAAAAGTGAGATACTCTTTTTCTCTTATAATCCCAATATATTCTTATGATGTCCCACATCGAGCAACAAAATGATAATTCCGTTTTCATATTTCCACAATATGCGGATATCCATATTGACGCTCATTTCAAAAACATTATCAAGTCCTTGTACCTTTTTTGTTCGCAAAGAAGGATAAAAGGGATTTTGAATAAATAAATTTAATTTGCTTGCAACCAATTTCTGTTCCTGACTTGTAAGAGATTTTAGATTCTTTTCAAACTCTTTTGTGTACTTTAATTTAAACATTATCTATATTTATCCCCATATCTGCAAACATATCCTCTACAGTATCAAAGCTTCCCTGTGATGAAAGCTCAATTTCTGAGTCTTTTATCAGTTTCGCAATTTTTAATATCTTATCCTTTGGATATACTATAACTGGACAAAGAAATATGCCTCCGTCCTTTTCTACAATGTCAAATTTGTCACCCTCCGAAATCCCTAACTTTTTAATGATTTCAGCCGGTATGGTAATTTGAGAACGACCTCTGATTTCTGCCAACATATTCAAACACCTCTCTTGTTTTCTGAATTTCTGATTTTCTTACAATATTATTATATGCACTTTCCCCAAAAAAGTCAAGAGAATTTTTTTAATTTTAAAAAAAGGATTTAAATCTGTTTCTTAACCTAAATTCCCTTAATTCCTTATATCGTTGCTACCACAAGCATTTTAATATCGTGTATGTGCATATATTCACAAAAACATTTTATTGTCTCTAATAAAACTTTTCCAGTTTTTATCATTCATATCAGAATATGCAAAAGCACTTTTGTCTTTTGAATTGGATACCAGATGTGATAATTCGTCGAACGATATTTTTTGTTCAGTCACGATTGGTATTGCATCATGTGGCGCGTTATATGCACCATTAATAACCGAATCTGATTTCAAAACTAATTCTCCTGGATTTTTCATCATCACACTGTTAACAATATAATATGCCCCATCATGATATCGTATTTCATTTGGAACAAATGTGGAAAATTCAAACAATTTTTTAGGATAAATCTCACATAATAAGTCTGAAATTTCTAAACAATCATTTTTTGTTTCTTTTAACATTTGTTTGATTTCATAATTGTCAATAATTCTTGCATATCTAACTCGTTTATTTATTATCGTCATTCTGTAAAAAATTCCTTTTTCTCTATGAAAAACCACTACAATCTTTTTTTGCGGGGATAATTCTTTATATGTAAATAGTATTTGTTCCTCACATATTTTTTTATTATGCCATTTGCTCCATGTACAATCAATTCTTACAGATGCATTTTTCCCTTTTTCTCCATCTAATAAAACAGTATCGCAACCACCGATAATTGCTTCTTCGCCGGTTATTATACAAACAGAAAGATTCTCTATTGTTTTGGCTATATTATTAATAATATTGAAATCCTGACTTTCTTTTGAGGTTATTCTTATTTTCACTTCATCAATAACTTCTTCATACGCCTCTTTTATTTCTCTTCTTTGCTTTTCGGCAAGTTCTTTTGAGGAAAAGATTAATGGTAGCTGTTGTACTTCTTGTATATCTACGACACTTATTCCGTTTTGTTTTATCCTATTTATAGTCTCTGATGCTAGACTATCCATTGTTTTTAACATCGCATTTTTACTAATTAATACTTTGTTTTCATGATTATTACATTCTACTATCGTATAAAATAAAGCTGTTTTTAGTGCTTCTAAATATTTATCAAAATAATATTCAGATTTTTCTTCGGCTTTGTCTCTTTCTCTTTTATTTCCAATTTCTTTTGCCTTTTCTGCTCTGTTTAGTGCTTGACAATGAAGCAAATGATTATGACGAAACATCATCCCGCTTTCGGTGACACAATTGATTTCCGCATCAATATAATCTTGAATATTTATTTTTACTGTTCCAATCAACGTTTTTAACTGAAAACTATTAAACCCCAACAAATGACTATATTCAAAAAAACTTTTTATTTCCTTTCCTTCAATAGAGGATATGCTATAGCCATTTATTTGTCCATTTAATGTAAGCGAATTATATAGCCTTGCTAAATGTTTCTTTGAATCAGCAAGAAAAATTGTTTCGTCTTCTTCTATGTGTGGCGAAGCAAAAGAATTAGTGCAGAAACTCCATCCATTAGATGAACATGCTACAAAATATAGTTGCGGAATTTTGTAAAAAATAAAATCAACTAGCTTTTTCTCTTCCTTGTTTATAATAAAACGAATTTGTTTAAAATACAATGAAAATTTTTTATAAAACTTAAATAATACCCTATAAAAGAAAACACCGCAAATACATATTCCTACAAATATGTTTGTGTTAATGTTCAATGGAATAACTTTTTTATGTATTAAATCGGCTACTACAAAAACAAGGATTAAAATCACATAAGGATTCATTATTAATCTTTTCAGAAACTCCTTTTTTTGAAAGGACTTACCGCTTAACTTCATTTTTTCTCTCCAAAAGTTTCGTAATAAAGGTGGTGTTGCATCAGCAACATCACCTTTCTGCTCAATTATCTCATACCGTTGCTGCCACAAGCATATTCATATCATACATGCCTGCGGGCTTATCTTGCATATACTTTGCGGCTTTTATTGCGCCTACTGCGAAGACTTCCTTACTTGCAGCGTGATGCGAAAGCTCGATTACCTCGTCGTTGCCGGCAAAAATTATTTCGTGGTCGCCGACGATTGTTCCGCCTCTTACTGCGCTTATACCGATTTCGGTTGATTTACGCTGACGGCGCACATTGTGACGGTCAAACACGTACTCTGCAGGATACGAAAGTGTTTCGTCTATCGCATCAGCAATGGCGAGTGCCGTCCCGCTCGGTGCGTCTATCTTCTTGTTATGGTGTCTTTCAACGATTTCTATATCGAAATTACCTTCAAGAAGCTTTGCCGCCTGCTTTGCGAGCGAAATAAGAAGGTTTATGCCAAGGCTCATATTCGCCGAGAAAAATACGGGGATTTCTTTTGATGCCTCGGTAAATGCCGCTTTTTCTTCTGCGGAAAAACCTGTTGTTGCAAGCACTACCGGAGTTTTTGTACGCTTACAGTAGCTTAATATACTCGGCAAGCACGACGGATGCGAGAAGTCGATTACAACATCTGCCTCACCGTCAAATTCCTCGATTGATGCAACAACCGGATATGGGTTCGGGATTGAAGTGTTTATATCAACACCGCAGACAATCTCCGCCTCGCTATCTTCTGCAACAAGTCGTGATATAACCTGACCCATTTTTCCGTTACATCCGTTCATGATTATTTTTGTCATGATGTATAATTTCCTTTACTAAACTATTATATAAGTCCGTGTCTTGTCATTGACTCCTTGAGCTTTGCCAATGTATCATCAGCCATATCAACGAGCGGCAAACGAAGATTGCCGACTTCCTTACCCATAAGTCTTAACGCTGTCTTAACCGGAATCGGGTTAACCTCTATAAAGAGTGCGTTTACAAGGTCAAGGTAGTCAAGCTGCATCTTTGTAGCCTTTTCGTTATCGCCGTCAAGGTATGCCTGACACATATCGTGAGTTTCTTTGGGCATTACGTTTGCAAGAACTGATATTACGCCCTTGCCGCCAAGTGACATTACGGGAACTATCATATCGTCGTTACCCGAATAGATGTAAAGCTCGGGAACCTCTGCGGCAACCTGCGCTGTGTAGCTGATGTTTCCGCTTGCTTCCTTGATTGCTACAATGTTCTCTACCTTTGCAAGCTCCTTAAGAGCAGGGATTGAGATGTTCATACCTGTTCTTGACGGTACATTATAGAGAATTACAGGGATCTTTACTGAATTTGCGATTGCAGTAAAGTGTGCAACAAGACCTTTCTGTGTTGTCTTGTTATAGTACGGTGTTACCTGCAAGAGTCCGTCAGCACCCAACGCCTCAGCTTTCTGTGAAAGCTCGATTGCGTGGCGTGTTTCGTTTGAGCCTGTGCCTGCAATAACGGGAACTCTGCCGTTTACCTTTTTAACTGTGTACTCAATAGCGGCAAGGTGTTCAGCATCAGGCATTGTTGATGCCTCGCCTGTTGTTCCGCATATTATTATTGAATCTGTATCATTTGCAATGTGCCATTCTATCAGTTCGCCAAGCGCATCGTAATTTGTCTTTTCGCCATCAAACGGTGTTACGATAGCGACGCCCGAACCGGTAAAGGGTAATACTTTCTTCATAATCCTATTCTCCTTTATTTTCTATTTTCAATATCCGCAAATTTGGAAAAGAAGCAAGCAAGATGTGCGTATAACCGAGCGCCGTGTACTCAGTGTACACAAGCGAAGTTATGCGTGCAAATTGCACCGCTTATTTTTCAAATTTATAAGTCCGTGAGAAAATTGTTCACAGTGCTGCTTAAAAGTCCGCCGACGTATGCTTATACTTCAAGGACTTGAAAGTAGTGCTGTGGGCGATTTAATCCGGACGTTAGTCCATCCAGCCCTTAGCGGTTAGCAACTCTGCAAGCAACACTGCTCCGCCTGCTGCACCGCGCAACGTGTTATGGCTCATTGATACCATCTTGTAGTCATACTGTGTTGACTCACGGAGACGTCCGCATGAGATTGCCATACCGCCGTCGATTTCACGTGCTGATTTAATCTGTGGCATTGTGGGTTCTTCTGCTTCTGTGTGTACGTACAAGAACTGCTTGGGTGCGTGCGGAAGCTCAAGCTCCTGCGGAACGCCCTTGAAGTTTCTCCACATATCCTCGATTTCTTCTACTGACGGCTTCTTCACACCGTCCTTGAACGAGAAGAAGATTGCGGCTGTGTGACCGTTTGAAACGGGAACACGGTATGTCTGACACTCGATTGCAAGGTCTGTTGACGGAACAATCTCGCCGCCCTCGATTTTACCGAGAATCTTGTTCGGCTCAACCTCTGATTTCATTTCCTCACCGCCTATGTACGGGATAAGGTTATCAACCATTTCCGGCCATGTTTCAAAAGTCTTGCCTGCACCCGAAATTGCCTGGTATGTTGTTACGAGTGCTTTGTCTATCGGATACTTTTCGTTTACAACCGCCATTGCAGGTAAGTATGACTGCAATGAACAGTTTGACTTAACTGCGATAAAACCACGCTTTGTGCCAAGTCTTTCACGCTGTGCAGGGATAATGTCAAGATGCTCGGGGTTTATCTCGGGGATAATCATCGGAACATCAGCAGTATGACGGTGTGCGCTGTTGTTTGATACAACCGGGCACTCTGCCTTTGCATACTTTTCCTCAAGGGCCTTTATCTCGTCCTTCTTCATATCAACTGCGCAGAATACGAAATCTACCATACCTGCGATTTTTTCTACATCGTCTGTTGCATTTAAAACTGTCATTTCTGCGATATTTGCAGGAATTTCTACGTCCATGCACCACTTTGCACCAACTGCATCCTTATATGCTTTGCCTGCACTTCTGGGTGATGCGGCAAGAACAACCACATCGTACCACGGATGGTCTGCAAGAAGAGTTATAAATCTCTGTCCTACCATACCGGTAGCACCGATAATACCAACCTTATACTTTTCGTTTTTCATAATGTTTACCATTACCTTTCTCTATAAAATATTAAAAGCAACAGCTTAATGCTATTGCCCCTCAAAAAACAAAGTTTAAGCGATAGCACTCCACCGTTTGGTGACAGTCATACCGTTATTAACGGCACAACCAGCAGAAATTGCGCGAAAATCTCCACTTCGGCGCTTTCCCCTTTTACCGTTCATCACCGATTACGCATCTCTCCGGACGGTTACTCTTGAATCACGCACCTCTACCTGAATAAATGTTATTCATTTGTATATTATTATATTATCACGCTTTTATTATTGTGTCAAGCTTTTTATTAAATTTATGTGCTTTTTTTGCCTTTTGACTTGATTTCGACAAAAAATTACATTATAATAATCCATATTATACAAAACAAAGGACAAAAAAATGAGATTTTCACTTGTGACACTTGCCATTACAATGGTTTCGGGAATTATTCTGACATCACAGTTGGGCATCTTTACAGCAGGGATTATTTTCTTAACCGCAACGGCCGGGTTTCTGATTTGGTCATTTTATAAAAAGACATTCGATGTCGGATTTTTGATTATCATTATAGCCTTTGCGGTTTCTTCATTTTCGTATGCTTTTTCGGTCAGTTCAACCGCACATAAGTCGCTAAACTATATAAATCGGTACGTGACCTTAAATGGTGTTATAATCAGTACTGCCGAGGAGACGGAGGCAGATTATTACCGATACATATTCCGTGTCAAATCCATCACAAACAAAAACGGGACGGACAATGCCAACGATACTCTTATTCTCACCTCATCCGAAAAGCTTTCGTGCGGAGCAAGCGTTGGCGTAAAAGGTATAATAAAACCGTTGCCCAAACAAAAGAACGAAAACGGGTTTAATGCAGAGCTTTACTATAAATCGAACAATATATTCTCACGAATACATTCGGAGGATATTTATCATATAGATAAAATTTATACACCGTCGCTTTATGCTTTGGCATCAATGGTTTCGGAAAAGGTTGACGGTGTTATTTACCGTCACTATACAGGTGACGGTGCGGCGTTGCTTTCCGCAATACTCACCGGAAACAAACATAACTTCAGTGAAGATTACAGTGATATTCTTCACACCACATCGTACAAGCGTGTTCTTCATCCGGCGCATCTGCATATATGGATTATCTGGGCGGTTATCGGACTTTTCACAAGGCTTGTGCGTAAACAATACCGTGACTTGGCGGCGGCGATGATTTTTATTGTCTATGCCGCTTTGCAATGTGCGAATATCGGTTTTGCGAGGTGTCTTATGTGTGCGGCGATAACCATAATTTACAGGTATCGCTACGGCAGTACATACTTTCCCGATACAATGTCGGTCGCAGTTATATTCTGTGCACTTTTTTCGCCGACCTTGTTTTTCAACTGCTCATTTATACTCTCGGTTGCCGGCGGTATGATTTCGTGGGCGTTCACACCGTATTTTATAAGAAAACTACGGTTTCTGCCGAGGTTTATCCGCCGTATATCGGCGGCAATGACAGTGTTTGCACTGTTTCTTACTCCGCTTTCAGCGTATTTTTTCTACGGTATGTCACCGTATTCATTCTTTACGCCTTTTATAACTACGCCATTGGTTTTGCTGATACTCATAATATCACCGATAACTTTTCTGATGTATGAAATTTTCGGTACAGCACCGATTCTTGGAGCATACCTCAATTTTATGGTGAAGATACTTTATAAACTGCCGTACATAATAAAAGATTTGCCGTTTTCGTATCTCAACATCGGCAAACCGTCATTTATATTTATTCTTATGTTCCTGTGCGTGATATTTGTCGTGTACTATAAAATTAAGCCACGCAAACAGCACGCATTTTTGTGGAGTGCCGCCGCGGTCGGGTTCGGGTTGTCGCTTGCAGTTACTACGCTTATGCGGTTAGGCACTGCCGAGTTTATGTTTGTAAACGTTGGTCAGGCGGACGGCTCAATTATCCACACACCGTTTCGTGAAACCGTAATCATTGACGGTGGAGGCGGTAACGAGTGGACGGACTATAACACGGGCAAGGCACTGTTTGTGCCGTACCTTCAGGCAATGGGAATAAACCGCATCGAGGTTGCGATTGTGTCGCATTATCATCAGGACCACGTCGAGGGTGTTATTGATACGATTAAGAGCATACCCACCGATTATGTATATGCACCGATGCCGACAGAGTCCGACAGTGAAAAAATGCGTGAATGGGCATCAAAGCTACGTGATACGGCAGAAGAACACGGCACTATGTTATGCTACGTTTCCCAAAACACACGCCTTGAGTTTTCCGATGGACTTACAATCGACATCTATGCACCGCCCGACTATGTCAAAAGGCACGACGAAAACGACACCTCGCTTACGGCAAAAGTTTCCTACGGTGACTTTTCAGTCCTTTACACCGGCGATATGACAGACTTTTCCGAACGTGCATTTATAAGCCGGGCAGATGCCGGTGCCGACGTCTTGAAAGTAGCACATCACGGCTCACGCGACTCATCGTGTGATGAGTTTATAAAAGCAGTTTCACCCAATTATGCTGTTATAAGCTGTGCCGAGAATAATGTCTATGCTCACCCTCACGCCGAAACTCTTAAAAGACTTCGTGGCACCGCCATTCTGCGTACCGACCTTATGGGCGACATCCGTATAAGTGCCCGTAAGAACGGTAATTGCGATATTAAGTAGCCTATCGCAGAAAATATTATAACACATAAACAACCTTTTTGCAATACTTTTGTTATGCATACTATCCATATTTATGCATATATAATTGTATTGCAGAGGTGATTATATGAAAAAATTTAAAATTCCATCTATTCCCCCGACAACAAACAAATGTATTAGATTTCCAAATGATATAATTGATGCTGTAGAAAAATCGATAAAAGGTAAAAATTGTACATTTACTGCTTTTGTAGTTGAAGCGGTAAGAGTCGCATTAGAAAATATTGAAGAAGATAAGTGAATTACCAAAACGAAAACCAACAACAAACTTCTTGCCTTTTGTGTCAAACTATGTTAAAATATCACTGTTGGAGAAATCCAACCTGATACCGGGCAAGTTCGAGGGCGGTTAGCCACCTTTTTATTCTGCTGATTTCAGCAGGGATTGGAGGTGGTTTTATGGGAAACGAATACATAATTTATTTTATGATTGTTC
>JAZRPM010000026.1:0-34098 GCA_045649185.1 Candidatus Ornithomonoglobus sp. | reverse complement strand
GTAAGTCCTTTTTGTTTTCTTTAATTTTGTCACTTTTCATTAATCTCCATAATAATACTCTCTTAAAAATTCTGATTTGTTGAAATCATTATAGAATCAGTGTACAATTTAGATGCCACAAAATCATTTTTGCGACGCCGTCAATTGCCATAGCGGTCAAAAGACCGCCGAAGGCCGAAAGGCTTTTAGGAATTTTATATAATAAAATTCCGTATGTGTCAATTATATCATATTTTCATACATAAATCAACAAAAAAGATAATCTGAAAAAATTTCAAAAAAAGTATTGACAAAACCACTCTTGTCTGTTATAATGTTTTATGTTGTTGAAAAACAGCACCAAACTAAATATGCGAGGGTGGCGGAATAGGCAGACGCGCACGTTTGAGGGGCGTGTGGTTACACCATGTGGGTTCAAGTCCCATCCCTCGCACCACATACAGATACGTTGTTTTTCAACGTATCTATTTTTTTCTTTGATGGAGGTTTTTGTTATGCAAAAAGAAACACTGAAACGTTATCACACACTTACACTGTTTGACTGTGGTAAGCGCATAATGGAAAAAGAGGGTATGTTCCCTCTCACGGATAAATGGGGGTATGCTGTTCATATTACGCTTCGTGATACAGTTGTGCACCCTGATGGTTGGTCAGGCACAAAGCTATTGTTGGAGTTTACAGACTTCAGTGACGAGACAGAGCTTCATTTCTGCTTTGGAAAACCGTTTGCAAACGACAAGCCCGACACAGCAAAACAAACACTTATAATTACAAGAAACAAAATAAAACTTGATGATGTGGAATACAACCAGAAAACAGATTCTTCAGGTTGCATTGATTTAGAAATATCCGAAACTAAAATGTGTGTATGCGGTAATCTATTTAACATTGACGCCAATGCACTTTCGGGTTATCTTGATATATACGCCATAAACGGTAATGCAGTTATGACAGGCTTTACCGCTGAAACTTCAACGCCACCATATACTGAGGATGAACACACGAAAAAGCTTATTACGTGGCGTCACGCACAGCTTGACAAGGCTGATGAATGCATCGACAAGCTCGAAACCTACATAAAAGAAAATCCGTCTGTTATTCCGCAACGTGGCGGTGAGCTTATAGTTCCGCTACGACTTGCAGACCTTGGCGACACGACAACTATCCGTGTCATAAGCTATGGCAGTCGTAATGCGGCACTATCAATAACAAAAAACTGTTACTCACATGATGCAAAGCCGGAACAGATTGAGCTTGACTGGGCGACAGACGGTACCGACTACTTTGCTGATATAGAATTGACACTTGATGTTGCAGGCAATACAAAAATTGAGTTCTGGGCAAACGAGGAAAAGCTTGTACGCCAGATAGCCGTGCTTGATAAAGGATATATGGCAGTAATTCCGTGGATAGGCACCAATAAGCCGTTTGTAGATGAAGAAATCCACCGTTTTGATTTGCCGGGCGATTATTGGTTCTATGCTCCTCGTATTGCAGATCCTAAAGAAGCGATCGAAAAATATCTGCCGTACATACGCAACTCACGCCGTTACGGTGACAGACCTGTGCCGTTTGTAAATGCCGGACAGATTATACCTCAGGCTGAAACGGACACACTTTTTGAGCTTGACAGAGTATCGCAGGAGCGTGGTTTTGCACAGATAAAACGCCAGATGCAGATTATGGGCTACGATGAAATGGAACTTGTTGCAAGCTATACGCCCGATGCCGTTACAATGGATATATTAAACAAGCTTGGCGTAAAGGGACTTACCTCACTCTGCGCATGGCAGAACTGGCACGACGGCGGTTGGGAGATTAACCATTGTGGTGTATCAAATCAACCATACTTCCCTGCTGATGACAATTTCAGACGCTCGGATGCGACAAAAGACGGACTTATGTGCTTTACAATGGGTAACTCAAACTGTAACAGAAACTACAGTATAATGGCACTTGACTCATGCCCGTCAAACGCAGTACCGGGCGAGAGATATCTTGATAATTACGTTGTGAATCAGGGCGTTGAGCGTTTCTTTGACGCTTTTGACGGATATATACATGATAGTAAGAACAATGACACTTTAATGACAGTTACCATTGCAATTGAAAGCTTCAGCGGTCGTATGGACTGGAACGCCGCAAATGAAGCAGGCATACGACACATCATAAAACGTGCGGCAACAGAAAAGATTGTATTTGTGTCCGCTGCTGATGTTTCAGACTATCATAAGCGTAAGAACCTTAAAATGCAGGAGGCGTATTTCTTCCAGCCCGATTACTATTACGGCTACGGCAACGGAACTATGCCGGGACGTATTGATGACAGACTTGAGGCAATAACGCACGATTATCTTGCAGTAATACGTCGTAGCAGTATGCTGCCGATGTATTTCTATGACTACACCGTAGAATGGGCAAGCAAAGAGGAAGAACCCGAAAGAAATGAGTTCGGTCAGGTTGACCCGGATGAACACAAGGCATCAGAATGTGTTCCCAAGCAGGTTTATCGTGAGGATATGACGATAACATCTGAATTTGCAGGTGATACCATAAAGATTATCGCAACAACTCCGGTTGCGAAAAAGAAAATGGTTACGTGCATATTTGATGTTCCGTTTGAGAGTGACTTTACTGCAATGGTTGACAAATCTGATGCAACTGTAAAGAAAATCACAGATAAATGGACGGGGAATACACATCTCTTTATTGATATGGGTGCACTTGATGCAGGTGAAAGCGTACTTGACATCAAGATTTCCGGCACGCCGAGAACACCACAAAATGCCGAATTTGTAAAAGACGGATTTTGTGCAATGTGGTTTGGCGATCACGCATATTTAAGAAGCAGTGACCGTGAGGGTGCAGTGAAAGTAACACTCCCTGCTCCCACTGGTGCATATATAAAGCTTATAAGCGGTAAAAAGGTATATCCCGAAAACGGTGTGCTTAACTTTACAGTAAACACTGCGTGGTTTGACGAGTCCCCGACTCTTTACGGATACCCAAAAGATGAGTTTGGAAAAGCTATAAAAAAAGCCAAAGTGGAATATGCAGGAAAAACGACCTGCAGTCGCTGGTCAGGACAGTAAACAAAAGAGGATGCATTGCATCCTCTTTTGAGTTATCTTATGTTTCTGAGTATAGTGTCACGACGTAATATGTATTCTTCTTCTGTTATTCGTCCGCTTTTGTATGCTTCATTAACATTTATTAAAGCCTGCTGTTGAGGTGTTAGTCCTGAGCTACCCATTGGGTTTCTTGTTGGGATTGATGCCGATGTAGATGCATTTTTATCACTACCTGAAATCATCATAAATGCCGCCAACAAAACAAACAACGCAGAATATCCCATAATGCTTAAAAAATCGAAAAATAAGTAAGTGAATGTATAGTATGTCACAAAACTGTTTATCAGTATCAGGAACTGTACAAACAAACCGACTGCCATACCTATCAAAGCAAAAATCTTATTCTGCTTACCGGTGAAGTATCCGATCATTGTCATTATACAAAGTGCTGCAAATGGTAATTTTGAGAGGTAAATAAGTATACTCATGACACTTCCAAAACCGTATTTAATATAGTTGAATGTGTTAAACAAAATCGGTGTTGCAAGAACCCCGAATATAATCGGCATGAATATTCCCATTTGTTTCTTTTCATGGAAAATAGTAATATAAAGCGCAAATAAAATCGGCGCAGCCAGTTCAAGGCATAGGAATATAAACTGTCTAAAACCCGGCATATCAAAAATAATTCTGTCCAAGCCCGAATATGAATCCGAGAAATAGGCGAAATATGTAATACAACTCATACTGATAAGACCGCACGCTACCCATGCAATTATAAGCATAGGTGTTTTCAAGGCGAGAATTTTTTCCTTAATAATTTTTTCGTTCATAATTTTTTCCTCCGTGGTTGTTAATAAATTTATTTTTTATAATTCAGCTCAGGCTGTTTTGCACTTACCTTTGTGCCTTCAATCACTGATGCTGTTATAAACGTGTTACCGCCAATTACAACGTTCTTGCCGATTACCGTTTCTCCGCCAAGAATCGTTGCACCTGAATATATAGTGACGTTATCCTCAATAGTCGGGTGACGTTTTACACTCTTTAAAGTCTGTCCTCCGCGTGTTGAAAGAGCACCAAGAGTTACGCCCTGATATATTTTAACGTTATCGCCTATAACCGTAGTTTCACCGATAACTATGCCGGTGCCGTGGTCGATAAAGAAATATTTACCGATTGTCGCACCGGGGTGAATATCAATACCGGTAAGCGAATGTGCATGCTCAGTCATTATTCTCGGAATAAGAGGCACTCCGAGAAGATGAAGTTCGTGTGCGATTCGATTTACCATTATGGCATAAAATCCGGGATATGTCACAACTATCTCTTCTTTGTTATATGCCGCAGGGTCACCATCAAACGCCGCAGATACATCCGATTCTATATACTCACGAATTTTCGGAATTGTCTTTAAGAATGCAATTGCTATCCTCTGTGCTTCGCCCTCCGTCTCACAAACCGAAGAATCCGAGAACACAGGATCATATTTTAGCGTGATTGCAATTTGTTTTTTCAGGTTATACAGCACATCCTCAACCAGCATTGAAATAGTTGATTTTACAGTGTATGTTTTATACGTATCAGGCTTGAAAAAGCCAGGGAATATTATCTCCTGAAGTTTTGCAAGTATATCTGTTATAACCTTTTTATCCGGTTGGTTTGATATATCAACCTTGTCTATGAACTTATTCTCGTTATAGTCGGCAAATATGCCGTCCATAATGGTTCCAAGCTCTTTTTCTATTAACGACACCTCTATCACTCCTTATTTTTATCTATTACCGATTCTGCCATAGCCACAAGCTGTGCCTTTACATTTTTTGGTGATACTATCTTAATCTTATCTCCAAGCATGAAGACCCACGACAAGAACACAGGACTTACCGCCACCTCTACGGTCACGTTAAAGGTTACACCGTCAGGCTGGGGCTCAAACTTAATATCTGTTCCGAACATATCAACAACTGCATTAGTTATGCTCTGTGAGCAGTTAAGAGTTATCTCGGTTATATCTCCATCATACATGCCGAAAAATTTTTTTGTGTACTGTGCAGTGTCTGCATCACGGTAAACATCTCTGCCCTGCCTTGGTTTATCGGTCTGTGCAATCGACATCATTCGATCAACTCTGTAATGGCGAAGCTCTCCCGCCTCTGCATCGTATGCAACAAGATAGTAGTTTTCATTATTCCATACGAGTGCCCATGGACTTACATCGTACACTTTTCCGTCATGGCGGTAAACACGGCGTTTAGCCTTGTCCCAGTCAAAGTACAAAAAAGTGATACGTGAGTTATCCGCAATTGCGTTATGTATTGCATCAACGTTATAGTATATGCTCTCGTTAGATGCCTTAATACGGTTAGCAACAAACACCTGTGCATTTAGCCTTTTAGCATTATGTACATTTGTGAGTGCCTCAAGCTTTTTAATCAGCTCGGACGATTTCTTTTTTGTAATAAACCGTGAGGATGCAACTGCGTCAACAAGAGTTCTGACCTCTGCCGTTTCAAACTCACGTTCTGCAAGATAGTATGTGAAACGCTTATCGTGAACCTGAATTATCTCATAGCCCAACTCTTCCATAGCCTGAATGTCACGATATATACTCTTTCTCTCGGCAGTTATACCAAGTCCCGAAAGATAGTCAATAAGCTCCGAAACCGAAACTGTATGCTCCTCATCCGTGTACTTTTTAAAATATTCAATTATATAATACAACTTGTATTTCTGATTCTCGCTTCTTGGCATTTTATACACCGCCTTTCTTTATATTTTAGTTTAATTATGCTGTTTTGTCAAGTCCAAGAAGTAAAATTAAGTATCTTCCATAAAATAATACATACGATTAGTATCACGACCATAAACAGCTCTTGTAAAATTGATAATTGAGGTCTTTGGGCACCAGTGGCTTGTTCCGGTCATCAAGATTTTTCATAAACTTTTCCTGAGTCTTTCCAAACAACCTTAACATATACCAATTATAACATTTTATTGCATTTTTTTCAATATAAAAAATTTTTTGTTAGAAATTCGTTTTTTGTGGTATAATATAATTATAGGAAAAAATTTGGAGGTGCATTATTATGTCTAAATATGCAGGAACACAAACAGAAAAGAATCTTATGGCGGCTTTCTCAGGCGAGAGCGAAGCTCGCAATAAGTACACTTATTTCGCTTCAAAGGCAAAAAAGGAAGGCTATGAGCAGATTGCTGCTTTATTCTTAAAAACAGCAGAGAACGAAAAAGAACACGCAAAAATGTGGTTCAAAGAGCTTGACGGTATCCACGATACAGAAACAAACCTCAAGGCTGCGGCAGAGGGCGAAAACTACGAGTGGACAGACATGTATGCAGGTTTTGCAGAGACTGCCGAAAAAGAAGGTTTCACAGAGCTTGCTGCAAAGTTCAGACTTGTAGCAGCTATCGAAAAATCACATGAGGAAAGATATAGAGCACTATTGAAGAACATCGAAACCTGTGAAGTATTTAAAAAGAGCTCAGTTAAAATCTGGGAGTGCCGTAACTGCGGACACCTTGTTGTCGGTGAAGCAGCACCCGAAATCTGCCCGACATGTGCTCATCCCAAAGCATACTTTGAAATTCATGCAGAAAATTACTAAAAACAAAAAACAGCTGTTTAAACAGCTGTTTTTTTATCGCATCATATACTTTTCAACATCGTTTTCATCAAGGTTATACAGTTTATTGAGTTTAAGTGAAACCGTTATTGGTATTCCTGTACGCCCCGACTCATATGATGAAAGTGTAAATCTTGAAATCCCTACCATACTCGCCGCATATTCCTGTGTCATGGAATTGCGGAAACGTATGTACTTTAAATCTCTGCCGGTCATTGGTCTCTCCTATGCATTTATTTCAGTAAGTACATTTTTATAATTTGTAAGATTGGTAAATGTAGTTTTATAAGCAAGTGCCATTTTCTCTACACGGTCTGTAGTAATTTCCCTTTCACCACGTTCATATGACGCAAGCGTACGAGGTGTTACACCAATCATATCCGCCGCCATATCACGGCTTATACCCCGTTCTTCACGAAATGTCTGTAATCTTTCTCCAATATACTTTAAAAGAACTTTATTGTTTTTCTTCATCATTTGTTTGTCCCCCTCTTGTTTATAAATAAATTTTACCACAAGAAAAACTGCATTTCAACTGTTTTGAAAAAGTTTGGTAATTATTATCTCGTGAATATAAAAACAAAAGAGTTGTCGGCACTAATGCGTGACAGCTCTTTGTCGATAATTGTCGAATTTTTTCACTTTTCAATAATGATTATCGTTTTTAAATTCAGACAGGAAAGATTTTGTGCATTTTAAGCATATTTAACATCTCCCGTACATTTTAGTAACCGAACGTATATGCTGACACAGCTCGGGTGATAACACATCATGTCTTATCCGCCACCGCCAGTTATTACCCACTGTCTGGGGAGTATTGATTCGTGACTCACTGCCCGTTTTCATAAAATCCTGTAACGGAATAATACAAAGTTTCGCATTACTCTGCATTATTCGGCTTATAAACGGTAGTGCTATTTCGGAGTCAGGTGTATATGCATCACAAAGATACGCCCTCACAAAGTTTTTTTCGTTTTTCGGTAATCCCGAAAACCACGATGTTACCGGCTCATTATCGTGTGTTTCCGTATATGCCACGCAGTTTCGGGGATAATTATGCGGAAGATAGGTGTCTGTTCCGTTATCATCCCTTGAATCAAACGCAAACTCGAAAACTTTCATTCCAAGAAAACCCGTTTCCGATAACAGCTTGCGGACGTTGTCCGTTATAAATCCCAAATCCTCTGCAATAATATCCTGCTCACCGAGTTCTTTTTTAAGAGTCTTAAACAACTCACTGCCGGGCGCTTCAACCCATTCACCATTTTCCGCCGTACTTTCACCGTACTGTATAGAATAAAACTCACAAAAGCCTCTGAAATGGTCAATCCGCAGTACATCATACATTTTAAGAGCATAGCCAATACGCCTTATCCACCAACTATACCCGTCTTTTTTGTGCTCGTCCCAACAATAAATAGGATTTCCCCAAAGCTGACCTGTGGCAGAAAAACCGTCAGGCGGACACCCTGCAACACTTACGGGTAATCCGTCACTATCAAGCTCAAACAGCTCCGGATTTTTCCACACATCCACGCTGTCATACGAAACATAAATCGGGATATCGCCTATTATTGATACACCGTTTTCATTGGCATATTTTTTGAGTCTGTACCACTGTTCAAAAAACTTATACTGAACAAATTTCCAGAAATTTATCTCTTCCGTATCATTAACGGTCTTTGATGTCCATTCATTCCATGCCCTGCCGTTGTTCCCATTTTTGAGTGCCATAAACTGTGCATAATCATCAAGCCAGAAATTATTTTCAGTCTCAAACTTTTTAAACTTTTCATCATTTAAAAAATCCGAGTTTTTATATGCTGTATGCAAAAGCACGTAGCGTGCCTGATAAAGCTTTGAATAGTCAATCTGCGAACAGTCAGTTCCGAAATCAGTGTTATCACACAGATTTTTATCAAGAATACCCTCACATACCAAATCCTCAAGGCTTATATAATACGGATTACCGGCAAAGCTTGAAAATGACTGATACGGCGAATCGCCATAGCTTGTCGGACCTAACGGAAGTATCTGCCAATAGCTTTGTTTTGCCGAGCGCAAAAAGTCAACAAACTCATATGCTTCTTTTGAAAAACAACCTATTCCGTACTTTGACGGAAGCGATGATATACTTAATAAAATGCCTGCTTTTCTCATTTTACACCTCTACTAAAACTCCGTAATGGTCCGACACTTTTTCTTCGTTTACACCATTAAATATAACCTTTGAACTTTTTACCGGTATTTTCCGGTTCGTAAAAATATAGTCAATCCTCATATCCGTAACTGCACCGTCACGCCAACCGTCAATAGCTCCCCGAACGGTCACGCCCGTATCCCGTTCTTTTGCCATACAAAACGTATCATACCACCCCGATGAAATAACCTCTTTATATCCTGAACTGCCCGAGTCACAGTTAAAATCCCCCATAACCCACACCCGCTCTTTCTCCCACACGTGTGTATTAAACCGCTCCCACTGCTCAGAAAACGGCTCAACGCTATCGTCATATCTTCCGGTATGGATGGAATAGAACCACTCATTACCCACATTTATACCTAAGGCGTAACGAGTGCGCCAATCCGATGCATCATCGTTTTTGCTGATTAAAACATTATCCGTTTCTTTTACCGGAAGATGCGTAATAATTGCAAGTCCTTCTTCAAATCTATCATACGCCGTTTTTATTCCGTGCCAGAAATAATGGTAGTTAAGTCCAAGCTCACAAAGTACGTTTGTGACACGCAATGCGTGGTTATCGCATCGGACGTCAAATCCCCTGCCCAATGCGACAACATCGGATGTTTTTGCCTGATTAACCTCCTGCATTGCAATTATATCGGGACGCAGGCGGTAAACTGCATCAATAAAAATATCAAGCTTTGTTTCGTAGTTATCCTCTATATGACTGTGTGTGTTTATAGTCAGAATTTTCATAGAATGTCGTTTATATCAGATTTCAATACATCGGCTTTTGGGCCGTACACAGCCTGAATACCCGTGCCTTTTCTTATAACGCCCAAAGCACCCTCGTTCTTCCAGTCCTCGTCCTTTGCGACTTTTGTTTCGTCCTTAACAGTAACACGCAAACGTGTCATACACGCATCGACAAGCTCTATATTTTCACGTCCGCCAAGAAGCTCAATTATACGTTCTGCCTGTGACGGTGCACCGACGTGTTTGTCATTCTTTCTGTCAGGAGCAACGGTGTCGGCAGTATCTGCATAGTTACCCTCTCTGCCCGGTGTTGCATAGCCGAACTTACCTACCATAAAGTATGCAACAAGATATCCGATTATAAAGAATATCACAATAGCAATCAGATAATTTATAATATCCATACCAAGTCCTGCACGAAGCGACATCGGTATTCTCGTCGCAAGCTCAATACTGCCGAAGGAATGAAGCCTCAAATTCACAAGTCCGGCTGATGCAAATGCAAGTCCCTGAATAATCGCATATACAATATAAAGAGGTATTGCACAGAACATAAACATAAACTCAATCGGTTCTGTAACACCTGTCAGAAACACAGCAAGAGCCGTTGATATGAACATTGAACGATAGTCCTTACGGCGTATGCGGTCAATTCGACGATACATTGCAAACGCAACGCCCATCAGTAGTCCCATTGAACCAATCATCTGTCCGACTTTAAATCTTGCCGGAACAACTGATGTCAAAAGCTCCTGATAGCCGGCTGTATCACCTGCATCTCTCAGGTTTACAAGGTCTGTAACCCACGCAAGCCATAACGGGTCCTGACCGTAAACAACACTGCCTGCATTAACTCCCGTCTGAATGATATACTCACCGCCGAATGACGTATAGTTCATCGGGATTGTAAGCATATGATGCAGACCGAACGGCAAAAGCAGTCTCTCAAGAGTTCCGTATATAAACGGTGCAAGAACAGGTGAAGTATCCGATGAGTTTGCTATCCACAAACCGAATCTGTTTATTCCCATCTGAATTACAGGCCATATCACTGAGAATACAAGTGCAACGATTGCTGACCAGAAAATAACCACCAACGGTACAAATCTTTTACCGTTAAAGAACGAAAGTACTTCGGGCAGTTTTCTGAAATTGTAGTATTTGTTATAAATAATACCACCAACAAAACCCGACACAATTCCGACAAACACACCCATATTAAGCGCAGGTGAACCAAGCACAGACGTGAAATATCCGTTAACTGCAATCTCCTGACCAAAAAGCGTATATGTGACCGCTTCAGGATCTGCCAGCATATCAGCTGTAACACCGAATATACTGCCCGTTATATTGTTTATCAGTATAAACGCAAGAAGTGCCGCAAACGCACCGCCTGCACGGTCTTTTGCCCACGAACCGCCTATTGCTACGGCAAAAAGAATGTGCAGGTTGGTTATAATCGCCCAGCCGATATTCTCGATTGTCGATGCAAGCGTTTTGAAAAATGCAATATCTGTATTTGCCATTCCTATTAGTTTGCCGATACTTATCATAATACCCGCCGCAGGCATTACGGCGATGACAACCATCAGCACCTTGCCAAGCTTCTGCAAAAAGTCGAATGCAGAACTTTTGGTTAAACTGTTTTTCATATTTCTCTCCTTTTATATCTTCCAAATGTCTTTATTATATTCTGCAACTGTACGGTCAGCCGAAAAATATCCGGCGTTTGCAATATTGATAAGCATTTTTTCTGCCCAAGCCAGGCGATTTTCGTAATCACAAAGCATACGGTCTTTAGTCGCTGTATAGTCAGCAAAATCAGGGAACGTCATAAAATAGTCCTTATTTATCAGCTCGTTCTGCAAGCGTTTAAGACTTGTTTTATCGCCTGTTTCTATCATCTTATTACAGGTTATATACTCAACTGCTTCATTTATGCGCTTATCTTTCTCATAGTATTCTGAAGGCTTATAACAGCCTTTTCTGTATCTTGATATTACAAGGTCACTGCTGTCACCGAACGTGTAGATATTATCGTCACCCACAAGAGCGTTTATCTCTATATTCGCACCGTCGTGTGTTCCCAACGTCAGGGCACCGTTAAGCATAAGCTTCATGTTTCCCGTTCCGCTTGCTTCTTTTGATGCAAGCGAAATCTGTTCGGAAATATCCGCCGCCGGAATTATCTTTTCCGCCCATGTCACATTATAGTTTTCAGCCACAAATATATTTATATACTCTGATGCGTGGTCATCGTGGCTTATTATATCCTGAAGGCACAGTATCAGATGGATTATATCCTTTGCTATTGTATATGCAGGTGCGGCTTTTGCGCCGAAAATAGCCGTTATCGGGCGTTTGGGGAGTATTCCACGCTTTATATCAAGGTACTTATTTATAAGATAAAGTGCGTTCATTTGCTGACGCTTGTATTCGTGCAAACGCTTAATCTGTACATCAAACACGGAATCAGGGTTTATATTACGGTTTTGCTTTTCCTTTATATATCTGCACAAATCAACTTTGTTTTCCGACTTTATCTCAATCAGTTTTTCAAGTACTTCTTTGTTATCTACAAACTTTTCAAGGTCCTTTAAACGTGTATAATCGTCCTTGAATTTATTGCCTATAAGCGATACTATAAATTCATCAAGACGCGGATTTGACGCATCAAGCCATCGTCTCATACTTATTCCGTTGGTTTTGTTGTTAAACTTTTCGGGATATATCTGATAGAAATTGTTAAGCTCTGTTTCTTTCAGTATTTTTGTATGGAGTGCTGCGACACCGTTTACCGAAAAGCCGTAATGAATATCCATTCTTGCCATATGCACAAGCGAGTTTTCGTCGATGATATGCAGTGATTTATCCTGATATTCTGCCTTTACCCTTTTGTCAAGCTCTTTTATTATATCCATTATCTGCGGTACTATAGCAGTAATAGTATCTGAATGCCATTTTTCAAGAGCTTCTGAAAGTATAGTATGGTTTGTATATGCACACATTTTTCTGACGGTTTCTATCGCATTATCCATACTCACTCCCGACTCACACAAAAGCCGTATAAGCTCAGGGATTATAAAGCTCGGATGCGTGTC
Source organism: Candidatus Ornithomonoglobus sp. (assembly GCA_045649185.1). Classification (GTDB taxonomy): domain Bacteria; phylum Bacillota; class Clostridia; order UBA1381; family UBA1381; genus Ornithomonoglobus. The sequence continues at coordinate 21,341 of JAZRPM010000026.1, read as the reverse complement.
GTTTATCTGAACCACCGCATATTCTGCCAAGTTTTCAGGAGTTGCACCACGACGCCGTGATTCTTCCATAATAAGCTGTGCGGCATTGCTTGCCATAAAATATTCCTGATAAAGTCTTAACTTTCTGCCTGCCTCATCACTGTCATCAGGGTATAAAAACAGTGTCAGGTTCTTTTTGATATCTGTCTTATCAAAATCCGTAGCATCGTTTGCAACGCTCTCATCAACCGTTTCTATGTCAAAAAGATTGAGCTTATTCGTTCTTTTTTTGCCGATAATATCTATTGTATAAAGTCTTGATGTGAGAGTGGTATCTTTAAACTCTGTCTTATACGAAATGTCGGTTTTTGTTAATATACTGTTCTCGTTCATCCACGGATTTTTTTCTTCTAGCTGTTTATTGTCTTTAAACACCTGTTTGAACAATCCAAAATGGTAAAGGAGTCCTACACCGTCACCTAAAAGCCCTGTCGAGGCTACCGAATCCATAAAGCACGCCGCAAGTCTGCCGAGTCCGCCATTACCAAGCGACGGTTCACTTTCAAGCTCTGTTATTTTTGACAGCTCCCTGCCGTTATCTGAAAGGATTTCTTTTATCTCATCATATATACCCAGATTTATGAGATTACATTCAAGCAATTTCCCGATTAAAAACTCTGCACTGATATAGTATAGCTTACGTTTTTTGTCCTCGCTCTTTTTTTCTTCTTTCAGTTCATTTACCGTTTTTAAAATACCTGAGAAAAGCTCTTCATCGGTACAATCAAATATAAGCTTTCCGCAATTTTTTTCAAGTCGCTTGGATAAATTCATCCTGACCTCCGTTCAGCCGCAAAACAAACGGCGTGTTTTTGTATATATTTTTTCCCTGAAAATTCGCATTTAATACATAAAAAAGCAGGACTTTTTAAGTCCTGCTCTGTGTCTCTTTGTTACTTGCGTTTTGTAACCCAGTCTTCTTTTATGCTCTGACGCTCTCTTGCAATTGCAAGTGCGTTTTCGGGAACGTCCTCGGTAATAGTAGAACCTGCAGCAGTAAATGCGTTTTTGCCCACTTTTACGGGTGAAACAAGGTTCGTGTTACAGCCGATAAATGCGTTATCCTCAATTACCGTTCTGTGCTTCTTCTTACCGTCATAGTTTACTACAACCGTACCGCATCCGAAATTGATGTTCTTACCCACATCAGCATCACCTACGTATGTAAGATGTGAAAGCTTTGTTCCGTCACCAATGTTTGAGTTCTTGATTTCAACGAAATCACCGAGTTTAACATTTTTTCCGACGTTACAGTTTGGACGGATATATGCAAACGGTCCTATATTTGTACCCTCACCGATTGTACTGTCAGTTATAACCGAGTGCTTAATTACAACGTTGTCGGCTATTTTTGAGTTTACAATTTCCGTACAGAACCCGATTGTAACATTCTCGCCAATAACTGTTTCTCCTTTAAGATACACATTCGGCTCAATAACCGTACCCTTGCCGATTACGACGCTATCCTCTATCCATACACTTTTTTCATCAACAAAAACAACACCGTTGTCTTTGAATTTCTTTATATCTGTCATTTTTCTTTTCCTTTCTGTTTAGCTTGCCGGTGGGCTTGCTCAAATGGTGTTTGCCGAGAACGCATTTTAAAAGATTCGAGCGTTCGAGGCAAATATCTTTGAGTAAGCCTTCATTATCCCAATCTGGCTTCTATAAGCTTTGCTAAATACTTCGCTTTCTGCTCAACTATCTGCTGTGTCGGGCCCTCTATCATTACACGTACAAACGGTTCTGTTCCCGACGGACGGATAAGTACTCTTCCGTTTTCCTTGAACTCTTCTTCAAGCGCCTTGATTTCAGCTTTAATCATTTCATCCTTTAAGTAATCATACTTATTCGAGTTCTTGACTTTTGCGTTTATCATCGTCTGCGGAAGTGTTTTAAATACATCTGCAAGCTCTGAAAGCTTTTTGCCTGTCTTCTTAACAATGGATAAAAGCTGGAGTGCTGAAACAAGTCCGTCACCTGTTGTATTATGGTCAAGGAATATGATATGTCCCGATTGCTCACCGCCAAGCGAGTATCCGCTCTTGAGCATCTCTTCAAGCACGTAACGGTCGCCGACATTTGTCTGAACAATATTTATGCCCTTCTCTTTTGCCGCAAGAACAAGACCGAGGTTTGTCATAACGGTTGTTACAAGGGTGTTCTTGTTAAGCATTCCTATCTCTTTAAGGTACTCTGCACAGATAAGCATAATCTTATCGCCGTCTATTAAGTTACCAAGCTCGTCAATAACAAGCAGTCTGTCAGCATCGCCGTCGAAGCTCAGACCGATATCAACGTTTATGTTCTTTACATATTCACCAAACTTCTCTGTGTGAGTTGAGCCACAGTTGAGGTTTATGTTCGTGCCGTTAGGGTGGTTTGCAACTGTATAGATTTCAGCACCAAGCTCTGCAAGAACCTTTGTTGATGTCTCATATGATGCACCGTTTGCACAGTCAACGGCTATTTTCATACCCTCAAGGTCGCAATCTATTGTGGTTTTCGCAAACTCTACATAGTCTCTTACAGCAGTGTCACACTTTGTAACAGTACCAACATCATCACCTGTAGGCATTCTTATCTCACTGTCATCAACAAGGATTAAATCTTCAATTCTTTCCTCGATTGCGTCATTGAGCTTATAGCCATTGCCGTTAAATATCTTTATGCCGTTATACTCTGCCGAGTTATGAGATGCAGATATAACAACACCTGCATCAGCTTCATACAGACGTGTGAGGTATGCAACTGCCGGTGTCGGGATAACGCCAAGTGAAACGACCTGCGCACCAACAGAGCAAAGACCTGCAGTTAATGCCGCCTCAAGCATATCACCTGATATACGTGTATCTTTACCTATCAATATTTTAGGCTTGTGCTTGATTTCGCCTGTCAGAACATACGCCGCACACTTACCAATCTTATACGCAAGCTCGCACGTAAGTTCCTCGTTTGCTACACCACGGACACCGTCCGTACCAAAAAGTTTTCCCATAAATTAAATTCCTCCTCATTCTACAGTAACCGATTTTGCAAGGTTTCTCGGCTTATCAATTGCTTCGCCTTTGTTATATGCAACATAGTATGCTAAAAGCTGTAACGGAACAGCTGATGTGATCGGTGATAAAAGCGGATTAACCTCCGGCATTATAATCATATCCGAACAGTCCTTATGCTGTGGTGCTGTTGTCTCGTTTGCAAAAACAACAGTATATGCACCGCGTGCTGTTACTTCCTTTATGTTGCTGTCCATTTTTGCACAAACGTCCTTGTTCGTGCTTATGGCTATAACTACAGTTCCCTCTTCAATAAGAGCAATAGGACCGTGTTTTAGCTCACCGCCGGCATAGGTCTCCGAATGGATATATGAAATCTCTTTAAGCTTTAAAGAGCCCTCCATTGCCACTTTGTAGTCAAGACCACGGCCTAAATAATACATATCGGTTTCTTTATAGATTTTTTTACTTATTCTTTTGATTTCGCCCGCAAGCTCTAAAACTGTTTCAAGGCTTTCGGGCATATTTAATAACTCATTCTTTACGATATCAAGTTCTGTTGGTATGAGAGATTTTCTGTTCTCTGCAAGAAATAACGCAAAAAGATACATTGCAACAAGCTGTGTTGTATATGCTTTTGTTGATGCAACGGATATTTCAGGTCCTGCATACGTATAAAAAACAGTATCCGCCTCACGCGATATGCTGCTGCCGGCAACATTTGTTATTGCAAGTACATATGCACCTTTTTCCTTTGCAAGACGGACTCCGGCTAAAGTATCTGCCGTTTCACCCGACTGACTTATTGCTATAACAAGCGTATTATTGTCCAAAAGCGGATCATTGTATCTGAATTCCGATGCAAGCTCAACATCTGTCGGTATTTTTGCCATTTTCTCTATTGTCATTTTCCCGACAAGTCCTGCGTGGTACGCTGTACCGCAGGCAACGATACAGATTTTTTCAAATCTTGTTGCTAATTCTGCACCGAACCCATCAAACTTTACACGCTTGCCACTTGAGAGTCTGCCACGCAGAGTATCTGCAACGGCTTTTGGCTGTTCATGGATTTCCTTGAGCATAAAATGCTCATATCCGCCCTTTTGTGCTGCTGTTTCAGAAAGTTTTACTGTTTCAGGCAGTTTTTCAACTCTTGCACCGACACTGTCATAGATATTTACCGAATCTTTTGTAATAACGGCAATTTCACCGTCATTAAGGAAGTATACGTTCCGTGTATATGGTAAAATCGCAGGTATGTCTGATGCTATAAAATTCTCACCGTTACCTGCCCCGATTATAAGCGGGCTATGGTTACGGACTGCAATCAGTTTATCCGGCTCATATTCACATATTATACCCAATGCGAAACTGCCGTCAAGGTGTGAAACCGCCTTTTTAACAGCACAAAAAATATCACCGTCGTAATACATATCAATAAGATGCGGTATTACTTCGGTATCCGTTTCTGATTTGAATGCATACCCTTTATTTTTAAGCATCGCACGCAGTTCTTCATAGTTTTCGATTATCCCGTTATGAACAACCGCAATTTTTCCGTTCTGCGATGTGTGTGGGTGTGAATTTATGTCGCTCGGTGCACCGTGCGTTGCCCAACGTGTGTGACCAACGCCAATGTTGCCCTCAAGAGGTGTCTTTAAAAGCATTTCCTTAAGGTTTTTAAGTCTGCCTTTCTCTTTTACTGTTTTTATCTCGTTTCCGTCAAAAACAGCTACACCTGCCGAGTCATATCCTCTGTATTCAAGGCTCTTTAGTCCTTGTGTTAAAACGTCTGTTGCGTTTTTATTTCCTGTATATCCAACTATTCCGCACATATTTACAAATCCTTTCAATATAATTATATGTACCATAAAGGACCCGTAAATAGAGAGCCGAACATCATAACCGGCTCTTTTTAAGGTCCGTTTATGATATCGTTTTAAGCATGTATAAACCGTTGTTCGCAGATTACTCTGCGTTTTTAAATTCATACGTAACAATGGTGCTTTTCCACCGTGAGGTACCCGCCGAATTTTCGATTTTCCTCAACCTCGTCAACCGCCACACTCTTTTGCGGTTCTGGCGCTTTTTAGTTTATATCAGATATTCATTTCTCCTTTCTCTCAATATTTTGAGTGTATTCATCTGATACTGATATTATACACTAAAATCTAAATTTTGTCAACCTTATACAATAAAAAGAACAGCTACATAAGTAGCTGCTCTTAGTTATATTAGTTTTTGTTGAATCTGTCACAAGCAGCCTTAACGATCTCTGTTGCTCTTGTAGCACCAAGTTTCTTAACTTCTGCTACATAGTCATCCCACTCGTCAAATGATCTCTTACCTGTAATGAACTTAACTCTCTCAGCTGATACATACTCATTAACGTCGTACATCAACTCTGTGTACTCTACGTTCTCATCAGCTGTGAATGTGTACTTCGGCAAGTTGCTGTCTATAACTTCGTCATAGTCTGCGATCCATGCATTAAGTGTATCCTGCTGGTTCGGTCTGCCGTAGAACTGATCGATGTAACCCTTATCCTGAACGAACGGTCCCTGTGTTGATGAACGCAAGTACATAGCCATTGCTGATGCCTGTGTCCAACCATTCGGGTTCTTGTTGATAAGGTCTGTGAAGATGCACTCGCCATCCTTAACCTCGTAGCTTACGCCTTCGATACCGAAGTTGTAAAGAAGACGACCTTCCTCACTATAACCGTAGTCAAGGTATCTTACAGCTGCAACAGGGTCCTTACATGCAGATGTGATTGCAACTGAACCGTAACCGGGGTACTTTGAGTCAAACGGATGGTAAGCAGTTGCTTCGCCTTCCTTAAGACCTGTATATGTGAAACCAACCATATCGAACGGCTCGTTAAGAGCTGCCTTTGTGTCAAGCCATGTACCAAGGCCGCCACCACCTGATGTGGTTGTCATACCTGACTCACCGTTAAGAATCTGTGCCTTAATCTTTGCATCATCGATTGATACGAAGTTGTTGTCAAGCAAGCCTTCCTTATACCATCTTGCATAAGTTTCCAACGCGAACTTATAGTTTTCTGTTGTCGGTCCGAATGTAACTTTCTTATCAGCATAGTAGAAACCTGCGCTTGTGCCGAAGTTACCCATGAATGAGCCAACGCCACCTGCTGTAAGAGCCAACGGCTTCTTAACGCCCTGATCCTTATAAGCCTTAAGGATTTTTTCAATGTCATCTACAGTCTTGGGAGCATCAAGACCGGCTTCCTTTGCCCAGTCACGTCTGTAAACCGGACCTGTTGAGATAAGAAGTCTCTTATCGCCACGGATGAACGGGAAGCAGTAGTATCTGCCGTCCTCTGTTTTGATCATCTTATCAACATCGGGGTTTTCTTCAAGATATTTCTTGAAGTTCGGAGCATGCTCCTCGATCAACTCTGTGAGGTCAATGATAAGTCCGTCGTCAATGTTCTGTGCCGGACCGCCATTGAAGTTAGTCCATGTAAATTCAACCATGTCAGGTAGATCACCTGATGCTATACGACCCTTAAGGTCCTCTTCGCCTGCAGTACCCGGATCGATATACTCGATCTCAACGCCTGTTCTCTTTGAAAGTTCCTTAGCAAACTCTGTCTCACCAGGGTTACTTACTACAAGACCCATATTAGCGTTCATTGCCAACCAATATGTCATCTTCTCTACATCCTTCATAGGATACTCTGTAAACTCACGGTCTACATTTGCTCCGCCGCCACCGTTGCCGCCGCAACCTGTGAGGAGCATCATTCCTGCGCACAAAAGTGCAAAAATTCTTTTTTTCATTTTTTGTCTCCTTTTTGAATTTTATATTTTAACAAAACACCAAGCTCCGGCATTTTGCAAAAATCAATCTTACCACAAAGCGTAACCGTTAACCTTTCGGCTTATCCAGTTAGCGCCCTGTACGAAGCAGAGGTTAACCAATGTGTTAAACAAACCTATAGCTGCTGAATAACTATAACGGCTCTGCTTAATACCAACCTCATAGTTGTAGGTTGAAAGAACTTCAGATACTTCACTTGTAGCATCGTTACCGAGCAACAATATCTTTTCGTATCCGACACTCAGGATTGAACCCATACGCATGATAAGCATAATGATGATAGTCGGCAGGATACTCGGCAATGTGATGTTTATTACCTTTTTCCACTTACCTGCACCGTCAACCTCAGCTGCTTCATAAAGTGACTGGTCGATACCTGTTAATGCTGCAAGGTATATGATCGAACCCCAACCACATTCCTGCCAGATGTTTGATATAACATATATCGGCAAGAAGTTGCTTGCCTCATTAAGCATGTTACCTGTTCCACCTGTAATTGTGTTAAAGAACGAACCGATAATACCGGTCTCATCCGTGAACAACTTAACAATTGAACAAGCAACAACAAGTGATATGAAGTGAGGTATGTATGTACAGTTCTGGATTACCTTACCAAGTCTTGCACTCTTAAGCTCGTTTAAGAGAAGTGCAAGAACTATCGGTGCCGGGAAACCAAAGCAAAGTGTTGCCAAACTGATTCTTATTGTGTTAAAAAGTAATTCTCCAAAACGCGGTGACTGGAAGAATTTTATAAAATGCTCAAATCCAACCCATTCACTGCCACCAAATCCTTTGAATATCGAATAGTTCTGGAAAGACATTACGATACCATACATCGGCAAATAGCAGAAGAGAATGAAATATACAAGGACAGGAATCATAAGAAGATATAATGTCCAGTTCATGCTCCAGTCTCTTTTAATTCTCTGGCCAAATGTCTTTTGTGTTATAATTGTTTTTTCTGTCTTCATTATTAAAATGTTATCTCCTTTCCTAAGCCTTTTACATTAACCCTTTACGGCTCCGACCATAACACCCTTTGTGAAGTGCTTCTGAAGGAACGGATAAACGATAAGAATCGGCACTGTTGCAAATACAATTGTTGCATACTTAAGTGTTTCACCGATTTCAGCCTGGTCAGCCTGACCTGCAGCTGTTGATGATGTTGAAGATGTCATTGAGCTTGTATCGTTCTGAATAAGTATTTCACGAAGTATAAGCTGTAACGGCTTCTTCTGAGGTGTTCTGATGTAAAGAGATGCATTAAACCATGAGTTCCAGTGAGCTACTGCATAGTAGAGAATCATAACCGCTATGATAGCCTTTGAAAGCGGAAGAACTATCTGGAACAAAATTCTCATATGACCTGCGCCATCAAGACGAGCCGCCTCATCAAGGCTTGCCGGGATACTCTCGAAGTTTGTTCTCATGATGATCATGTTATATACACTGATAGCACCAGGAAGAATCAACGCAAGATAGCTGTCACTGAGTCCCAATATCTGAGTGTTAACTATGTATGAAGGAATCATACCGCCGTGGAAGAACATTGTAAACATTATAAACAATGTAAACGGCTTTTTAAGCATTGTGTTCTCACGTGATAATACGTATGCACATATAGCTGTCATAATGATATTAAGTGTTGTACCGACTACAACCAAACCGATACTGTTGATATATGCCGGTTTAATAAGAGGATGTGTCCACATCTGTGCGTATGAAGCAAGCGTTCCTCCGAGTCCGCCAGCTCGATTCATTGGGAACAAAATTGTTCCTGATGTTCTTGAAATTATCAACGGATCACTGAACGATGCACAGATAACGTGCCACAACGGGTATATCGCAATAATCGACACTGCCAACAGGAATATTATGTTGAAAATGTCAAATATACGCTCGCCCGGACTTTCTTTACGGATTTTACTCCTTACTTTTGTTTTAGTCGCCTTAGCTTCCATTTTTTTGTTTTGTACTCCTTTCACGGGTATTTTGTGTAAAATGCTCTGCAATTCTACCACATATCAAACTTATTGGTCAAATTGCAATAACAGCTTTTGCTCAAAATTTCCCAATGTTAAAATTTATACATAGATTATAACACTTTTTATGCAAGTTGTCAACAGAAAATACGGATTTTTTTCGAATTTTTTATACATTTTTTGCGTTTCACGTTCTTTTCAATGAAACTTTTTCTCATTTTTATGTACAAAGTGAACAAAACTGCTCCTGTGTTGCGATTGTGTTGTTGAAAATCTACACTTTCAGATATGGTTTTCTATGTAATACGCACAAAAAAGGACGCCTTAACGACGTCCCTTATATAAAATCAATCAACAAGATTCATTTCTGCGCACATCTGCAGGAATGCGCCTGTGCCGTGAAGGTCATTCTTAACCTTCTGACGGTTTTTATAGTGATTATAGTCACCATCATCGATACATGTTCCGATACAAACTTCGTCAAGTATCTTGTTTCCGTCCTCGTCTATATACAAGCTGTCAACAATACCCTCAAAAGCCTTTCTTGCTGCTGCTATATATTCCTCGCCTACAACACCAAGTCTGTATGCCTTTGCAAGAGCAAAAGTAATAAGACAAGTTGCAGATGCTTCTCTCCAGTTACCCTCTGCATTCGGTTTGTCTATTACCTGACACCAATAACCATCCTCCGGTCTTTGTACCTTGAGCAACGCCTCAAGAACACGCTTTAGTATCGGGATAAGCTTATCCATGCCTTCATAGTCCTTGCCAAGGAAACCTATCATTTCTGTTGCAGCAACAACGTACCAACCAAGTGCACGTCCCCACTTTTCTGCTGAAAGTCCTGTCTCGGGGTCTGCCCAACCGGCTTCCTTACTCTCGTCCCAGCCGTGGAAAAGAAGTCCGTCCTTTTCATCATGCAGATTCTCATACATAAGAACCGCCTGTTTGATTGCATGCTGTGCAAACTCTTTTTTGCCGCTTGCCTTTGCATAGCCTGCACATATCGGGCCTGCCATATAAAGGCCGTCAACCCAAACCTGATACGGAGCATTCTGCTTATTATGCCACAAAATACCGTTGTTTGTTTTCGGATAGTCTGTAAACAATGTTTCGCAAAGCTCACCGATTGACTCAAGATATCTCTTGTCGCCTGTTTCCTCATACTGTCTGAAAAGAAGCAATCCAGCCTGACGGAAATCAAGTGAATCAAGTGATAGCCAGAAGTTCCCCTCAACACGGTTAAGGAACTTTGTATCCTTGTCAAGAACTTTTTCAAGCCAGTCCTTTATGAACTTGTCGTACTGTTCGCTTTTGTTCTGAGAGTATATCTTGTCGATACCAAGCATAAATACGCCCTTTATGTAGTTTGAAATACCCTGCGGTTCAAAATCCTCCACAGTATGATGTGCAAGATAGTTGTCAATAAATTCTTCGCCATACTTTATAGGGGTTTTACCCTTGTATGAATATTTGCTCATGTTGTTTTTCCTCCTTGTGTATATGCCCTAATTGCATATTAAACCAATCTATATGAAGATTATACCATTTAAAAAATCAAATGTCAATTGTCAAAATCGAAAATGTTTACTTTTTTCCGTAAGTAATTATTTTTTTGCCAATTCATATTTAAGGTTTGCAGTTTCCGCACGGCAGATAACCATCAGCTATCAGTTCATCACGTGACTTTTCAGAAAATGCCTTGTTACTTTCTTTCATTTTTGAAACACTTGAACAACTTATATGATGAAATTTTTTCGAGTTTGTATTGAGAACATACATCACTTCGCTCTTTGTCTCCTCCGTTACGGTTCCCATAAACGAGCTTTCACCTGTCGCATAGTCAATGTAAATTCCGGGCTGCACATTGTAGCAGTAGACGCAAAAAGATATTCCATCGCCGTTATCTTCTACAGAATATGCTTCCATCAAAACTCCGCTTGCAAGGAGATTGTTGCCGTCAAATATCGGTGTTACACGATACATTACATTGTTGCCTGTTTCTTTTATGTAGTCTGCCACCATATTTTCAAACGGGAGCATTCCTTCTACGTTCATGTACCTTGTTCCCGTAATCAGATTTTCTTCGTTGGCATTTTCGGCAGTTAGCTGATAACCGATAAGATGGCATCTGTTGTAGAGGTATTTACCATCAATATTGTCATATTTAACACTATTCCAGCCTGTCGGCTTTACCGAACCGATTTTCTCACGCTCACCCGTGGGCATTATGTCAGGGCCAATTGATGCGATGCATACACTGCATCTGCCAAAAGAGTCCAGTGCACTGTAGTATTCGTATGATTTGTCCGATATTTCGGTTTCATTAAACATAGGAACATTGCCGTTTATTTCTACATATGCGTTTGTTGTATACGGTGGAATATCATTTAACAGATTATATGACTTTTCAATAGTTACGGTTTTAGTGAACCTGTTCCAGTCTACATCAAGACCAAAATTTTCAGCTATAAACCGTATAGGAAGCATTGTACGGTCATTGATTATTCGGGGTGCTGTATCAATTTCTTCTGCACGGTCATTGTAATATACTGTAGTACTGTCAATGGTGAGTCTGAGCGTATTATCACCCATCACAAGAATCGCAGTTCTTGTTGTACCTTCCCACTCAGCCGAACCGCCGAGTGATTCAATCACTGCACGAATCGGCACAAATGTACGGTCGTCAATGATAACCGGCGATGTTCCGTTTCCCGGGTCAATCTCTTTTTCAATACCGTTTACGAGCATAATCGGGTTATCTATCTGAAGTTTTACGGTTGTACTTTTTTCCTGTGAGCTTGCACAGTTGCACAAAAAAACACTTAACAGCAATGATACTGTAAGAACCAATGAGAATTTTTTCATATTTATTGCTCCTTTAAACAAAATAAAAGTGTGCTCAACAAGTGAACCTTTTCACTAAGTTGAAGCACACCTCCATAATTACATTTTTTCGATTTCAGAACTGCAAGGAATAACAATTCCACCATTCTTTAAAACCTGTTCGGTTTTTTCGGGGTCCTCTGTTCTTATTGCAATAACCGATGAATTGCCAAGCTTTTCACCGAATGCGTACATATACTCAATCGCAATATCGTTATCGCTTAATATTTTAAGTGCGTTAAGCAGTGCACCCGGTTCATCCGGAACTGCTACGGCAGTTATGTCTGTAATTCTTACTACAACGCCGTCTTCTTTAAGCACCTTTTTTGCAAGCTCGTTATGACTTACTATCATTCTGATTACACCAAAATCTGTTGTATCGGCAAGTGATAATGCTTTTAAGTCAACGTGAGCTGTTGCAAGCGCCCGAAGAATTTCCATAAGACGTCCCGGTTTATTTTCAACAAATGCAGAAATTTGCTTTAACATAATATTATCATTCCTTTCTATGTCGCCTTCTCTACACTAAGTTTGAATAAATTGCTCGGATTGTGCTGATAAGTGAGCGAGACTATAGCAGTCTATGCGAGCAAGCTTAGAAGTGCAAGACGGGTGATTTATTCAGACTTACAGCTTACGGTTGTCAATTACACGCTTAGCTTTTCCTTCACTACGTGCAATCGTTTTCGGGTTAACAAGGTGTACCTTTGCGCCGATACCAAGTACGCTTCTGATATCAGCAACAATCTTACGTTCAATCTTTTCTATAGACTTGATATCATCCGCAAACAATTCTTCACTCATCTCAACATTGATATCAAGAGTATCAGTGTTGTTCTCTCTGCCTACAATAATCTGATAGTTCGGAGTAACATCACCGCCGATTTTCATAAGAACTTCTTCTATCTGTGACGGGAATACGTTTACTCCTCTTATTATCATCATATCGTCGCTTCTGCCTGTCGGCTTGTTCATTCTTACAAATGTTCTGCCGCACTCACACTTTTCATAATTAAGCGAACATATATCACGTGTACGGTATCTGATTACCGGGAATCCCTCTTTTGTGATTGTTGTAAATACCAATTCACCCGTTGAACCCTCCGGCAATACTTCGCCTGTGTCGGAGTCGATAATTTCGGGAATGAACATATCCTCACAAACGTGCATACCATTCTGGCACTCACATTCATAGCTTACGCCCGGTCCCATAATCTCTGAAAGTCCATACACGTCATAAGCTTTTATACCGAGCGATTCTTCAATCGCCTTACGCATATCCTCTGTCCACGGTTCTGCACCGAATATTCCGGCTTTGATCTGTATTTTGTCACGCATTCCTGCTTCTTTTATAGCCTCTGCAAGATACATTGCATATGACGGCGTACAGCAAAGGATTGTTGCACCAAAGTCAACCATTGTATTTATCTGACGTGCAGTATTTCCCGATGACATCGGAATAACCGTTGCGCCAAGCTTTTCAGCACCGCCGTGAGCACCAAGACCGCCTGTAAAGAGTCCGTAACCGTATGAAATCTGGATAACATCCTCGTCCGTACCGCCAACTGCAGCAAACTGACGTGCCATACACGATGCCCAGTTGTCAAGGTCATTTTCTGTATAGCCGACAACTATCTGTTTGCCCGTTGTTCCTGATGATGCGTGAACACGCTTTATGTTCTTTAACGGTTCTGCAAAAAGACCGTAGGGATAGTAATCTCTCAAATCCTGCTTATATGAGAACGGGAGCTTATGAAGGTCACAAACGCCCTTGATGTCTTCGGGTTTCAAACCTTTTTCGTCCATACGTGTTCTGAAAAGTTCGACACGCTCATACATTCTCTTTACCTGCCAGACAAGTCTTTCGTCCTGAAGCTTTTTCAGCTCCTCTCTGGGCATACATTCTATTTCCTTCTGAAAATAAGCCATTGTTGTATTCTCCTTATAGATTATAACCTAAATCAAATGCTTTGAGGTTTGACTCCAAAAACTTTTCAGGTGTTGAAGTCTTGATAGTGTTAACCCACTTTTCGTAAGGAATGTCCGTATTCTTCGCCATAAGTCCTATTAAAACTACGTTTACTGCCTTCACATTACCTGCTTCTTTTGCATATTTCAATGCGTCAACAGTTGTAAGGTCAATTTTCTCTGAAAGCTTTTCTTCAATGCCGTCAGGATATTTCATCGCTCCTGTTATTACGGGCATCGGGTCAATTTCCTGTGTATTTACAAGCATTTTACCGCCTTTTTTTAGATACGGCAAAGCTCTGTACGCTTCAAGCTTTTCAAATGCAAGGATGATATCTGCCTCGCCTCTATCTATTATAGGAGAATATACCTTCTCACCAAATTTTACATATGTAACAACACTTCCGCCACGCTGGCTCATACCGTGAACTTCAGACACCTTTACATCGTAACCCTCGTTCATAACAGTATTACCGAGGATACGGCTTGCGAGCAGTGTTCCCTGTCCGCCTACGCCTACTATCATTATATTCATAGCTTAATCCTCCTTTTCCATTGCACCGAACGGGCAGACATTCATACAAAGTCCGCAGCCGTTACATTGTGTTTCGTCTATAACTATCTTTTCGCCGTCAAATGATATTGCCGGACATCCAAGCTTAAGACAAAGCTTACACTTCTTGCAGTTGTCGTTTATCTTGCACTTACCTGTGTATTTAACTGATTTCAGAAGTGCACACGGTCTCTGTGCAATAATTACAGACGGTTCGTCACGCTGTGTTTCTTCTTTTACAACACGTTCAAACTCTTTTACATCAAACGGGTCTGCAACAACTACGTTGGTAACGCCGATTGACTTACAGAGTGCAACAAGGTTTACCTGAACGGTTTCCTCGCCTCGGATTGTATATCCCGTTGTTGGGTTGTTCTGATGTCCTGTCATACCTGTTATAGAGTTGTCAAGTATGATAACTGTGTTTGCGCCCTTGTTATACACAATATCAACCAGTCCTGTTATACCCGAATGCATAAACGTTGAATCACCGATAACAGAAACGAGTTTCTTGTTAAACTCTGCTCCACGTGCCTTTGCCATACCATGTGCTGCTGATACAGATGCACCCATACAGATTGTTGTATCAACACTTTCAAGCGGCGCTACAGCACCAAGAGTGTAACAACCGATATCACCCGAAACAGTAAGTCCGAGCTTTTTGAGTACGTAGAATGTACCTCTGTGCGGACATCCTGCACACATAACAGGCGGTCTTACCGGAATAACCTCATCAACAGTTGCACTTTCCGCCGCCGGCTCGCCAAATACTGCAGTCTTTATCATTGCAGGTGTGTACTCGCCCAAAAGCGTGAACTTCTCCTTGCCTACTACATCAATGCCAAGTGCACGGCAATGCTTTTCAATTACCGGGTCAAGTTCTTCTACAACAAATACCTTATCGCACTTTGCAGCAAAATCCTTTATAAGCTTTTCCGGTAACGGATAAACCATACCAAGCTTTAAGTAGTTTACTCTATCGCCAAGCGCCTCTTTTGCGTACATATACGCAATACCTGATGTTATAACGCCTATCTTGCTTCCGTTGTCTTCAATAGTGTTAAATTCACAGTTTTCTGCAAACTCTTTGAGTGCCGCAATACGGTCCTCAACAACAACATGGCGCTTTATAGCCTTTGCAGGCATCATTACGTATTTATCAATGTCTTTTTTGTAGTCTTTAAGTATCTGCTCCTGCGGTTCGCACTCTTCTACAAGGCTCTGTGAGTGTGATACTCTTGTTGAAAGACGGATAAAAATCGGTGTGTCGAACTTTTCGCTAAGCTCAAATGCCGCCTTTGTATAGTCTTTACATTCTGCTGAATCTGCAGGTTCAAGCATTGCTATCTTTGAGCCTTCAGCATAATGACGTGAATCCTGCTCATTTTGTGATGAGTGCATACCGGGGTCGTCTGCCACGCAGAATACAAGACCGCCGTTTACGCCTGTATAGCTTACTGTAAACACAGGGTCTGCCATAACGTTTAAACCAACGTGTTTCATACACGACATACTTCTTGCACCTGCAATTGATGCACCTATTGCAACCTCTGCGGCTACCTTTTCGTTCGGTGACCACTCTGCATAGATTTCTTCATATTTCACAATGTTCTCAGTGATTTCGGTACTCGGAGTTCCGGGGTATGATGCTACAACCGAAACGCCTGCCTCATATGCACCACGGGCTACTGCCGCATTACCGAGCATAAGCTTTTTCATTTATAATCAGTCCTTCCTTGGTATCAAATGAATGTATAAATTATATCATATTTTACAGATATTTTCAACTTAAAATTTAATTTTTTATCTGCGTAGCAACAAGACTCTCTCCGCAGTAGGTTTCACGTAGCTTCGGTTTCTCAATCTTACCCGTAGGATTACGCGGAACATCTGCAAAAATAACTTTGTGCGGTCTTTTATATCTCGGCAGGTCAAGACAGAAATCGTTGACTTCTTCTTCTGTCATTTCAGAGTCTTCCTTGACCTCAATGATTGCCGCTGTGATTTCTCCAAGACGCTTATCGGGCAAACCTATAACTGCAACGTCCTTGATTTTTATATTAGTACGCAGGAAATCCTCTATCTGAACGGGATAAATGTTCTCACCACCCGAAATGATTACGTCTTTCTTTCTGTCTACAAGATAGATAAATCCGTCCTCGTCCTCTTTTGCCATATCACCGGTAAAGAGCCAGCCGTCTGCAAGAACATCGTTTGTTGCATTCTCGTCGTTGAAGTAACATACCATTACTCCAGGACCCTTAACTGCAAGCTCGCCGACTTCGCCTTTTTCTACTGTGTTACGGTGTTCGTCTACTATCTTGACTTCCCATCCGTAACCTGCTTTTCCGATTGCGCCAACCTTATGTATGTTCTCCACACCGAGATGAACACAACCCGGTCCTATTGATTCACTCAAACCGTAGTTTGTGTCATACTGATGGTTGGGGAATATTTTTTTCCAACGCTTTATGAGGCTCGGTGGTACGGGCTGTGCTCCGATGTGCATAAGACGCCACTGGTCAAGTTTATAATCCTCTACCTTAATATCACCACGGTCAATTGCATCGAGCATATCCTGCGCCCACGGCACCAAAAGCCATACAATAGTACATTTCTCCTCTGATATTGTGCGTATGATCCATTCAGGTTTTACGCCCTTTAAGAGGACCGCTTTACTTCCCGACAACAGACTGCCGAACCAGTGCATTTTTGCACCTGTATGATACAGAGGCGGTATGCACAAGAACACATCGTCTCTTGACTGTGAGTGATGGTTCTGCTCAACCCGGCATGAGTGTATAAGGCTTCTGTGAAGATGCACTATAGCCTTGGGGAAACCTGTTGTTCCCGATGAAAAATATATTGCCGCTTCATCGTCTTCAGTGAGTTCAATCTCGGGTTTTCTTGCAGTACAGTATGTTACGAGCTTATCATAGCTCTCTGCAAATGTCGGACAGTCTTCGCCAAGATAGAATGTGTATTTTACCCGCTTCATTTTGTTCACAACAGCTTCAACTCTGCCCGTGAACTCCGGTCCGAAAATCAAAACGTCTGCTTCTGCAAGATTTACACAGTATGCAATCTCGTCGGCAGTGTATCTGTAATTAAGCGGTACTGCCATTGCACCCATTTTAAGGATTCCGAAATAAATCGGAAGCCACTCGATACAGTTCATCAAAAGTATTGCAACTTTATCGCCTTTCTTGATTCCACGGCTTAGAAGAAGATTTGCAAAACGGTTTGCTTTTTTGTCAAACTCACTCCACGTCATTTCTGTTCGGAACGCATCCTTATTACTTGATTCAATAAGAGAATATTCCTTCCATGTAAGACGCTTCGCCTCGCCTGCAGGCGGGTTAATCTCGACAAGACTCACTTCGTCACCGTAAGCCTGTGCATTTTTTTCAAGCAGTTCTGTTATTATCATTTTTATATCTCACCTTTTTTAATATATTTTAAGCCCCAAGGCTTTCTTTTTCAGGGCATTAAAAAACGCCCCCATAATAAAAACTATGAGGGCGAATAATTCGCGGTACCACCTCATTTTACTGTATCCTCACAGATACAGCCTTTACGAGTACGGCTTTTGGTGAAAGCTTATACTCTCTTGCTGTAACGGGCAATCCCGTCGCAGCCTACTTGGTTTCTTGCCGTTCGGTGCGCAGCTCGCAGGATGTATTCAGATATTCCCGATTTACTGCCTTGCAGCACCCGGCAGCTCTCTTTAAACCTAAAGAATATCCTACTTGTTCCCGGTCATAGCCTTTATGTTGTATATTATACTCCTTGTGTCATAATTTGTCAAGGGGTATTTAGAAAAAAATTATATTTTTATTTTCGCCAATCCGGCTTCTGACGTTTCCTTATACGCCGAACACATATCAGTGCCTGTTTCCTTCATTGTCTTTACTACTCTGTCAAAAGAAATCTTTCTGCTGTCCCATAAAAAGCTTGCAAGATTTACTGCGTTTATTGCACGCATAGCGGCTACCGCATTCCGTTCTATGCACGGAATCTGGACAAGGCCGCATATAGGGTCACAGGTAAGACCTAAATGATGCTCTATTGCAATCTCTGCGGCATATTCAATTTTATCTATACTTAATGCAAAAAGCTCTGCAAGTGCCGCTGCCGCCATCGCACACGCACTTCCTATTTCCGCCTGACAACCGCACTCTGCACCTGAAATAGATGCGTTTGTCTTTATAAGGTTGCCCATTATACCCGCTGTGGCAAGTGCGTGTACAATTTCTGTATCACTGAAATTATTTTTCTGTTGCTGATAATACAAAACTGCCGGAAGTACGCCTGCCGCACCGCAGGTAGGAGCCGTAACTACAGTTTCTCCCGACGCATTCTGCTCACCTACAGCAAAGGCATATGCACAAACCATACGGTTTTCTCTTGTTTCTGATGTTTCGTCGATATGTTCACTGTTATACAGGGATTTTGCACGTTTCTGCACATCAAGTCCGCCCGGCAGAACACCGCTGTCAGCAAGTCCCCTTTTTACAGATTCTTTCATTGCAAACCATATTTTTTCAAGGTATCCAAAAAATTCACTGTCCTCTCTTTGAGCGGCGTATTCCCATATCCTTATATCGTTTTTACGACAATATTCTGCTATCTCACTGAATTCTGTAGAATCATATACATAATTTTGTTTTTCCTCCTTACCATCAAAAACGATACTTCCTCCACCTGTACTCAACACTTTTTTACGGTCTATTTCTTTCCCGTTTTTTAATGCAATGATTTCCATTGTATTAGGATGCGGAATATCCAATTTACAGAAATCAAAAACTACTTCGCATTTGACAGGCAGGAATGTCTTTTTTATAACAACATCCGTACCGTGACCTTTTCCCGTTTTTGCTAGAGAACCGTAAAGTAATACACAAAAACTGTCTGCATCTTTATTTTGTTCTTTGAAAATTTCACACGCACGTTCAGGTGCAATTGTATGCGAGCTTGAGGGACCTCTCCCCATTTTATAAAGCTCTTTTATACTTTCCATACCGTTTGTTTTTCTTTCAGGACACGCATCGGATACTTCCCCGTTCTGCCGAAAAAAATCAACAGGCACACCAATCACTTCTGAAATTCTGAACAAATTTTCAACTGATGGCTTTGATAATCCTTTCTCCCATTTCGAAACTGCTCTGTCGCTTATTTTTAAATAGTTTGCCAATTCTTTTTGCGACAAACCTTTTTCTTTTCTCTTTGATTTTATTTTTTCTGACAATGTTATTTTCATAGCTACCCCCGAATTATGTTGTATCTATATTATACACGCTATTTTACCAACTATAAAGATATCTGTATAAATTTTCATAAACTTAAAATCAACTTGTAGTTGATTTTTTAATATAAAAGGACGCAAATTGCGTCCTTTTAATCTTTGATATCGTCTTCGTGCAAAACTACACCGTCCGCCACGAGTTGTTTCTGCAACTGTGACACGTCAAGTGTTGAAAAATCATCAGTCATTGCCGCTGCAGTACCTGCTGCCTGACCTGTCACTGCACAACACGGGATAACGCGCATTATGTCCCACATATCCTGCGATACCGATGTACATCTTCCTGCACAAATAAGGTTCTTTACTTTTTTGCTGTAGAGCGTTCCAAACGGCACCTCATATACCGGACCTCGCTTTCGCCAGTCTGATACCATACCAATAGAATCATCAAAATACTTGTGCATTTCCACATCCGAAAGTTCATATTCACCAACAATCTTTCTTGTCATTCTCAACTGCGGTATCGTTGCAATGGTTACAGGAACAATTGTTTCATCTTTTTCACGCTTTTTCATTATGTCTTTAAATGTAGCATCGTGCGACAGGCATACCTGTTCCGATAAATCTTTTCCGTCAAGACCCGAAAAACGTCTTTTAATAAGAGGCTTTACACGGTCAAAGCCCAGATTGTCTTCTTCCTCTTCTGTCGGTATATCTGAACATCCAAGCATATTCAGTCCGTATCCTTCTTTGCCAAGATAATAATACCACGCAGCAAGAATATTTCCTTTTTTAAATGTATCGGTCGGTACATCTGCAAAGTTTGCTATATCACAATCACCCGTTGCATCAACAACAGATTTCACTTTATATGCCTGTCTGCCGGATTTGTTTTCGGTTATAAGGCAAGATATTTTGTCATTATCCATATCCACACCGACAGTGTATGTACCGTACATAATATCAACGCCGGCATCTAACAGTAATTTTTCTGCAAGAATGGCAAACATCTGCGCATTATACTGCACCTCAAAACGCTTATCCTTTTCTGTTCTTGTTCCTACTCCGTCAAGCCAGTTTTCAGGGTATCTGTCCTCTGCACCGTGAGAAATTGAAAGTCGGAACAACTCTTCAGCAATACCATAAGAAACCTGTTTACCGCATCCGTCACAAAGTGGCAGATATATTGTAACAAGTCCTGCTGTACCAAGACCGCCAAGCATATATTCTCTTTCAAAAAGAACCGTCTTTTTCCCCTGTCTTGCAGCTGCCAATGCCGCAGAAATACCGCCAAAACCACCACCGCATATGGCAACATCATATTCTTTTACGACTTTAGTCTGTATTTTTTCTTCTATGTACATATAAGACACCTCGCTAATCTGTTATGCTTCTATTTTACCACCTTTTCTATAGGAAAGCAAGCAGATTTGTCTCAATATATAGCAATTTTTCAACCAAGAAGCAGTCGCGCTCGGCTCCCTCTGATTAACAGTCTCATTTGAAACTTGCAATGTTAAGATAGTCTTCATCCAACATAACTGGGCAGCGACTCGTGCTCTGCGAGCACTCCCTGCATAAGTTCGGGGCGCAAATCAGCCTTCGTTTCTCTCGGCTTCTTTGACCCTCACTTGTCGAACGTGTATTCTCACTTGGAATTACAAGAGCCACAAAAAAGGACCCCATTTGGTGTCCTTTTCGTGAAAGAACCGAATGATTTGGATGCCGTTAATTTTTTTATAATGTTTTATCAGGCGGAAGGTAAATTTATCTGTTTTCTAATTTATTGACAAATTCACATAGTCCTTCTATTATTTCGCAGC